>JBAXTA010000370.1:0-4058 GCA_037130415.1 Spirochaetota bacterium
TGGACACCCCGCCGACCTACGACAACCTCGTCCTGAACGCCATCCATGCCGCCGACCTCATCATCACGCCGGTCGCCTTCTCCCAGTTCGACTTCAAAGGCGCGCTCTTCTTCCAGTCCCAGCTTCGCCGCGAAACGGACAAACTCCGCGCCTGGCACCTTCTCTTCAACTTCTACAAACCGGCTCGCTCCGACAATCCCGATACCCTTCGCAACCAATACGAATCCCTCTTCCGTGATGCCTTCGGCGACATCATCGCGCCAGTCACCATTCCCGAGACATCCCTCATCCGCCGCTCGATCGACACAGGCGAATAAATCACCGCCTCCACCGCCAAAGCCCCTCTCCATTCCGCCATTGCTTCCCTCGCTGCCAACTGCGGTGCTGATCGCTCTTCCGGGAGGTTCTGACCATGGCCTAGCTCACGATGACCACACGTCCTGACAAGGCCGCCGTAAACAACTCGGGCGACAAGGCTATCGGCATCACGCTCTCCCTCGACCAGATCACCAAGGCCGAGGCCTTCGCTTCGCTCTTCATCATCAAGCCCGAGGTCCTTGCGGCAATCAAGGCTGACATGGCGGTCAACGGCTTCGATCCCTCCAAGCCGGTCAATGTCTGGAAGAAACCCGATGGCTCCCGCATCCTCATTGATGGCTATACCCGCGTCAGCGCCGCGGAATCCCTCGGCCTTCTCCACGTCACGGCTTATGAGAAAACCTTTGCCTCCGAGGCCGATGCCCTGGCCTACGCTATCCACACCCAGCGCGATCCTTCCTGCCGAGCCTTGTGGCTGGACGCTTCCCCTCGGGCAAGACGGGAATGGACGATGACTCTCCCTTCCCCGAGACTGTCTTTCCCCTCGAAAAGCGGGAACGCTATGCCGGAACCGATGGGGACGAGCGGCGCCTCTTCTACACCGCCATGACCCGTGCCCGCGATATGCTCTACAGCTCAGCCTTCGAGAAGAAGACCCGGAAGTTCAGCCCCTCTCCCTACCTCCTCGAACTGGCCAAAGGGCAGCCCTTGGGGAACTCCCTTGATCTGCCTTGCCCTATCCGCGATCGGGCAGCCTCGGACCAGGCTCACGATCCTGTCGAGCTTTCCTTTTCCGACATCGCCACCTGGGAAGACTGTGGCTATCGCTTCCGCCTCGGCAAGGCCTTCGGCTTCCAGAACATGCTGGCCGAGGAGCTAGGCTACGGCAACGCTGTTCACCATGTCCACCGCAATCTCGCCGAAATCACCATCCACAAGGGGAAGGTTCCTTCGAGCGACGAAGCCGCGACTCTGGCCCTGCGCGAGTTCTACGCAGCCTTCGCCAATCCTTCCAGCCACGAGCGGATGCGAGCCTCGGCTCAAAAACTCGTGCAGCGCTATCTTGAAGACTACGGCGACGACCTCCAGCGCATCTGGGCCGTAGAGCGTCCCTTCGAGCTCCACACTGACGATGGCCTCCTTTCAGGCCGCGCCGATGTCATCCTCGATGGGGAGGGCGAGGCCTCGGGTAGCTTGGCCGTGGTCGACTACAAGGTCGCCGCCTGGGAGGACCTCGAGTCCCGCTCCGAATGGCAGCTCCGTGTCTACTCGCATGCCGCCGGGCGGGAAGGCTGGGATGTCCGGGGAGCCTACCTCCACGCTTTGCGGGAGGGGGAACGCTCGAGTGTCAGCCTGGGTGAATCTGAGCTTGCTGAGGCGGTGGCCAAAGCCCGCGCGGCTTTGGCGGGGATTCGGGCAGGAGCCTTCCCTCTCAAGCCGGGGGAGAAGAAATGCGCGGCCTGTGACTACCGGGAAGTCTGTGGAAAACGTGCTACCCAAGCCTCAGACCGCGACGTATAATGCCTTGCCCAGACTTGAATACCACGGAGGACGCCATGGCTGACACCCCGCCTCTCGAGGGACGAGATGCATGAGCACTGATAGTACCTTGGATTTCATCCACGGAACCTCGGAACTATCATGAACATGAGTCTTGGCGAGCTCGATCGCCTCATGTCCCTCCCCGAAGGCGAGCACCTCGAGTTCAAGGAAGCCAAGACCAGTTTCGAATTCGAGCTCCTCGTGAAGTACTGCGTCGCCCTCGCCAACGAGGGCGGTGGTGCCATGGTCTTGGGTGTCACCGACAAGCTGCCTCGACGCGTCGTCGGCACCCAGGCCTTCCTCGACCTCGAGAAGACAAAGGCAGGGATCGCATCCCGCCTCCACATCCGTGTCGATGCCGAGGAACTCAGCCATCCCGCGGGTCGGGTCCTGCTCTTCACGGTGCCATCCCGTCCCATCGGCATGCCCATCCATTACGAAGGTCGATACTTCATGCGCTCTGGCGAAGATCTTGTGCCCATGTTGCCCGATGTACTCAGGCGGATCTTCGAAGAATCCGGGCCAGACTATTCGGCCGAGCCCGTCGAGGCGGCGACGATAGACGATCTCGACCCAGCCTCCATCGAGGCCTTCAGGCAGCGCTGGATGAGGAAGGCGGGCGACGAGCGGATCGCCGGACGTGGAGCCGAACAACTCCTCGCCGATGCCGAACTCCTCGTTGGCGGAAAGTTGACCATTGCGGCCCTCGTTCTCTTCGGGACCAGGGAGGCCCTCGGACGCCTCCTCGCCCAGAGCGAGCTGATCTTCGAGTACCGCTCCTCCGACGCCTCGGGGCCGGCCCAGGCGCGCAAGGAGTTCCGCCAGGGCTTCTTCTCTTGGTACGACGAGCTTTGGAGCACCATCAACCTCCGCAACGACCTCCAGCACTTCCAGTCGGGCCTCTTCGTGCTCGACGTGCCGACCTTCAACGAGCGCGCCGTCCGCGAGGCGGTGCTCAACGCGGTGAGCCACCGGGACTACCGGATGGCGGGCTCGGTCTTCGTTCGACAGTACCAGCGACGCATCGAGATCGTGAGCCCTGGCGGCCTGCCTCCGGGGATACAGTTGGAGACGATTCTCTGGGAACAGTCCCCCCGCAACAGAAGGATCGCCGAATCCCTTGCGCGCGCTGGCCTTGTTGAGCGCGCGGGCCAGGGAATGAACCTCATCTATGAGTCGTGCATCAGGGAAAGCAAGGCAGAACCGGATTTCAGCCACTCCGATGCTCAGCACTTTTGGGTCACCCTTCACGGCGAACTCCGTAATCCCGAGTTTCTCAGGGTGCTGGAATCCATTGGCAAGGACCGAGTCGACGCCTTCTCCACAGCCGAGCTCATCGTGATCGACCGAGTATTCTCAGGCGTATCGATTCCGGCGCGCCTGGAAACCGCACGGGATCGCCTACTCGAGGAAGGTCTTGTCGAGAAAATCGGCAAGGGAAAGCGCGGTTATATGTTGGCGCGCCGTCTTTATGCGGCGGTCAGCAAAAGCGGCATCTATACACGGAAAAAGGGTTTGGATCGGGAGACGAACAAGGAGCTTCTCTTCAAGCACATCAAGGAGAGTTCTGGCGCCAGGATGGAGGAGTTCCGTCAGGTGCTTCCCTTCCTTGAGCGGAGTCAGATTCAGGTCCTGCTCAGAGAGCTATCCGAGGAAGGCCGTATCCACCACCATGGAGCCACAAGAGCAGCCCGTTGGTATCCAGGGGCTGATTCAGGGGATTGCAACCATGGTTCAAGATCACAGGCCAAATTGCAATCCAAGTTGCAATTCCTCTTGTCAATTCATTCACCTAGAAACACTTGAGATTGCAACCAAAGTCCATCCTTGTTGCAATCTGACGCAATTCCCCATTCCCCGTCGTACAAAGCAAGGAGCCCTCCATGCCCCGCCCACCCGCGACCTTCCTCCCGAACCAGCATCCCAGCGGGCGGCACCACCGGCAACTCTCGCGTCATCTATCATGCATAGTCTATACTTTCGCTGACCGGAGGCAGCCATGTTTGAAGCCATGAATCGAGATCCTATCGCCTACCTCCGCTCCCGGCGCGAGGAGCTTGCCCGTACCTATGGGATCACCTCCCTTCGGATCTTTGGAAGCCGGGCCCGTGGTGACGCGAGGCCGGATAGTGACATCGATGTCCTCATAGAGGCAGAAAAGCCCTACCGCTTCGATCTCCTCGGCCTCATCGCCCTGG
>JBAXTA010000371.1:0-4058 GCA_037130415.1 Spirochaetota bacterium
CGATCTGGCTGGTGTAGAGCTTCGACCAGGTAGTGAGCATGCGGTTGTCCAGGGCACCGCGTTGCCTGACTTGCATTTCTACCTGCAGGTCTCTTTTGCTTTCTTCCTCAAACCGCAGGTCGAGGCTCACCTCCTTGTCGCCCTCGAAGTCGGCGATGAGGTAGGGGTTCAGGATAGTGAGGGACGAAACCGGCTCCCTCCCTGCGAGCGGCAGAAGCTCGTTGAGGAAGTGGAGGCTCAGGTCTTTGTGGTCAATTGAACCGAATATTTTCTTAAACACGATATCAACGGTGGGTTTGATGCCGATTTGCATGGCGATGCCTCCCACCACCAGTACGCCCGGAGGCGGCGGCAGGAATTCAAAACGGGCGGAAAATTCGGTGGAAAAAAGCAAAACCGAGGGGACCCTCCGGGCTCGCCTGCGGGCGCTTCATAGAAAAGCCCTCGAAGCTTGGCCTTGCGGCAGCTTCGGGGGCGGTAACTCAGGCAGGGTCAGACCCCGCCGGTTCGACAGCCCGTGGGTCTGACCCCCTGGGCTCGGCATCGGCTAGCCCGTGGGTCAGACCCCGCAGGCTTGTCACTTCACCTCACATCAGTGCTTTGTCCAAGTCGCCCCTCCGTCAGTCGAGGTCCAGAATTGGAAATCGGTGTCATTCGATTGTACCCTCCCGACAGCCGACAGCTTTAGACCGTTATCGGAAGCCGATAGGTCCGACCACTGCCGTAGAGCTGGCCAGGATCCGCCGTGTACAAGGGGAGAAACATCCGCATTGTCAGTGACATAACTCCAGGATCCACCGTCGAGTTTCTGGATTTGCATTCCGCCTACCTCGGAATTCATGCCGTAGATCAGTGAGCCATCGGGTTTCCCGTCCACCGTAGAAAAACCCCAATCCATCAAGGTTGTAGTGGTTTTGCGGGTCCAGGTCACGCGATCCAAACTGACAGAAACCCAAGCCGAGGTAGAAGAACCACTGTCATTGTCGAATTGGGGGAAGAGCATGATGCTGCCGTCGGTCGTATAGAAACCCCCGTACCAGCCGCCACTTTGACTACTCTGGCCGTCGTAGGCAGGATTATTCCTTTTGTTGAAAATAGAACCACGGTTATCGCTGTAGTAGGCTACGCGCTTATTGTTGCTAGATCCGAGCGCAATGATGCGAGTGCCATCCGTGGACACCGCAATACCAGTGGGACCCATGCCCATGGCTGTACTGGAAATCGGCGAGGAAAAGGACGTCCCGGAATACACCAAGAGATCACTGCCGACAACCATCGCAATGGTACTGCCATCACCGGAGAGCTTTACGTATCCACAATTGATGGTTCCCATGGTAAAAGGTGTGATATTGCTCCAACGGTAACCAGTATTGTTGACGTCGTACTTTCGTATATAGAATTGGGAACTTGTGGCCGGGCTGGCTTCGTAGTAGGCAAGAACGGTCTGTCCGTCATCGGAGCACCAGACATGGTTCCACAGCTTTTCTTGCGAAGTTGCGCCAGCATCATCAGTCAGGGGGGTCCAGGTCGTGCCTTGATCGGTCGAACGCAGTATTTTGCCCAGGCAATTCTTGACTCCTACCAGCGTGGCGCCGCTACTGTCCGCGGCTACGCTCCGGAAGGTGGCTGCAGACCATTTGGCATAGACTGTCATGTCTCCCCTGACATCGTCAGGCAATGTAGTAGTGCCGGCAGAGTCCACCCGCCAACCGCCGAACACATAATTGGGTCTCGTCGGGCTTGAAACGGCAGAAGCGCTCGGCATTGTATAATTGGGAGGCCTGACTGTTATTTGCGTAGGAGAAATGGTGCTTGCATCACTGGCGTTCTTGTCGTAGCTGATCGTCGCTTTCCAATACGCATACACGGTGGTGTCGGCGGTGACCGCTGTCGAGGCAGTAAAGTTCACGCTGCCGTTGCTCGTTGTACTCCATCCACCGAAAGAATAGGAGCCATAATACCAAACAGACCATGGCTTGTATTTATATGCATAGGTTGGTGGCGTTGGCAGGGTCGCCGTTCCGCCCTTTAGGACGACAACACTCGAGGGGCTGGCTTCGGCGCAACCGGTGGTGGTGTCTTTTTCAGGCCAGGTACCTCCAGCCAAGGAGAGATTGCTGCTGAACGTGACGGTACAAAGGCCGACAGACGAAGACAGCGTTGGTTCCGAACTGCCAAAGTTGTTGACAGCCGAAATCCGATACAGGTAGTCAACCCCGGCCGAAATGGTCTCGGTCTTGCTCAGCGTCCCCGCAGGCAGTCCAGTCCCCGAGGCAACAACCGTCCAGGTGGTCCCTGCATTGGTCGAACGCTCGAGAGTGTAGCTTTCGGCGATGGAGACGGCGGGCCAGGTCAAAGTCAGGGCATAGCCCGAGCAGCTAGGCGTAAGCGAGCTTGGCGCGGGAGGAGCAACGGCAAAGAGCGAGTTGGGCAGGGTCACCGAGGCCGTGGTGGTGATTCCTTTGTACACCCAGATGCGTTCGGTCCAGACAAGGAGCTTCGCCGAGCCCTTTTTCAGGGTTATCGAGAGAAGTGGATTCGCGCTCACTATGCTCGAGGAGCTGAAAACCACCTTGCTATTAGTCGAGTCGCCGTTGTCAACCACTTCTAGAGACGAACTGATGTCCGTGCCGTCGAGGCTTCCCGTGACACCATCGTGGCCCAGTGTGATGCCCTGTGTCGTCGGAAAGAGTAGTGTCACAGAAGCCGATCCGGAACTGCCTGTCGCAGCCACTATATAGTCAAGGTATACGGTCGCGTTGGTGGCGGAGGTCGAAGCGATAGTCACCGTTCCGGTTCCGCTGGCCACTATGGCGGCGGAATCGGTCTTTCCGTCGACCTGGATGCTCCAATCGCCGTAATCGAGGGCCTCAACACTACAGGACGTACTCGTGGCGGTCGTGGTGACGGTCGTGGAGCTACTACGGGTCAGGGTGATCGCATAATTCGTGATGGCTGGAAGGTCCGAGCTTAAGGGTACGATAGTCCGGCCGGAAAAGTTGCCCGGGACGCCGATGCGGAGGGATAGGCTGCCCAGTAGCGGGCCTGCCTTTTCCGCAGGCTTGTCGAAGCCAGGCAGAGCGCAGCCCGCAAGCATAAGCGCCGAGGCAAGGCCGAATATGGCGATTTTCTTCCTCATGGTGAAGCTTCTCCTTGGTTTAGTCGTCATTCGCCTCGCGACAGAGAGGTCCGAAGGGACAATGCGGATCGAAATGGCGCTGCTCATGGCTTCAACACATCGAAGTAGATGCTGCCCGATGCAGCCTTCGTCCCTGCCATCACATCCAGCAGGAGGAAGTGACGGCCGAGGGCAAGCGAGGTCGAGTTGATGTCGAGCAAGGTCTGGCCGACGAGTTTCGTAAGTTCGGAGTCGAGATACCAGCCCGTGATACTGGCGCCAGAACTTGTCTGGATGGTGAAGGTCGAACCCTTGTTGACCGTGAAGCTCGTAATGGCCTGGCTGCCGTTGGAGAAACTAAGCGCGGTGGAGCTCGGTGCAGTCGGCAGAACGATGGTGAGTGCTGCCGGACCAGTTTGCGTCCATTTGGCGTAGACGGTGAGGTTGGCCGAGACCGTGGTAGTTGCGATGAACTGGGTTCCGCCGCCGGAGACAGCCGTCCACCAGCCCCCGAAGGTATAGCCGGTCTTGGTCGGGGCGGTGGGCAGGGCTGCAACGGTTGTGGCTGGGTACGTCACAGTCTGGCTCGTGGGGCTCGCTGTCGTGGTTGCCGACTGACCATCATAGGTGACTGCGTATGAGATGGCCGTCCACTTGGCCCAGAAGGCCTTGGCCCCCGTGCTGCCCTGGGTAACGGTAGTTGCCACGTTGGTCCGTCCGACTTCAGTGTACCAGCCACCAAAGCTGTAGCCTGTCCGTGTCGGTGCCGCCAGGGTTATGGCTGTGTTCGTGACGTCATAGGTCGCGGGATTGGAACCTGAGTTTGTGCCGCTGTCGAGGTTGTAGGTGATGGCGTAGGAGGTGGCCGTCCACTTGGCCCAGAAGGCCTTGGCTCCCGTGCTGCCGAGGGGGAGGGTAGTTGCCACGTTGGTCAGTCCGA
>JBAXTA010000372.1:0-4044 GCA_037130415.1 Spirochaetota bacterium
GAAAAGCTGGCCGCATACCTAACAGTTCTACTCAAGGACTACCCTGAACACGGTTTGATGCTGAGTAAGTTCTTGTTCACCGAATGGACTGAGGTACCCCTCATCTTCAACGTGTTTAATATAGGGTATTCAGACGGCGGATCTGAGTGGGTTATTGAGTACCCTAGCGGCTGGCTCACTACCACTTACCCTTATGAAGAATTCCTCGCCGCCCTTGATTGTATGATTAATAAGTGGGGGCTCCCCAGTCCCCTGGTGGGCTTGGTCAGAAGCAAAAAGAAGAAACTGGTTAAATACGTCAAGATGCAGAAGCAAAAGAAAGACTAACCAAAAGGAGAAAGTGCATGACAATGTTCAGCAAGGGATCTTGGACTGTTTTCAAGATCGTAAAGGCACAGGATGCGGTGGATCAGCCGATTGACATTTTTAAAAAGGCATTTGGTGAGGTTGGATCCTCCCTTGTTCCTCTCGTAGCTGTCAGTAAGGCCATTCAGAATAAGACCCATACGGTTGGCTTAGCCCCTTACTCAAGCCCTCGCCTCGGAGACGAGGACGAAATCGCCCTAGTAAGCAACAAGGGTAAGGAGACAATCGAAGATCTGGGCTCTGCCCTAGCTAGTCAGAAAGACCTGTCTGAGTGGGTGTACGATGAGAAGAAGTATACCGTAACCGATCCAGATTCTGGAACAAGCATAAAGCTGACTCCCTCGTTCTGGGAGCCGGATCTTGATAACTGGCTCGTATCTGATGGCACCTACGGCGCATGGATGATGTGCTTTGAGTACATCGATGCAATGGATGCGAACTCCAAGAAGGAGAAGATGGCGTATGATTACGGCGCACCCTTCAAGCTCCAGACTGGAGAAATCAAGAAGCAGATTGCCGAAGCGGTACAGGATGTCAATACGTTCACCCGTAAGCATCACCAGCTTATCGTGGACTTCAATCAGGACTTGGTGTGGTTAAACAGCGTATCCAAGCCAGTCGTAACCGAAGCGTTGATCCTGTTTGAAACGTTGGGCCTAGCAGTTGCCACCCCCGATCTGGTCGAAGACTTGGATCAGTCCCAGATTTCAGAAGCTATCAACAAGCTGTACCTCGGCTCTACTATCAAGGAAGAGGTCATCCTTCGCCTTGGCTCCATGAAGCTGCACGGGCCAGACGGCATCGAACCCCATGAGAACGGCACGATGGAAAAGATCCTCAAAGCGTTCTGTGCGTTCACTGAGTTCCAGGGTTACCACATCGGTATGTCCGCTCCTATGGGAGTGTTGCTGAACGAGAATATGCCCTCTCCCACTGGTGTCAAAACTAACTTCGAGGCCATTGAACTGATGGAATCGAATGAAGAGACACTGGTTTCTGAAGCTGACCTGATGTTCACTGAGTACACTGAAAAGACAATGCGTTCTGGAGAGACTAAGCAGATCCTGTCTAAGCGATTCAGCGTACACGCTAGCCCCAATATTGCCCATAAGGATATGCCGGGTCTGGTGGTGCGTGGTCTGAACATCGAGGACTTCAAGTACACAATCAAACAGCACGTAAAAGCTACGGATGCGGCCCCAACCATCTCAGAATTCTGGCAGATGTATTATGACTCGCTCAAGACCGCCGTGTTCGTTTACTTCCAGACCATTAAAGAGGTTGAAGGCTAGCTGTCTTTTAATGGCGTGGGTCTGATGACATAGGATACATAGTGACGTTCTGGAAACCAGTTAATTTGAATCAAATCGTTGGTAACGACGAAGCTCTAGAGTTGCTTCGGCGCATTTTGGCGGCTAAGGGTAAGGCCCCACGAGCCTATATGTTTGATGGCCCTAATGGGTGTGGCAAGACCACTATCGCCAAGCTATTCCTAGCCTCGTTGCTACCAGAAGAGAACACGATTACGATTGGGCCGGAGCGATTCGGTCAGATCCTCAAGCAAGAGGATTTCTCAGAGTACAAATGTCTTATATGGGACCATGCGGATAAGCTGACAAAGGATCAGAGTGAGGAGATTGCGGCCCTAATGGATCGTTCCCGCTCTGACCAAGTATTTGCATTCGTAGCGACTGGAAGGATTGAACAGTGTCTCCGATCTAGGGCTCTTCGCATTACCTGCTCCAAGCTATCCGTAAAGGAACTGACAGGACTACTGAGTAGTGTTTGTGCAGCCCAGGGAGTTCAGTTTGATTTAGAAGCACTAGATTTTCTAGCGAGAAAAGTAGACGGAGTGCCCTCTCAGGCTTTGATTATGCTCCAGGCCGCTTCTATATCGGGTCGCCTGAATTTGGAGTCCATGTCAGGTATTACCTCTGATCTTGATGATCAGTGTCGGAAACTCCTTTTACACATTGCAAATCAGCAGGACCCAATGGAGTTAGCCACTCACATCAAGAATCGTTACGAGTTCATCGACATAGTAGACACCCTCTTTTCCATTTACTCACAGGCATTCATAAATAAAGATTCAGAATTAATTGAGAAATTGAGTAATTATAGAAAGATAGGGGAGATGTTTATCAAGTGGAAATCAACTGTTTTGATGCCCTCGTCTGCCCTATATCTCCTAGTACGGGAGCTTATGGACTCAAATAGAGTTGAAGTCCCCTCAATCGCTATCCCTCTCTCAGAATCTAAACCAATGATTCAAAGGTCCAGAGAGCTAACCTATTCTGAGATGGTGGACCTCATTTCACAAGGTGGGGCCAGCGGTGATATTAAAATTCGGTGACTGTACAAAACTACAGAAGCAAAAGTGGTACGTACTCGAAGTTCGTTCTGAACGAACTGTGGAGAATGTACTTCGAAGAGTAGGGAAGGCCATGCCAACTATATTTAAGGATGGCGGGGTCTGCGAGGTATTCGTGCCCCTAGACCACAGAGACTTGAATGTGTTCACCCTGAAGACTAACTCTTATGTCTTCCTAAGATCTGATAAAAAGAAGGAACTCCAGCGATTCAAGGGAGTGACCGGAGTTGTCGGCGTTCTTTGCGATGGTGACCAGCAACGAATTGACAAGGCTATTATGGTAGATGACGATTACGTTCAAGGTTTGATCAAGGAAACTGAGCAGGAGTTTTTGTCTGCCCCTCAGAAGATTAAAGTTGGTTCTTTTGTTCGAATTCTAGACGGATTGGACAAGGGATTTTGCGGTCACGTTCAAAATATTGACCACGATTACGCTCTTGTAAGGATCGAACTCAAAACTAGACAGATGTACATAGATACACCACTGTACAATTTGAAGGACTTGTCAACTGTCCCAGAACACTCTAGAGTCTTTTACTACTCTGAATTGATTGACGAGTATGTCAGAGAGTACGATGAGACTGCCATAATAATGCTCAGACAGGATCTCAAATTTGATCTCGATACCCAAGAAAACAAGGCCGAACCAGAGACTGAGGAACGCAAGGTAAAGTTTGGCCGACACAAAACTGTCACCGCAATGACCAAAAACCTCATATTTTCTGGTGTTAGAGATCCCAAGGTGATCATCCGAGAGACACTCAGGGCCATAGAGTCCGGGGATATCAAAAAGCCTAAGTCGGCGTTCATCTTCTACAGTATTTTGAAGCAAGCGATCATGGAGACGCTGTTCAAGGACGATCCGGGGGTCAAGACATACAAGGATGTAGTCCGTATTCATGGAGAGTCTTATCGATTTAGCCCGAAAATGATTTCAGAAATCGATGAGTTTAACACTCTCCCGATAAAATCAGAGTCAGATGTACAGAAAACTCAGAATTCCACAGTAATAAAGATAAGACTGCCCAAGTCAAAAGGAGCTAATCAAAATGGCAAGTAACCAATCTCCAGGTCGTGGTTTAGACATCGGAACTGCTTATATCGTGTCGGCCCGTTCTGACGAAACTAAGGCAACTACTAAGATCAGCAGCGTTCGAGATTGCTTCCTATCCCTCCCTCTCGATCAGGCCCCGGCCTTGGATATCTCTGGAGTTGAATACATTGAGGGTGCAGAATCAGTCTTCGTTGTTGGCAACGAGGCAGTAAACCTAGTTGGTGTATTGGGTGGTGATCTCCGCCGCCCCCTC
>JBAXTA010000373.1:0-3981 GCA_037130415.1 Spirochaetota bacterium
CTCGACCTGGGCGCTGTGGACTACATTACGAAACCCCCCAGTCCTCCCATCGTGCTGGCGCGGATCAGGACGCACCTTCATGCAAAACAAGCCAGCGATTTCATCCGGAGCAGGAGGGACTTCCTCGAGAATGAGGTCATCCGCAGGACGCAGGAAATCAGGACCATCCAGGATGTGGCGATGGTGGCCATGGGCTCCCTCGCAGAGACCCGCGACAATGAAACGGGGAATCACATCCGGCGGACCCAATTCTACATGAGCGTGCTCGGCGAAAGGCTCAGGGACCATCCCCGGTTCAAGGGATATTTGTCGGACGATACGATAGATCTCCTCCGGAAATCCGCGTCCCTTCACGATATCGGCAAGGTGGGTATTCCCGACAGCATCCTGCTGAAGCCCGGGAAACTGAGTCCCGAGGAGTTTACGATCATGAAGACTCACACCACCCTCGGCCGTGACGCGATACATGCTGGCGAAAAGCTCCTCGATTCCCCTGCCTCCTTCCTGCAGCACTCACGGGAGATCGCCTGGTGCCACCATGAAAAATGGGATGGCACGGGATACCCGCGAGGATTGCGCGAGGACGAAATACCCCTGTCTGCACGGCTCATGGCGCTCTCTGACGTCTATGACGCCTTGATCAGCAAACGGGTTTACAAAGCAGCTTTTACCCACGAAACCGCTGCAAGGATCATCCATGAAGGCGCGGGCACGCATTTCGATCCTGACATCGCCGCCGCCTTCGGTGATGTTTCGGATCGGTTCAAGGAAATCGCATCGATGAATGGCGATCAGGGAGGGAACGAGGGATGAACGCCGGCAGCAGGAAGACCATTCTCGTGGTCGACGATGTCGCGGATAATATCGCCATCCTGGAGGAGATCCTCAGGGAAGACTACCAGGTCAAGGCAGCGACCGGCGGCGAGGCGGCGCTGAAGATAGCCCGCAGCGATCCGCCGCCCGACCTGATCCTTCTTGATGTCGCGATGCCCGGCATGGACGGCTTCGAGGTATGCCGCAGGCTGAAGGAAGACGGGGCGGGAGCTTCGATTCCGGTGATTTTCCTGACCTCGAAGGACAAGGCTGCGGATGAGACCATAGGTTTCGAAGTCGGTGCCGTGGATTACCTGACAAAGCCGGTCAATCCGGACACGGTGAAGACGCGCGTGAAGGCCCATCTGGAATTGAGGGAGGATGCACTCCGTGTCTCGGAAATCCGCTTTCGCCGACTCTTCGAGACTGCGAAAGACGGCATCCTGATCCTCGATGCCGAGACGGGCAGGATCCTTGACGCGAATGCCTCGCTGACCGGGATGCTGGGGTATTCGCACGAAGCCTTGCTGGGGAAGCATATCTGGGAGCTTGAATCCCTCAAGGACATAGCGGCCGACAAGGACAGGCTCCTTGACCTGCAGGAGAAGGAATACCTCGGCTACAAGCGAGTATCGCTGGGAATCCCCGATGGCCGCAGGATCGATGTGGAGTTCGTCAGCAACGCCTATCTGGTAAACCAGCGCAGCGTCATCCAGTTCAACCTGCGCGACATCACCGTCCAGGTCGCTGCCGAACGGAAGAGGCAGGAGTTTTCGGAGCGGCTGCACCACTATCTGGCGACGAGCCCCACAATCACCTACTCGTTCAGGATCGAAGGCGGCCGCAGCGTCTGGCAATGGGTTAGCGAGAACGTCGAGCGGATCCTGGGCTATTCCCCGGCGGAGGCGCTTCTGCCGGGCTGGTGGCTGAGCCGCGTCCATCCGGACGACCGGAAGGAAGTCATCCACGGCCTGCCTGAACTTATCCGTAAGGACGTTCTCACAAGGGAGTATCGCTTCACGACGAAGGACAGGCGGAGCATCTGGCTCAGGGACGAGCTCCGTATCCTGCGCGGCGAGGATGGAAGCACCGAGGTGGTCGGAACGCTGACGGACGTGAGCGCGGGCAGGAAGGCCGAGGCGGAACTTGCGCTCAAGAGCGCAGCCCTGGAGGCGGCAGCCAACGCCATGCTCATCACGGACCGCGAGGGCCGGCTCATCTGGCTCAATTCCGCTTTTTCCCGGCTTTCGGGATACTCGCTCGAGGAGGCGATCGGCAAGAATCCCCGGGAGCTCGTCAAGTCAACCATGCATGATGAGGGATTCTATCGCGCGATGTGGGAAACGATACTGGCGGGCATGGTCTGGAACGGTACGATCGTCAATCGCAGGAAATCCGGGGAGACCTATTCCGAGGAGATGACCATTACCCCTATCCCCGACAAGGCCGGCCGCATCGCCAATTTCGTGGCGATCAAGAGCGATGTCACCGAGCGCGAATCCGCGGCGCTGCGGCTCGAAGCCTCGAACCGGGAAAAGGACCTCCTCCTTCAGGAGGTCCACCATCGCGTCAACAACAACATGCAGATCATCAGCAGCCTTTTCCACCTTTCGTCCAGCAAGGTTGTCGACCCAGGCGACTGGGGGGCGATGGGTCGCCGCATCAACACCATGGCTCTGATCCACCAGCAGTTCTGCGAGTCCGGGGACATCTCGAGGATAGATTTCTCGAAATCGCTTCGAGGGATTGTCGATGAGATCCGCGAAGAGTGGCCGGAAGCGGCGAAACGAGTAGTTGTTTCCTGTGTGGCCGAGGAGGCGCTTCTGGGCATGGAAATGGCCATCCCCGCCGGGCTCATCGTCGCGGAACTGGTGGCAAACGCCTTCGGCCATGCATTCGCCGACGCAGCGAAGGAGGGCAGCCTCCGGATCAGTCTGGGCGCGGTCGAGGCCGGCAAGCTCAAGTTGGAGGTACGCGACGACGGAGCAGGCCTGCCCCAGGGCTTTGACCCTTCGATAGCGGAGACACTCGGCATGATCCTCATCATGAGCCTCTCGAAACAGCTTCGGGGCGAGATCACTTTCTACCGGGAGGGTGGGACTGCGGCATGCCTCCGCTTTCCGCTGCGCAGCGGCGACGCGCCGCTCATCCCCGTCGATCCGGAGCCAAAGGAGCAGTAGATGGAAATCCGCAGGCGATTTATCCTCCTCGTTGACGACGAGCAGAACATCACCAACGCCCTCGCACGGGAGCTCGAGGATTGGGCGGCCGAGCGCTCCCTCGATATCGTCATGGCCCAGTCGGCGCGGCAGGGTCTCAAGCTCCTCGAAGACCGTCCGAAGGACGCGGCAATTGTCATCTCTGACCTCAAGATGCCCGAGATGAAGGGCTCGGATTTCCTCCTGGAAATCAAGCGACTCTACCCGGACATCGTATCCATCCTCCTGACCGGCTACTCGGAGACCGCGGAGATCATCAAGTCCGTGCAGGCGGGCATCTTCAGCTTCATGCTCAAGCCCTGGGATTCCGATTACCTCGTCGGGGAGGTACAGAAGGCCTGGGACTTCGGCGAGCTGCGGAGGAACAACGCGACCTATCTCCAGACCCTGGAGGAAGAGATGAGGTGGGCCGGCGAATTCCAGAAGGCGATACTCAAGCCCAACCTGCCCGGTTCGACCGGCGTCGAGTTCCGGGTGAGTTACCGGCCCGTGTCCGGCCTCTATTGCGGCGGCGACTACTACGACGTCATTCCCGTGGGGCAGGACCGCTACCTCCTCCTGATCGGGGATGTCGAGGGACACGGTGTCAGGGCGGCCTTCATCACGGGCATCCTCAAGGCGGTCATCTATTCCGAGTACGTACATGCCTTCATCGGCAAGGTCCTCTCCACGGCCGCCTTGCTCTCCTGGCTCAACGGGCGCCTCAATTTCGAATTCCGGAAGGCCTCCGGCCTGATGGTTACCTTCTTCGCCGCCGTCCTCGACCTCAAGGCCGGCACGCTCCGCTATTCGAACGCGGGACACAACCATCCCTATATCCTGCGCGAAGGCAGGGCGATGGAACTGCCCGTTTCGGGATCGGCCCTGGGTTTCGCGAATTCGATCAACTGCGCCGAACAGACCATCAATCTCAAGGCAGGTGATCTGGTCTTCATCTTCACCGATGGAC
>JBAXTA010000374.1:0-3971 GCA_037130415.1 Spirochaetota bacterium
GTACTCCTCGACATCATTTTTTCCTCTGAAACCGGGCGTCCAGATCAGGACGAGGCGCTTGCGACAGCCATGCGGGATTCTGGACGGGTCTTCGTGGAAACCTCGCTGAGCTTTGCTCCCGACGAGAACAGCACTGCCGAGGCTATGGCTGCCCGGAGCGATGCCTTGATGGAAGGGCTTGGAACGGTGACCAAGATCTCGGGGAATTGGCTGGATATGGTTCCGTTTTTTGCCCAGGAATCACCCATTGAGCCCTTTTTCAACGTTGCAAAGGGCTATGGCCATGCCACATTCTGGCCTTCGTCAGACAAGGTGTTCAGGAAGGTGCCCCTCGTCGGCAAATTGAGCAGGGTGAAGGAGGAACTTCTCCTGGAGTCCTTGACCCCTGGCTTTCCGATCGATGCAGCCAACCATGAGCGACTTGCCTGGCAGGATTCAGACCTCAACTGGCACACTGTTCCCAATCCACTGACTGCTGGAGCCCTCGAAGGCTTGAAAAAGGAAATGGAGGCCACGGCACCCAAGGTCGAAAAAGAAGGCGGTGGCACGTCTTTCATGGTGACCCATTTCCAGGATGTTTTCGTTCCTTCGCTGACCCTCTCCCTGGCGCTGAACTATTTTGGCAAGACTCTGGCGGATGTCGATGTCAAGATCGGGGACCGGATCAGGATCGACTCTCCAACCCGCTACGATGCCGCTACGGGGACGCGTATCCCCTACGAAATCCAGGTCAAGGCCCCCATCTTTGATGAGGCGGGCAATCTTGTCACTCCTGGCACGACAAAGCCTGTTCCCTTCCTTGAAATCCCGGTCGATGGCAATTGCCAGATGTACATAAATTTCATGGGCCCTCCGTCAGGGGAGGGTGACCAGAGCATCCAGACCTTCCCCATCCGTTCCTATTCAGCCTACTCCGAGACTGCCCCTGGCCCCGATTCCACGACCTGGCGAAGGAACTCCAGGGGACTTGAGAACAAGATAATCCTCGTGGGGGCCTTCGCCCATGGCATGGCCTCGGACGACAAGCAAACCCCGATGGGTATCATGTACGGCATCGAGGTGCACGCCAACGCACTCAACACCCTTTTGATGGATAACTTCGTACATGAGGCCCCTGCCTGGCTCGATGCATTGGCCTTGTTTGCTCTTGTGCTGGGGATAGCCCTGCTGAGCTCGCGCCCGAAGGTTCCGCTCTTTGCTTCGCTCTTGGCTGTACTTGTCCTCGACGGAGCGTATTTCCTGGCAATTTCAACGATCTTTGATTCCTCCGGACTCCTCTTGGCCTACCCTGGGCCGGCTATCGCCGTGATCCTTACCTTTGTCGCCATCATCGTCTACAAGGCCATGACTGAGGAAAAGGACAAGCAGCGCATCCAGGCAACCTTTGGCCAGTATGTGAGCCCCGATGTGGCAGATGTCCTTGTTGAGGGCGGGATGCCGAGCCTCGGCGGTGTCGACAAGATGATCACGGTCTTCTTTTCCGATATCCGTGGTTTTACGTCGCTGTCGGAGACCATGACACCGCAGGAACTCGTGAACCATCTCAATAACTACCTCGAAGAGATGACCAACATCATCATGGAGTACCGCGGCACCCTCGATAAATATGTAGGTGACGAGATCATGTGCTATTGGGGAGCTCCGGTTGAACAGGCTGATCACGCGGAACTGGCCTGCAAATGCGCGCTGGCCCAGATGAAGCGCCTCGGTGAGCTCAATGCCCAGTGGCCGGCAAACCGCCAGATCAACATCGGCATCGGCCTGAACTCCGGAATAATGACCTGGGCCAACATGGGCTCCACCAAGCGCAAGAACATCACCCTGATGGGCGACAACGTGAACCTGGGAGCCCGGCTTGAGGGTACCAACAAGGAATATGGCACGCGCGTCATCATCAGCGAGAATACCTATTCGCTGGTCAAGGACAAGTTCATTGTCCGCGAGCTTGACAACATCCGAGTAAAGGGAAAAAACAAGCCGGTCCTGATGTTCGAGCTCGTAGATTGCCTTGAAGAGCTTGTGCCTCCAGCGGCGGCCAAGAAGGTCAAGAAGTGACAAGCTGGGGATGGGGCAGGGGCAAGGGGGCGCTGGCATCCCTGGGCTTTGCTGCCATCCTTTGCCTTTCCTGTGGCCTTGAGGACACCAAAGCCATCTCTGCCCCCTCTACCTTTGTCTTTGAAGGAAGCGGAATCAGATTGGGCGGCGCAGATGCATCAGATACCGAGTTCATCGGATACAGGCTCTATTACAGGCTTTTCGACAAAGATAGTGCCGCCACAACCCTCTATGGAGATATCTCGACCCTCGCCAACAGTACAACCCAATCCCCTGACATCGTAAAACTGATTCTTGTCCAGAAAGGCCTGAAGGAAGTCCGCTTCGCTGACAGCGCGAGCCCGACCATGCTCCCAATTTCAGCCGCCGACAAGGCGACGGCGACTCCTGCGACCTTTACTATAAGTACCAGCGGTACATCCTGGACGATCATAAAATACGGAGGAGCGACAACCCTGGAATCGGCGGTTCAGCGAAGCGCAAAGGACAGCGGAAGCGGGAACTACAAGGATTTCACAAGCTCCTCAGTGCTGCAGGGTGACGAGGATTACACGGGAACAATAGATAAGCCCGCGAACGTCTATGCTGTTTTTTGCATTCTTTCTGTCGCCACCTCCGATGGTATCAGCGAATACTATTCAATGCCGACCTTGCTTTCCGGCACGAGTGACTCGTATCTACCAATCAGCGGAAATTAGGGGATGGAAGCGAGGCGAAAGGAGATGCTCGGTTTCGATCCGCATCTTACTGCGCATAATGTATATTCTGTCTACCGGAGTACGGGTTCTTTCTGGTGGTCCTCGAAGAGGTCCACCCAGGGAACTGCGAAATCTGGACCTATCGGGTTTTCAGCTCATTCCATAGGGGCTCTGGAGCGGAATCGCCCGTCAAAGCCAGGACCTCTGTCTTTTCTACACAACAGCGCTCAAGGGCATGCTCGACTCCGGCAGCGGCTGCGAGGAGGCGCATGATGCCATTCTCGCGGGACCCAGGATTGGGAAGATCTATGAAGATGGTATCCTGGGTTGCGACAAGGGTTGCGGCAATCCCCCGAACTTCCAGCAGTTCTGACATGGCTTTTTGGAGGACTCCGATGTCTTGTCCGAGTCTTTCTGTGACCTGATACCGGTTGCCCCACATCCGGGAACCCATGGTCGGATGGCGCCTGCCATCGGCAATAGGTGGAATGAATGAAAGATCCATCACCGTGATGTCGGCAGGCAGAGCAGCCAAAAGTCTGGCGGCGAGCAAGGAAGCCCAGGCAGAATCGGACTGGTCGGGGGCCTCCGAAAGCAGGATCGACACGATCTCGCAGGAGGAAAGCAGTCCAAGCGGCAGCGGGGGGGTCATCTCCATTCGAGGTGCAGGATTGAACCCTTCGCTGTAGGAAAGTCGGATACCGCTTACGGTGAAGGCCCGCTCGAGGGCTTCGATGACCCCGAGATGGGGATAGAAGACGGCACGGCCCTTGATTGAAAGCCTGATACAGAGCCTGCCTGCATTGGTGCTGCGGTTGCGCTTGGCGACGACCGCCGGTCGAGGTGCTGCAGTGTTCTTGACAACAGGAGCTGAATCGCTGCAAGACCCGCAGGGGGACCGGCAGTCTTCCTCGCAGGCTGGGGTAAAGGAAGGGTCCTGGCTGCGCTGCCATTCGCGGAGAAGGACCTGGCGCGAAACGCGGATGGAAACATCGTCCCAGGGGAAGCGCGCCTCGGCATCCCGTTCCGCGCTGGCCTCCGCGATCGGGTTCCAGTCGGCTTCCATCAGAACTCCGCGCCATAGCTCCCGGTCGAAATGCTCCTCCCAGGCGTCCAGGCGCGCGCCGCGCTTCCAGGCTTCCAGGATGAGCTCCCCTACCCTCTCGTCACCGCGCGCCATCACCGACTCAAGGAGGCTGACGAAGGGCGAATGCCAGG
>JBAXTA010000375.1:0-3954 GCA_037130415.1 Spirochaetota bacterium
TGGCATCCGTGGCGTCCCCCTGGCGGAACCAGGCTGTCACGAGGGAGGAGATGATGTTCGGGGAGGCACCGAACTTGTCGAGGGTAGCCTGGGCGACGGCAGAAGCGGCGACGGCGTCATTGCCGCTGACCGCGATGTAGTGACGGAAAAGGTAGGGTTCGGGGCGGTCGGGGAACTCCTTGCCGGCACGATCGAGGTAGTCGGCGGCCTTGGCCTTGTTTCCCGAAAGTGAGGCGGCTTGCGCCCCGAGTCCAAAGCCCGAAATGCGCGAGTCAGGCTCCTTGTCAAAGCTGAGGCCAAGATCCACCTGTGCCATGGCTACGTCTCCCTGTTCCTGCATGAGGAGGGCGACTGCATGGTCGTAGCGCGTACGGGGATCCTTGGGGTCGATGCTCTCGGCTGCAACCAGCAAGGCGGTAGCATCGGAAACAGTGCCGGCATCCAGCATTCCCTCGGCCTCAGCCCGGAGGCTTGTCGGATCATAGACGCCGGCCCTGCGGGCAGCGGCGTAGGACTGGCGGCTTCGTTGTGCGATCTCTCCGTCTTCAATGACCCAGGCGCCGCCAAAGAGCCGCGCCGCTTCGGTGAGATAGTGGCCGAGGGCAAGGTTGAGGACGGGTACGGCAGATATGCCCGCCTCGGACTGGGCTTCTGCGAGGGAGAGGGGCGAGAACTCGATCAGGCCCGCGCCTGTCGCAGTTTTTCGCGCCTCGGAGACGGTGCTACCCTTGGCCAAGTCCACGATGGTGAAGGAGAGGTAGCCCTCGTTGTCAATCGACCCTGCGATGGCCAGCTCGGTGGCCTTCGCAAGGAGGTAGGGATTCTTCCATTCCTTGTCTGCCGCAACGAGGGTATCCCAGGCGCTCTTCCACCTGCCCTGCGCGATGAGACGGTCGGTCGATGCAAGGGTGACGCGGGTGGCTGCTGGAGCAGCCTTCCATCCATCAATCTGCGCGGGGACGACTTCGGGACTGGTAGGCAGGGCGAGGCCAAGTCCGGGGGGCGGGAGGGCCGGCGCCTGGGCTGTAGCCTGCGAGGCGAAGCCTGTAAAGACCAAGGCCACGAATCCCAAGAGGAGGGATCGGGATGATTTCTGCCTGTGTTCCATGTCCTTCTCCGTTCGCCTTCGCGAACGGCCGGCCCGCGATGCACGCCGAGCCTACAGGAAGGCCCGGCGAATGTCGACCTACCTGGGGCTCATGCGCTAGGCTAGGGCCATGAAAATCGCTTCGCCTGTCTTCCGTCTCGAAGCCTGGCTGCCCCTCCTGGTGGCTGAATGGCGTGGGCGAAATCGCCGGGCCCCTAGTTCCTCGCCCGCTGGATCAGGGGAGAAGTCCCTTGGCGACCGGGAACTTGCCGGGATTTCGGAGGCCCTCCTCCGCCTCCAGCGCGGCCTTACGGGCGAACGCCAGCTTCTGGGAGGTGACCCTGGAAACAGGACCTACATGGATTCCCCTGAGATGCTGGGCGCGTATCTCCTTTATTATTGGGCGGTGTCCTTCCTTGAGACATCACTGTCCCTCGACCTTATCGATAGGCCCGCATTCCGTGTCCTCGACCTCGGTGCGGGGCCCGGCCCTGCCTCGGCAGCCTTCCTGGGTCGAGGCGCGCGCCATTTTGTCCTCGTCGATGGGAGTGCGGAAGCCCTCAGCCTTGCGAAGAATCTCTTGGCTGGCGGAGCTGTCGCCCCGGTGGCTGCGGCAGGGGTGGCAACGCTTCAGGCCGATCTCGCGCGCGGACTGCCGCCCCTTGAAGGCCCCTTCGATGCGATTGTCGCATCCAAGCTCCTCAACGAGCTGTGGAAGGACGAGGCCGATCGCATTGCTCGCCGCGTCGCCCTCGTCGAGACTGCCGCCGCGCACCTAGCGTCGGGCGGCTTTGTTCTCGTCATCGAGCCAGCCACCCTGGCAGCAAGCCGCGACGCACTGGCCCTCCGCGACGCCTTGTGTGCCCGGGGCTGGCATATTGCGGGACCCTGCACTCATTCCGGGACCTGCCCCGCCCTCGCCGCGGGTCCGGCGCGGAGCTGCCACGGCCAGGCAGCCTGGACGCCCGGCGCGCCGATGGCCGAGCTGGCCGCTGGCGCGGGCCTCGACCGGAGCTCGGTGAAGTGGAGCTGGTTTGCCTGCCTGCCTCCAGGAAGCGGCGAGCGCCCGGCCAACAAAGCATCGCCTGGAGCCAAGGCCATTGGAGAGCGACTCTCGGGCCGCGTTGTTTCCGACGGCATGCTCAACAAGGCAGGGCGCCTCCGTTACGCAGTATGCACGAGCGGAGCTGAGCCTGCGGGAGATTGTGGGCCCGCGGGAGACTGCGAGCCAGGGGGAAGCCTGGTCACGCTGTCGGCGCGCTCAGGCTCGCCCGAGGCGCTGGCCGCGGGCTTCGCCTCGCTCAGGCGTCATGACCTCCTGACCGTCGAGGGGGCGGAGCGCAGGGAGGGTGGCCTCGGACTCGTCCCAACTACGAAGATTTCAGTGACGCGCGCACCGGCAGCGCACGCGCCGGCAGCGCACGCGCCGGGGGTGGATGGATGAACCGTGATGAGCTGCTCGTGGCGATCGAGGCCATCGCCACCTTCGAGTTCGCGCGCTCGGGCGGTCCGGGCGGGCAAAACGTCAACAAAGTGACATTTTTCTATGTTACCCCAACTTTTCGCTCTTCCCTAAAAGCCTTTGCCACCACTATATATACCCATGGATAAAACCATCCTTCTCCAATCCATTATCACAAAGTCGGAGCTGATGTTTTCTCGTTCCTCCGGTCCAGGCGGTCAGAATGTAAACAAGGTTAATAGTCGCACTCAGTTGAAGATAGCTTTGTCTGAACTGGAAGGAATAAGTGAAGAAGAAAAATCCCTACTATTGGTCAAGCTTCAATCAAGATTGGTTGATGGAGTACTTCAAGTCACGGTACAAGATGAGCGAAGTCAGCTTTTGAATCGAGAATTAGCCATTGACAGAACAATGGCGATCATCGTTGAAAGTCTCCATAGACCAAAAATCAGACGGAAGACCAAACCTACCAAAGCATCTAAAGAGCGACGTTTGACTTCGAAAAAGACCACCTCCATCCACAAGGCCAATCGATCAAGACCCTTGAATGAATAGTACCCAACACCCCAATACCTACATCATTTCTCCAATTATTTCTCTTGAAGACCAAACATATTTAAGCTTCATCCCAGCTTCTGTCGCAGAAGAATAACCACCTACATATTCATAGTCGATTGGCAAATATTGTCCCGATGGCACACCCTTCTTATAATATGGACTATCATCTCGAACAACAATCGATAAGAGTCCAAAAGGAACCGCATTAACTCTAAATAGGGCTATGGCATGCCCAGTTCTTGCGTTGAACAATCCCCCAACAAAGCATTGCTCACCCCAAAACTCCAGGAACTCAGCTGTCAAGATTGCAAAATCCTCACAATCTCCTCCACCAGCCACAATGAACTGCGTAGGAGATAAGGCCTTATTATTCGACATATACTTATACGTCTTTACAATGTAGTTCTGGAAATGTTCCAGTTCGAGCAATGATATTCGCCCATCTTGATTGGTGTCAAACTTCGTGAACAGCTCAATTACCGCGCTGCTTACTCCTGAGACATCCTTTGTGTATTGGCTTATCCTATTCTCAAGGGACAATGCTTTTATTATCGGTCGATAGACCACACTAGTCGAAGGAGCATTTCTTTCAATGAAGTCATTTGCTGAGTTATAGTTTTTCGATGTGTCTATTGGATCAAGGATAATGGAAGGAAGCACAATCTCATCAAATACGATATCTGGCAGTTTTCCAATAGCTGTGACCTTGCCTGGTATTATCCTCCCAGGTATTGTGATTGATGGGACTTCCCTAGCCGGAGTTACGACCCGCGGTACTTCGTATTCGCCTTGTGAGAATAGCTTTATTGCCGCAGAAAAGCAGAGTACTCCTAAGCTACAGCTTCTT
>JBAXTA010000376.1:0-3942 GCA_037130415.1 Spirochaetota bacterium
GGCGAATCCCCGAGGAAGGAGCGCAGCGACTGACGAGCCTGGACTGGGTGTTAGGTGACGTTTGTGGGGCTTCTTCAAATCAAGCGCGCCGTCGGCCGGAGGCCCGGCGCGGACATTATAAAACTCGTAGCACTTTCTATACTATTTATTGATTTTTTCATTTTCCCTTGACCAATCCTCTGTAGCCTCCCGCTCTCTTTTCCAATCCCTTCCCGCGTTTCTTTCGTCTGATCTATAAGAAATCAGTGTGGGAATCCCGACATCCAGGTCTGGGAAAACAATTCGGGCCAGCATCGATTCCCGATATCTCAGCCGATGAGCCTGGAGACAAATAAGGCCGGGAGCCCCATAGGATTCCCGACCTGAAGGGCGAGGTGTATTCCTGAGCTCAGCTGGTCATTGGAAGTATGAGATCGCTCTCGACGATCCCGGCCTTTGCCCTCCACGCCTTCTGGATCGCCGCCGATGCGAGGGCGTTGAGCGAGCGCATGATGCCGTGTGACGCGTTGTGGATGGCCCTGACCGCCGGCGGGCTGAAGAGGTCCGGCCTTGCTCCTACATGCTTGAGTCGTTCCTCGAGGTAGGACGCGGTCTCCTCGGGCAGGAGTGGCTTCATGACGACAGTCGTCGTGACGGAGTTGGCGAGGGATTCGAGGATACTGAACCTGAGGCGTGCGAGGAGGTCCTCCTGGCCGCACAGGAGGATGCTCATGCAGGTCTCGGAGTCGTACTGGAAGTTCAACAGCTGCCTGAGTTCGATGAGGATGTCGTTGGACAGGAACTGAGCCTCGTCGATGATGAGGACGGGATGGATCTTGTTCGAGCGGTGGAGCTGGAGCACGTGGTCCTGGATGGCGCGGAAAAGGGTGGCGCGACGGCCGCGGACGGGCAGGTTGAAGGCCGCGGCGAGGTGGCCGTAGAACTCGGTGACCGAGACGGTGGAGTGGCAGAGGTAGACGGGCCTGTACAGGCCCAAGGGAAGCCCAGCCACGAGCAGCCGGATGAGACAGGACTTCCCCGAGCCTGATTTGCCGACAAGGACGCCGATACCGCGGCGCTCGCAGAAGAAGCCCAGGGATGACAGGGAATCCTCGATGCCTGGAAGCCTGAGGAGCCGGGAAGGCTCGAGGTCATGGGCGAAGGGGTCGGACGCCATGTTGAAGTAGGAGAGCATGTCGGCGAACTGGCCGGCCATGGTCAGGATACCCCGAGGAGATCGTCGTCACCCTTGGAGGAGCGGAAGGCCACCTGTGAGGGATCGTCCGCTTCCATGATGCGCTTGGAGCGGGCGTTGGCGTAGACATCGACGCGACGGGCCTTGCCATAGGCCTTCCCGTCCCTGAACACGGAAAGTGCCGGGACATCCGCATGGGGGTTCCTCGTGAGCTTCACCCTCGAGCCGATGAGGACCGAGGGGACCTCGTAGTGGATGCTGTCGACCGAGACCGTCCCGTCGTTGGCGACGGTCCGCGACTCCTCGTGGCAGAAGACCTCGTCGAGGTCGACCGAGGGATCGACACGGAAGATGCGGTCCGTGCCCGCGATATAGGCGTCCAGGGGCGTGCGCCCGCCGAGGCCCGAGTGGGGCTGCCGGTGGTACTCGCTCTCGAGCCAGCTGCGGAAGCGCATGTCGTAGTCCTGGATGCTCCGGATCGTGGCGGGCTCGAGGGTGATCTCGAACTGGGTCCTGACCGTGCGGAAGAAGCGTTCGATCTTGCCACGGCCCTTGGGCATGCCTGGGCGGGAATGGATCAAGGGAATGCCGAGGGTGTCAAGGATGCGCTGCGTCTGGGCGGAGACAAAAGTGGCCCCGTTGTCGGTATAAATTTTGCGGGGTCTGCCGTGCGAGCGGAGGATGTGGAGAAGGCCGCGCTCGAACTCCAGGGCGTTCTCGGAAAACGAGAAGCGGGAGTACAGGACGCGGCGGGTGGCGTCGTCGAGGAAGGCGATGAGGATGGCCTTGCGCAGCTTCCCCGCGTGATCGGGCACCGCGAAGGAGTGCATGTCGTCGACCTGGACGCACTCCAGGGGATGCTCGTAGCTGAAGCCCTGGACCTGGTCCTTCGTCGCGACATGCAGGCGGGAAGCCCGGTCAAAGCCGCTTGAGCGGATGAAGCGGGAAAGGGAGGACTTCGAGATCTCTCCGAGGAGCTTGCCGTCCCGGACCAGGGTCCGCACCGCAGTGGATGCGTCCATCTGGGGCTTCTGCTCGAGGAGCTTCAGGATCAGTTCCTTCTCCCCGTCGGCGATCGCAAGGCAGGTTCCCTTGTCCTTGCGGGTCTTCGGCAGGAGCACGTCGCGCCCCTTCGTCCGGTAGGATGCCAGCCACTTGCGGATGCATGACTGCGTGATCCGCGTCTTCTGCGAAAAGGGGATCTCGTAGGTCCGAGCTGCCTTTTCGGCTATGAGCTTGGCCAACTCCCTCCCTTTGGCATGGCTGAACACCAGATCGGCGATGATGCCGAACCTGAAATCTGAAACCGTCTTCTGTCGGTCATTCACTTCACCACTCGCCATCGGAAACCTCCTGAATTGGACTTCAGGAGGAGTCTGGTGCCGCCGGAGCGTTCCGGGGAGAGACCGGACTGTGTGAAATGGTCACACCCGCCTTCCTGGCCCGGAAACGGAGGATGGAAGACCGGGAGGCGAAGACCGCGTTCACGCCTCGTTCGAGGGCGTAGAGGTTTGCCGCAAGTAAGACGCCTGCACACTCCTGTAAGGCGCAGGCCTTCGCCACGACTACGGCGGCGAGCGTCTCGAAGGCTTGTCGTGTGGCTACGGCTATCGCGAAGATCGCCGACCAGTTCCGCATGCATCGCTCGAAACTCCGCTCGATCCCCTTGAGCACCCGGATACTGCGCCCCGCTGCCAGGAAATGCGCTCCAGCTTCACGCCGGGTACGCCCCGCCGCACGTCCGGCTAGATAACGTTCCACATCGGATGAGTCGTGGGAGCTGTCTGGCAGTGAGAAGGAAGGGATGAGGGCGTGGGTGCTGCCACAGGGAGGGCAGCGCCCCCGGACGATGTCGATGCGCTGGTTGCGGTGATACTTGGGATAGTGGTCGTGGAACTTCAGCCCGATACGCCCACAGGCCGGGCACGCGATGCCGCCTAATATACCGACAAAACAGAGAAAGGGATTGTACTCCGCCGCAGTAGCTCCGATAATGACGATAAGGTTTTTCGACAGGAGAGCGGGAGGTTACCACACCTTTATTCCCGCTCTCCTTATCTTTTCTCCCAATGAGTAGCTACTCAAGAAGTCGGGAGGAAAACCTCATCCCTGAGAAAAGACCGCGCGACTCGACAATAGGAACTGTACTTTCGCCTACGTTTTGGCTGGGCAACGAGGCTAGCCTCCTCCATGAGCATTCGAACAACCTTTTCGGAGACCTTGATTCCTTCCTGGGCCAACAAGCCGTGAATCCGGCGATAGCCGTAGCAGCGGTTGTTCAAATCGAACAGCTCGATGATATGGTTCTGGAGAGCCTTGTACTTGGATTCCAGGCTCTGCGCGCAAAGTTGGTAATAGTAACTGCTTCTCGAAAGGCCAAGGCCATTCAGCAGGGATTTCAGAGGGTGCTCATTCTTCAGGGCGCCGATCAGGGCTGTCTTCTCTCGGTTTGACAGATCCTTCAGATCGACGCCCGGGTCTTTTTTTATTAGTTCTGCCGCGGCCTCCAGGATATCCTTTTCGATTTTCAGCCGCCGCACCTGGTCCTTGAGCATCTCTATCTCTGAAAGGAGTTGGTCCTTGTCATTCGGCAGATCCTTGTTCTTCTTCTCTGCCCTGGCCATGGTGTTCTCCTTGCCGAGCAGGTCGTTTTTCCACTTGTAGAGCGATGCCCTTGTTGCGCCATGTGTATTGGCAACATCTTCAGCACTGCCACGCCTGGAACAGAGGGAGATAACCGCCTCCCGCTTCTGCTCTTGGGAGAATTG
>JBAXTA010000377.1:0-3935 GCA_037130415.1 Spirochaetota bacterium
CCGACCTGGCAGCCAGCGACTACGCGACCGAACGCACTACCTTTCTTGGCCAGGCGGGAAGGACCAAGAGCCCCAACACCCGCCGGGCCTACGCCGCAGCGCTTGACCGGCTGGACGCCTTCGCCTCTCGCCGGGGCCTTCCGGTGTTGGACATGAAAGCCCGCGATGCTGACGATTTCGCGTACGGCTTGGCCGCCGAGGGCAGGGCTGCCGCCTCAGTCCGCCGGGACATTGCCGCCGCATCCTCTTTTTTTTCGTTCCTTGAACGCCGCTTCGATTCCATGCGCAACCCTTTCCGAGGAACCAAGGCGAGGCCCGAAAAGCGCAATTCCCGAGCGGCCGCTTACCCTACCCAGGCCGAAGCGGTGGCGATTATCGAAGCCCTGCCCCCTCCCATGCGCGCCGCCGCGTCGATAATGATGGAGCGCGGCTTGCGTGTTGGGGCTTTGCCCTCCCTTGCTATCCGGGGCGGCCGCTTCATTGCGAGATCGAAGGGGAAAGACTTGACGGGCGAAATGCCTGCACCCGCTTTGGCCGCAATTCGTGCCGCAGGGTTGGACCTTCGCGGCCCTTTCGCGGAAACGACAGAAGCGCGAATCGCCGACGCGATCCGCTACGCTTCGCGAAAACTGGCCCAAAAGGGAACTATCGGCGCGCCTTATTCAGCCCACGACTTTCGGCACCTTTTCGCCGTACGCGAATACCAGAAGGATCGAGACCTATACCGTGTCTCCCGGCTACTAGGCCATGCCTCGATTCAGGTTACAGAGCTTTACTTGCGCGGCTTAGGTGAAGGCACCGAACGCGGGTCACTGTTACGGGAAACTGTTACTGAAGCCGGGCCGACTTTTAGGGACTAGGATTGCAAGCACTGGCAATGAACGGCAAGCACTGGCAAGGAATGAACCACGCCAAAGCTTGACAGGATAGAACTTGCGCGTGAAAGTGTGCAAGCAGTAGCAACGAACGGCAACCGGGAAGGGACTATGAAAGACGTTTTCGCAATCAAATAGGTCACCGGTTCGAATCCGGTATTCTCCATCTGCACCTTCAGGCCGCCTTCGGGCGGCCTGCTTGTAATCGGTGAGAATACCGGATTCGAACGGGAGCGCCGACCCGTAGCGCGCGATCGTTTGAGCGCGCGGAGGGGCACCGCGCCAAGGATGACGCGGTGAGGCGCGGACGCGGCCCGGAAGGCCGAGACAGGAAGTCGAGGCTTGGAGGGCGAATCCGGTATTCTCCAGTACTAAATAACGACTGAGAAATGACTTAACGAAAGACCGGAAAACCGGATTTCGAGACTATTCCTTGCTTGTAACCCATTTGTTACACAAATGGGAAGGGAGTGATGATGGCTCGGAAGCCGGTTTCTGTATTCAAACGCCCCTCCACGAAGAAGGGACAGCTCACCTACTACATCAAATTGTGGGATGAAACTAAATCGCTTCACCGCTTCTGCCTGCAACCTTCCCGTTTTGGCTGGTCCGGCAGAAGCCACAGCAATCGGCAATCTCATGATCCAAGCTTATGGCTGTGGCGAGATCGCTTCCCTTTCCGACATACGTGAGCTGGTGAGGAAATCCTTTCCTCCCGTCCTATTTGAACCTAATAGCACGGATGCATGGGATATCGGCTACCATAAATTCCTCGAGATCAGTCAACGTGGTCCCGGATAGACATGTGTCTGAAACCGCAGGTTTTGGGTAGCGCTCTCTGGGCGATAAATCCTGCAAGTCCATAAATATTGAACGGTGAGCAACGCAACCGTCGCTGGTATAATTATCCAGGAATGCCGGATGCAATTCGGAATCAGTAGACTGCACCGCGAGGTTGCCCTGACGCTCGCTAAGTCAGACCAGGTGTGGAAATAGAAGAGACCTCGTCTTGAAGTATTGCACCAACTAGACCTACCATTATCGTGGTGTCAGAGGATTTGTCAGATTTTCGATCGAAAAAACATGCCGGTATAAAAATATACATTGATCCTGCATTCCTGGACTTTTTATAGCTAGAATTCGACTTATTTCTCTCTGATATAGAAAAATAGCCGCGGCGGCTCATAAGTAAATCACGACGAGGCAAAGCCGTTGTCCCTGGCCCCATCTGGCGCTACCCTTAAGGGAGCAGGAGGCTGCCCATGCTGGCAATCAGTCTTTCACTGGAGCTTGAAACGATCCTAGACCAGCGCGCCAAAGAAAAGGGGCAGGCGCCGGCTGAATATGCCCGCCTTGCCATTATCCGCCAGCTTGAGGATGCCGAAGACATCGCCGACGCCGAAGCGGCATTTTCCGAATACCTCGCCAACCCCTCTCTCGCAATCACGATAGAGGAATACCGGGGCAAGCCGTGGCCTATAGGGTAGAACTGGCACCGGCCGTACAGAAGGCACTCGACAAACTAGGCAGACCAGCCGAGGAGTCCAGAATGTATGCCAAAGGGCAGCGCATATTTGCCGCTTCGAGCAATTTCGGGAAGATGAAGGCGAACGGCGATGGACAAAAGCAACTACAATGATCGAGGAGCCTGTAGTCGACATAATACTGATCATCCTGCGATCCGATGATGGGAGGCATATATGGCTGAATACGGTGAATGGAACAGCAAGGGGGCGTCGCTGAGCGAAACAACTGCCCAAAAGGAATACGGAGTCACACGCGACTTCCTCTACAAGGGCATGAAATCAGGAGATCTGGAGTACCGACAAGGGGCCATCTGGGGCAATCCATACTACCGCATCCTCAGAAGCCAGCTTGAGGCATACATCACCAAGAACCTGGGAAAGGACCACTTGGTCGTAAACAAGAAGCAGGAAGAATTGCGCACGATCAAGAAGGAGATAGCAATGCTGAACAAAAAGCTGAAGCTCTTGCAGGAAAGGAAAAAAGAGCTGGATGATGAGTGATCAGGCTGGCCATTGTCCCCACTTCCCACGATCGCATCACACGATTGATACTGGCAAAACCAGGTTTATAGACGATACTTGGAACATGCGGAGGCGCAAACCATGATCGATTCCATCGCTCCAGTGAACGGGATGGCAGCTGCGGAGCTGCTTCATGCGCAGCAGGCCAGCAAGGTGGCAGAGCGCAGGGCTCCAGTCCAGGAGGAGACTCAGGTAGTACTTCGGGCACCGGCACCAGGGCCGGTACCGGCGCCAGCCCCTGCACAGGCCCTGGTGCAACAGGCTCAGGCTCAGGCCCAGCCTGCGAGCGAAAGGGCCAATGCCGTCTCGGTCGAGATTTCCTCGAGCGCCCAGGCCAAGCTTCTCTATAGTCAGGGGCAGAACGTGACGCTGATAGCGCAGTCCCTCGGACACGACCTCGCTACGATCAATCTCTGGCTGGGGATTGCCGGCTGATTCCCCAGGCTCTCACCGATGAAAAAGTGGATCGAGGGCCGGCTTGAACTGCCCGGCATGGAGACAAAGGCCGCGAAGGCCTGCTCTCGGCGGCTCAGTGTCGATGGTCTTGATATCGAGCTCATCCGAAAGCGGGTACGGAATATCAACCTCAGCGTAATGTCTCCCGGTGCTGAGCTTCGCGTCACAGCGTCGCGACATGTCCCCATGGCGGAGATCGAGGCCTTTGTCTTTTCCAAGCGCGCCTGGATCCGCAGGAAGCGTGCGGAGATCCTTGCGCAGCCGAGCGCGGCAGAACGCGAGTTCATCAACGGGGAGCGCTGTTACCTGTGGGGACGGCCCCTCGCCTTGCTCGTCGTCGAGGAAAGCGCAGCTGGGAGTCGGGTCGAGGCGGAGGGAGAAGTGCTCCGCCTGGCCCTGCGTCCTGGTGCGGACCGGGCGCATCGCAGGGCCCTCCTTGAGGCCTGGGAGCGGGGCCTCGTGCGTGCTGCGCTGGTTCCCCTTCTTGAGACATGGGAGAGGCGCATGGGACTCAAGGCGGAGGGTATCTCGGTGCGTACCATGAAGAGCCGATGGG
>JBAXTA010000378.1:0-3898 GCA_037130415.1 Spirochaetota bacterium
AAAAGGCCGGCAAGGCAGGGAACCTCGAGGAAGCGCGAAGGCTTAGGCCCGAGCTTGAAACCCGCGAAAAGGAGTTCAGGCTGGCCACGGCCCAGGAGCGGTCGGACCTGCAACCCCGTGACGACTTTCTCTCTTTCACCGATTTTCCCGGCACTGTTCGGCTCTTGAAGCAGGGCGAGGCCCTGGACTTCTAGCCCGGGCCTAGTTCAGGCAGCTCGTCCACGCACGCTCATCCTGACCGGAGCTTGGGGCAGCGCCCGGCATGGCCCTCGTCGCCAGACAGCAGCTTGCCCGGGGCTCGCGCTATTTTCCCCCGCGGCGATCATCACGCTCGTCGAGGCGCTCGCAACGGGGGATCATCGGGCCCATGCTCTCACTTGCGGGTAGCTGAGGGTGAGGCACAATCATCCCAAAGGATTCTCCCAGCGCACAGGCTTGAATCTCGCGAAATCGGCATCGGTTGAGCAGACTATCAGGCCGTGCCCGAGGGCGAGCGCAGCCAGGTGGAGGTCTGGTACCAGATTGGCTCCCGGCGCGGCAAAGGGCAGAAGGTGGCGGAGGATTGCCGCATGGTCCTCCGTTTCTTTTGGAATCCAGACCTTGGGGCAGGCAAGCCAGCCTTTGACGATGTCCCAGGCGGCGTCCAGGTCAAGCGGCTGGGAAAAGATCCTGGGGTTGCTTGTAAGCCGCAGAAAACCCAAGAGCGAGGGCCAGGGTAGACCTACTGGCGCAAAGTCGTTGATGCGACCATCGAGCCAGGCCTTTGCGGCCACATGCTGGGGCATTTCCTTGACTACGCGTACACCAGGAGGTTTGCATCGACCAGGATCACGAAAATCCCTCGCCTTCGGCGACTGCAAGCAGCTCGGCGACCTTGTCGAGATTGGTGAGCAGTGGTTTTCCCAGCGAAACTGTCGGAGTCCAATAGGGGACCCCGGCGGACTCGTGGACGTCTTCGGTAAGGCCGCGGCGCAAGGCTATGTTGACGGCATCTTTCAGGGTCATTTTCAGAGCTTCCTGTCGCTGTGCGAGGAGCACCGACACATCGTCTTCAAGGGTTAGGGTGGTTCTCATGCATCAAAGCATAAATATATTGATGCCTCGATGTCAGATAAGAAACGCAAAAAAATAGAAACGACTTTACTGCAACCCGAACCATCACCATGAACAGCCGGGACTTTCGGGGTATCCCGAGGCTACGACTTGTGGAACTCCTGGGCTGACCCGAAGGTCCTACCGCCGGCTGCCAATCAGATCCTTTACCACCTCAGCGGCTATGATAAAGCCCGCCACCGGCGGCACGAAGGGGCTCGTTCCCGGGATGCTCCGCTTGGCAGTGCAGACGCGATCCTTTTTCGGGCAGACACAGTCGCTCCGGCAGGGATTGTCCGCCTCGTTGGCCTTGATCGGCGGCTCGCGCGAATACACCACTTTGAGACTCGTGATGCCCACCCTGCGGAGCTCCTTCCGCACGATGCGGGCAAAGGGGCAGATCGAGGTCAGGCTGATGTCGGTGACCTCGAGGCGGGTGGGATCGAGCTTGCTTGCCGCGCCGAGTGAGCTCATGAGGGGGATTCCCATCGCCTGCGAGCGGGAGATGAGATCGACCTTGGCTGTGATCGTGTCTATGGCGTCGACGACGTAGGAGATACCGGGCTGGAGGAGGCGCGGCCCCGATTCGGCGCAGTAGTACTCCTGAAACGTGCTCACTTTCGCTTTCGGATTGATCGCCAGGATGCGCTCAGCCATCACCTCTACCTTGGGCCTTCCGACCGTTGCGCGGAGGGCGACGAGCTGGCGGTTGATGTTGGTGATGCAAACCGCATCGTCATCGACGAGGACAAAGCCTCCGACCCCTGCACGGGCCAGGGCTTCCGCAGCCCAGGAGCCAACGCCCCCTATGCCGAAGATGGCGACAGTAGAGGCTTCGAGACAGGCCATGGCTTCGGCGCCAAGGAGAAGTTCGGTACGGGAAAAAGCACGGACCATGCCAAGGATGATGGCAGGGAAGGGGAGGGGCTCGTCAAGACGAGAATCCATCAATCGCCTCGCCCGGTTCCCTGGCGCGGAAGCAGCGACTGTCAGGCTGTCAGCCGTTACAGGGCCTGACCGCAGACGGAGAGGCTAGCCGAAGTACACCTTCATTGGCCTGAGATAATATTCCTCCCAGCCCTGCCGGTACTCGTCAACCTGCTCTGCCGGAAAGCCCGTGTGCACGAGGGTGAGCGTGCATCCGCTCGTGCTGTCCTGGAAGCTCAGCTCGAGCAGCGTCTCGGCCTGGTCCCCGGCAAAATCTGTGGTCCTCCAGCTCTGCAGGATGCGCGCGCCTGGGTCGAGTTCGAGGTTCTTCCCGCTGATGTAACCATCCCCGCAGTCAAAAGCCCCGCCGATGACAGCCTCGATGTGAGCCTCACCCCCGTAGGACATGGAGCCATGAAGAAGCGGATCGAGCCAGGCCGAGTAGAGTTCCAAGGCGGAAACCGCGAATTCAGCCTTCAAACGAATCTGGTCCATGCAAGGAAAGCTACTGAGGATTGGGCGCGCCAGCTAGATGCTCGCTGCGATAATCTCGATTCCGATCAGATCGCCACCTTCGCCGAGTTCCGCGGTGATGAAGGGACTCAGCTCGACGCTCTCCGATTCCGGGCCAGGGGCGAGGCTGATAGGGAGAATATCCTCTCCCGAGCAATACTCCATTTTCGTCTCATGCATTCGCGTAGCCCCTGTCTTCAGTCAGAAATTGATCTGTTGTCGACAAGTGGCATGGATGGTAATTGGCGTGCGCCCTGATTCCACTACCTCATAAGGAACCAGCACCAGGGCTGAACCGTGACGCCCGATTGCGACCATTCGCTGCGTCGCTGTATCCAGGTACCTCTCCTCGGCAAAGCGTATGATCTGTTCTATGCTTGCGAGTTCGTAACCTCGCAGCGCGGCCCGGTATTTCAAGTAATCGGTCCAGATTACCTTGGACTGGCTACCTTCCGATGGAGCCATACCTTCATGGTGCTCCATCACTCAATGATTAGCCACCTCGCGTTTTTCAGCCCACATTCAGCGCATTCCTCCCAGATTGCCCAGCAATCCCACGCTCTCTCTCGTCACCTTTTTCAGAAGCTCCACCACCTCGTCCACGTGGTCGGCCAGCCGGTAGCTGTGGAACTTCTCCGCTACCGTCTTGTCCTTAGGCCTGTAGTCGGCGTGCTGGTCGAGAACCCACTCTCCAGCGCTGCGATTCCCGAGCTTGTAGTCCCAGACGGCGTGCGGAAAGTCCGCGACGAGCACCTTCCCCTGCCGGCGCAGATTTTTGGCCACAACGGGCCTGTCCTTTCGCACCAGAAACGAGATCGCCATCCCGGTCTGGATGCCGAAGACATTGTGCGTCGTCCCCGACAACCTGGGATTGCTCCGCACGTCCCCGCCTTAGTCCACCACGTGGATCTCGTCAAACTCCTCGACGAGGACCTTGCGGAAGCCGTCGAAGGTGCGGGCGTCGATAAAGCTGCGGTTGGTGATGAAGGCAACTATACCGTTCCGGTCGATGCGGTCGCTGGCCCAGCGGAGGAAGCGGGCATACATGTCGTAGAGCCTGGTCTTCATTGGATTGCCGCGTTGGACGTGGAAATCCGCCCGCGAGAAGAAGAAATCGATGCAGAAGCCTTCCTTGCCCGAAAAGAACAGGAGACATGAGGGTCGTACTCGATACGAACGTCGTAGTTAGCGGTTATATCAATCCCACAGGTCCGCCGGGAACACGTACCCTGAATGCGAGCCTGTCGCCAGGTTCCCAAATATGCTCCATGTCGCAGGTATATCCACGAAGCCATAATGTGCCCTCAATCTTCCGCAGGTAGAAGCCTTTTGGGAAATCATTGGAATCCGACAAGGGTTGAGACAT
>JBAXTA010000379.1:0-3857 GCA_037130415.1 Spirochaetota bacterium
CCTGTCGGGCAGCATCGGGCAGGGATTCAAGGATGCGTCGCTCGTCGAAGGGAAGGATGGGGATGGTCGCTCCTTTGGTGCCGTCCTGGGCTGGTCCCCTCCTCGCAAAGAACAGGGCCTGGAATCCGAGGGCTCCATGTTCGGGCAGGAAGTAGCCTTGCACGAGGCGGGCCAGGTCCCGTTCGCCAAAAAGCCCCAGGAAGGAAGGAAGGAAGGGCAGGGCATCCGGAACCTGGGTTGTTGCAAGTGGAAGTGCGGGGCTCTTGCCAGCGATCATGGCGAGGCCGACGAGGGCATCGTTGATTGACAGGAAGCGCGCGATCGGCGAGTCAGCTGTTGTTTCATCCCCAGGGGGGAGATGCCCGAGGAGGGCAGAGGGGAGGAGGAGGGAAAAGCCGAGGCTTGAAGCACCGGCAAAGAGAAGGCCATCGATGGCGATTGCACAGGTTCCAGCGGCTGCCTGGGCTCGCGTGAAACCAGGAGAGCTGCTTTCGGGCAGGGCAGCGTTGAGGCCTGGCCAGGCCTCCTTCCAGGCTGCAGCCAGAAGGGGTTCCACTGCCTTTGCCACCGCCTCAGCCTGGCTCCCTTTGGGTGCCTGAATCTCCATGAAAAACCCCATGCGTGAGGTCCCTGATTTTCCCGAGGTCCAGGCGGCTGCCCAGCGAAGGCCATCGCTCCTGGCTGCAGCTTGGAATCGCAGGCCCTTCCAGGAAACCGCGGCTCTGGTCCCTCCTGCTGCCCATTCCCGCGGGCAGAGGAGGGCTGGAAGGGCCAGGAGTGAGGGATGGTCCAGCGTGAAGGCCCCTGGAGCAGTGGGCAGCATTGGCGATTCATCGAAGAGGAGGGAGGAGGCCCCGGACGTGGCCATAAGGCAACGCGGGGAAGCGAGGCGCTGGCGTTCGAGTTCGAGCCGCCACGGAGTCGCAGGAAATCGGCGCAGCACAGGCTGCTCCCCGATTCCCAGGACCTGTTCGAGCCCGGCCAGGAAGGCCTCCACGGCTCCTGGAGGCGCGCCGCCCCGAAATAGGAGAAGAGCCTTCGGGCTCTCGCTCCCTAGAAGGACTGTCGCCATGCTCTCCCACGGACTGTCCTCTGACTCGAAGATCGCCGTGCTTTCTGTTGTCGTGATGGCTTCTGGCTCAAGCTTGAGACTGGCCGCGTAGAGCGAGGTGAGGGGATCGGGGGCCGGAAGCTTCTTCCGGGACCTGCGTGCTTGAAGAATACCCATGGGGCCAGTTTCCTCCGCTTGAGGTTGCAGGGCAAGGCCGGGGGCGAAAAAAGGACCCGGTTGGCGTTGGTAGGCTGGCGGGCGTCACCGAACGGCTCCAAGTCGAGCTCTAGGTTTCGCCGGTCGTGGCGGCGGCGAGACATATACCCCCTCATATGAACACATGAACATATGTTCATGTGTTCATATGAGGAAGGATGCTCATTGCGGCTCTGTGCTGATGCGGCGTCAAGTTGGCTCTGGACTAGTACTGTCATGGCGCTGACTTGGCCCTGAGGCGCCCTGGACCGGTCTGGTGGCCCGCCCGGGCACTGATGTGCTAGAACAATGGGGAGGGCCGTAGAGGGCCAAGAAGGAGTTTCCATGGCACGAAAGAGGATCAGCGCGGCAGTCGCATCGGGCAGGATATTGATTTCGGACGGAGCCTGGGGCACCTTTCTGCACTCGAAGGGACTCAAACCCGGTGAGTGCCCGGAGTCCTGGTGCCTCGAAAAGCCCGAGTCTGTCCTTGACATCGCCCGGAGCTACGTAGAGGCAGGGGCAGACATGATCGAGACCAACAGCTTCGGGGCCTCCTCCTTCAAGCTCATGCACTACGGCCTCGAGGGGAGGGCCATGGATCTCAACCAGGCTGCTGCGGCGATTTCACGGCAGGCGGCGGGCCCCGATCGCTGGGTGATCGCCTCCGCGGGACCCACAGGCAAGCTTCTCGTCATGGAGGATGTGACAGCGCCTGAACTCTACGAGGCCTTCAAGGTCCAGGCCCAGGCCTTTGAAGCGGGGGGAGCCGACGCGATCTGCATCGAGACCATGAGCGACATCTCCGAGGCGGTGGAAGCCATCAGGGCAGCCAAGGAAAATACCTCGCTCGAAGTGATCTGCACCTTCACCTTCGAGAAGACCGTCCAGGGCGACTATCGCACGATGATGGGTGTGAGCCCCGAGGACGCGACCAGCGCGATCCTCGCAGCCGGAGCCGACATCATCGGAGCGAACTGCGGCAACGGGATGGAACGCATGATAGACATAGTTGCCCGGATCCGTGCGGTTGCACCGGCCGTTCCCATCCTGGTACACGCCAACGCGGGCCTGCCCTGCAACATCGAGGGGAAGACCGTTTTTCCCGAGACGCCAGCCGACATGGCCGCCTTCGTTCCGGCCCTGGTGAAGGCCGGGGCCAACATCATAGGTGGCTGCTGCGGGACGACGCCCGCCCATATCGCCGAGATGAAGCGGGCTGTGCTGGCGCTGTAGCTGCGGTGACTGGGCGAGGGCGGAGAAGTCCCCAAGGGCGCTCCTTGCCCGACCCAGGACATCGGCCTCCGGCCACCTGCGTCGAGCTCGGCGAGAAAGCCGTGTTCAGTCCGCCAAATGGGCGTAGAGGGCCGAGGAAAGGTAGCGTTCGCCAAAGGAAGGGATTATCACAATTATGACTTTTCCCGAGCTCTCCGGCCGCCGGGCCACCTCGAGGGCCGCCCAGGTCGCCGCGCCGGAGGAAATGCCGGTGAGGATGCCCTCCTCGGTGGCGAGGCGCCGGGCGGTCACCATGGAGTTTTCGTCCGTGACGCGGATTACCTCGTCGTAGATTTTTGTGTTGAGCACCGCAGGCACAAAGCCCGCTCCGATGCCCTGGATCTTGTGCGGCCCCTTGGCTCCCCCCGAAAGCACTGGCGAGGCATCGGGCTCGACTGCCACGACCCTGAAGCCGGTTTTCCTTTCCTTGAGCACCTCGCCCACCCCAGTGATGGTGCCGCCCGTCCCCACTCCGGCGACCAGGATGTCCGCCGTGCCGTCGGTATCGCGCCAGATCTCAAGGGCGGTCGTCCTACGGTGCACCTCAGGGTTAGCCGCATTCGTGAACTGCTGGGGCAGGAAGTACTTCGCCGGGTCACTCGCCGCGATCTCCTCGGCCTTCTTGATAGCCCCTCCCATGCCCTCGGGTCCGGGCGTGAGCACGAGTTCCGCTCCATAGGCGCGGAGGAGCATCCTGCGCTCCTTGCTCATCGTCTCCGGCATGGTCAGGACGCACTTGTAGCCCTTGGCTGCGGCGACCATGGCCAGGGCGATGCCGGTGTTTCCGCTCGTCGGCTCGACAATGACTGTCCCCTTCTTGAGGAGGCCGGCCTTCTCCCCCGCCTCGATCATGGAGAGGCCTATCCGGTCTTTGACGCTCTTGGCTGGATTGAAGAACTCCAGCTTGAGGAGGACCTCGGCGCCCAGGCCTTCGGAGAGCCTGTTGAGGCGGACGAGGGGGGTGTTGCCGATGAGTTCGGTGATGTTCGATGCGACTTTCATGTCTGTTTCCTCCTGCGATGCGTACCCGCGCGCTCTGGCCGCCAAGGCCATCGGCGGATCTTCCCCGGTCCACTGCCGAGGATATCGGTCTGCTTCTGCAACTCGCTCAAGGATTCCTCCCCCCGCATTGACTACCAAAACTATAGAAGTAGTAGATAATGAACAATGGGGCGCTTGTCAAGTCCCTCATTGAGGACTCATGGGAATCTGGCAAGTTTTTCTTCGCTGCCGAACAGCATGAGCCCCGCCAAAGTGATGCATTCTTATTCAATATTTGGTCAACTTGACTAAGTTGATCAAAAAAGCTAGGCTATAGATATGAAGACACTACCTG
>JBAXTA010000038.1:0-20406 GCA_037130415.1 Spirochaetota bacterium
CGCTGCCGGTGGCTCGCGGAAATTGATCGAAATGGGACTTACGCTTCCCCTTTATGGACAGGAGGGCCGGATCGAGGACTGTGTCAGGGAGGTGCTGGCCTCCGACTCACTTCGAGGCCTCCTCCGCTACTCAAATTCCCGCGGCATGGGCGAGCATCGCGAGGTCGGCTCGATATGGATCAACCGCCACGGCCTCGAGACGACCGCAGACGACATCCTGGTCACCGCGGGTTCCACCAATGCCTTGACCTGCTGCTTCGTGGCCTTTCTCCGGCCCGGGGACTGCATGGCCGTTGATGCGTTGACCTATCCTGGAATCATTTCGCTTGCTTCCACCATGGGCATCCGACTAAAAGCCATCGAAATGGACGAGTTTGGGATGCTCCCCGAAGCCCTTGAATCAGAGTGCGCAAAGACGCCGATACGAGCCCTGTATCTCATGCCCAACGCGCAGAATCCAACCTCCCGGATGATGTCAGCGCAAAGGCGGGACCAGATCGCAAAGGTCATCGAGCGGCGGGCCTTGCTCTTGTTCGAGGACGACGCCTACGGCGATGCCTCGGAGCAGCATCCTGTCGCCTTGAGTGCCAGGATTCCGGCAAGCTCCGTCTTCATCGCTGGGCTGTCGAAGTTCCTCGGGGCGGGACTCAGGATCTCCTTCGTCGCGGCGAAGGGCCGAATGTGCGAACGCCTCGAGTCGGCGATCCTCAGCACTGTCTGGATGGCTTCCCCGATCAATGCCCAGATCGTCGCAACTATCATAAAGAGCGGAGTCGCGGAGAAACTGCTGCGCAAGAAGAGGAAGGAGGCCAGGAAGAGGGTGGCCCTCGCCACGGAGATCCTCGCAGGCTATAGGTTCAATTGTCAGGAAACCGGGCTCTTCGGCTGGCTGGAGCTTCCAGAGGGGCGGAGCGGCAAGGAGTTCGAGCTTGCCGCCCGCGAGGAGGATCTCCGCGTCTTTTGCGCTGAGCGCTTTTCCGCCGGCGGCCCCGTTCCCCAGGCAGTCCGCCTGTCCCTTTCAGGGCCAAAGGACATCGACGAGCTTCGGCAGGCCTTGCAAATCCTGTCGGGTCTGCTTTCGAAAAGGCCTTCTGCCTGGGAGACGCTTCTGTAGCCCCTTGAAACAATGCGCGGCCACGGCCCCCATTTCGGGCCTGCTTCCTACTCCGAGGGCAATCCAAACGCGGTGCATGCCCCGATGACGGCGGACAGGATGGGTTCCTTCAGCTCGGCGACCGCCTGCTGGCGGATCGATTCCGCCGTGAGCTTCTCTTTCAGGACCGAGAAGGCCAGCTCCGATCCGTCCACATCCATGACGAGGGCCTTGTCTCCACCCTCTGCAGGATCCCAGGCCGGCCAGAGCGGAAGCGGGGAGCCCGTGTAATTGTTGGGGTCGCCCGTGCGCGCGAAGGCGGCCAGGTATCTCAGATCGGCGTCGATCAGCCTGTCCCTGCCGGGCCTGTTCTGTGCCGTGTAGTAGTTGCCGGTAATAAAGGCGACGGAGCTCGTGTCGGTGCCAAGGAAAAACGGCACTTCGATGGAGTGAAAGGCGCCGAGCCGCTGGCCCATGTCGCCGGGGAGGGGACTGCTGCCCCGCGCGTTCGGGCTGCCCCAGTCGAAGCGATACGCGTACACGGCGGGATGGGCCGGCGCTGCCGCCATGGCAGCCGCCACCGAGTCCACGCCCCGGTAGCGCCAGGTCATGGTGACGAATTTCGACAGGGCCTGATAGAGCGCTGCGTCCGATCGGAAGCTGTTGTCCGCTCGGGCGTTGAGAAAGAGCTTCCACTCGTCCTTATTGCTCCCGATGATCACCGGTACCTTGTTGGGGTAGCTTCCGTCGAGCAGGCTCGCGAATCCGTCCTTGGGAAGGACGTAGCCATCGGCATAGATCGCGGGGTGGTTCGACATTCCCAAACCCGCCGAACTTTTGCCCTGGACGGCGAGGAACTCGCGTGCCGGAAGGGCCATGAGGAACGACCGCAGTTCGGACGAGCTCATGCCATCCAACACGGCGTCGGCAGCCTGCGTGTCCTTGGCCCTTCCCTGGCGCAGGAGGAGCCTGCGTTCAATGTCGCGGCTGGCGGCATCCGCTACCTCGAGGCTCTGGATCGCGGTCATCCCGCTTTCGATGACGGCCCGCTGGAAGAGGCCTTCTGCCAGGGGCGAAATGAGGAGCGAGAGGATGTTGAAGGCGCCGGCGGACTCTCCGGCCAGGGTGACCCTTTCCGGATCTCCTCCGAATGCTGCGATGTTCTGACGAACCCATTTCAGGGCCTCTATGATGTCCAGTGTCCCGTAGTTTCCGGAAGCATCCTCCGGGGATTCGCCTTCGGCCAACTGGGGAGAATGGAACCACCCAAAGACGCCCAACCGATAGTTGATCGAAACGTACACCATGTTTGAGGTCGAAGCGACGACCTGGCCGTGGTAATCGGCATAGGAGGAGGTTCCGATGGAATTCCCGCCGCCATGGACGAAAACGTAGACCGGCAATGTGACCTGGGCGCTTTGCGGGCGCCAGATGTTCAGGTAGAGGCAGTCTTCTGATCCCATGGGGCCGATGAAGGGGACAGACTGGAGGGCCTGGTTCCCGAAGCTGTCGGCGAGGCGGACCCCATCCCAGGGAAGGGGCGGACGGGGCGCCTTCCACCGCAGGCCCCCCACTGGCGGCCGCGCGTAGGGTACGCCCTTCCAGACCCAGGTGTTTCGGGTGTCAGCCACGCCCCTGATCGCGCCACATTCGGACTGGACAAGTGGCGAACCCGTCCACGCACCGACTTCGAAGGCGGAGGAAGCCGGCCTGGGTTGGGAGGCACAGCCTGCGAGGGCAAGGAGAACCGAAACGGCGGCGCAAGGGAAGAAAGCACGATTTCTGCTGGGCATTGGCAACAGTAGGTGTCAGGGGACGCCCTGTCAATTGAATGCGCCATCCCTGTGGGGTCAAGCCGCAAGGCCTGGCGATGCTCACCACAAGAAATCCGGCCGGTCAGATAGCCTGAGACGGAAAATCGTTCCGGCACGCCTCCTGAGATACAATAGTAAGAGGACAAGGAGGCGACGATGAAGGCGTTCAGGGATTTCATGCTCGAGGGTGGGTTCTCGGACTTCGTGATTCAATTGGCGCTGCGGGACATCGACGCGGAACCCCTGGCGCGGGCCCTCGTCGACCAGGAAGGCGACGTGCGGGACATAATCTTCCGCAACATGTCGAAGCGAGCCTGCCTACTCCTCAGGGAGGACATGCGCGACCTCGAGGGACTGGCCCCCGAGGCGATCAGAGCCGGCCAGGCTCTCTACTCGAGCCTCCTCGAAAAGCATCAGCGCTTCGTCGACGAGCATGGATTCGAGGCGGCCAAGGAAAAGGCGCGGAGCCCCACGCCCCCGCCGATCGACCTTTCAAGCCGGCAGGCCATCATTTCGACCTTGACGAGCCTCGCCTTCTTCGTGAGGGAAACCGGACTCCTCGGGCTCGAAGGCTTCCTTGAAGAGGGCGACGGCGACCAGATGTTCAGACGCGGCCTCATCATGCTGATGGAAGGATGGGACCCCCTCGTGACCCGTTCCATCCTCGGGAACTACAAGGCCTCGATCCTCAGAGCCAAGGAAATCGAGTGCGACCTCCTCATCGCGGGGATCGAGTCCCTCGCGGCCAAAGACAACCCGGTCGTGATGGAAGAGAAGCTCCGTTCCCTTGTGGCAGGCCTATGAGGAAGGAATGAGGAGGGACTCGGCCCACGCCCCCTGGCCGAAGACGCGACCCTCCCGGGCCGACCCGGGGGAACAGTAAAGTACCAATTGCATTTATTGCGGGAAGGATCGAGGAGGCTTTTTTCCGGCTGAGTGCGCCTCGAGGCGCCTCCCTCCCATGAACAAGGCTGCGACCAGGGCTGCAGCCGCGAAACCGGAGGCGACAAGGAACACCGCCTGGAGCGATGCGCTGAAGGCCATCGGCCCTGCCCCGCGGGCTCGGAGGCCAGCGTTGAGCAGCATTCCGAGGAGGCTGACCCCGAAGGTGCTCCCCACCGAACGAAAGAAAGCATTGGTCGAGGTTGCCACGCCACGGTGGCCAGGCTCGCTGAACTCCTGGGCGGCCGTCGTCAAGGTCGGTCCGAGGATGCCCTGGCCCAGGCCAGAGATGCCCAAGCCCATCGCCAGAAGCGGGAAGCCCGTTCCGCTTCCCATTGTGGAAAAGAAAAGGAAGGAGCCGACCATGAGGCAGAGGCCGATGACGGTGAGAACCCTGAAGCTGAGCCTGGTCATGAGGAGCCCCGCGACAATGCTCCCAAGGCCCATGCCCAGCATCATGGGAATCAGGAGGGCTCCGGAGACCGAGGGGCTCGCTCCGAGGACTGTCTGGGCGAAGAGGGGCAGGTAGCTGATGCTCCCGAACATGCCGAGGCCGAAGAGGAGGGCGACCATGCTGACAAGGACGAAGGAAGCATTGCCGAAGAGCCCCAGGGGCAGCATGGGCCTGGTCGATCGCCTCTCGATGCGGACAAAGAGGCCGAGAAGGATGCATCCAATTACTACGAGAAAGAGGACAGGGAGAAGATTCGGGACATGGGTCTTTCCGCCTGTGACCGTCGACAGGAGGAAGGCGATCATCGCACTTATGAAGACCAGGGCTCCCGCGACATCGACCTGCGGCCTCCGCTCCGTACGCTTTTCCGCAAGCCCGCTCCAGATCAGTATGACAGCGGCGACGCCGAAGGGCAGGTTCATGAAAAAGGCCCAGTGCCAGCCGAGCTTTTCGGTCACAAGGCCTCCGAGGGGCGGTCCCGCGAGGCTTGCCAGGGTGAGGACCGCAGCGAAGAGCCCCTGCATTTTGCCCCTCCGTTCCGGGGGGAAGATATCGGCGATGATGGTGAAGGCCAGCGGCATGAGTGCGCCTGCGCCGAGGCCCTGAAGGGCCCTCGCGAGGATGAGCCCGACCATCGAAGCCGAGAGTCCCGCGGCCACCGAGCCTCCGAGGAAGAGGGCCATGCCGATGAGGTAGACGCGCCTTCGCCCGAAGATATCGGCAAGGCTCCCGAACACCGGCGTCGAGGCGGTCTCCAAAAGCATGTAGGCTGCAAAGACCCAACTATAAAGATCGAGGCCGCCGAGGCTCCGGGCGATGGTGGGCATGGCCGTGGTGACGATGGTCTGGTCGAGGGCGGCCAAAAGGAGTCCGAGGAGGAGTCCGGCGCTGACGAGAGCTGGCCTGGTTTTTCCGGCGTCGCGCCCGAGGGGAGCGCCGGGTGGAAGTCGTGCCTCCATCTCGATCTAGCTCCTTCGGGCCCTGGAAATGGCTTCGATGGCCTCCACCGCCCGCGCGACACCGTCCTCGGAGCGGATGCGTTCGCCGAGGGCTGCGGCGCGGCTCCGTATTCCTGCGTCCGTGAGGGCAGTCGTGAGGGAAGCAGCCAGGGCCTCCGCCGAAAGGCGCCGTCGTGGGAGGGGCCTCGGACCGACGCCAAGGCGCGCTGTAAGCAGGCCCCAGAAGGCCTGGTCGCCGTGGAAGGGCACGATGAGGGTTGGAACTCCCGCTCGGTAGCCAGCCGCCGTCGTACCGCCTCCACCGTGGTGGACTACGGCAGCCATGCGCGGGAAGAGCCAGGAATGGGGCGTCGACTCGATCATGTGGACGCTCGCCGGGAGCTCCTTCGACGCCATGCCTCCCCAACCCGAGAAGACGATTCCACGATGGCCGCTGAGTTCCAGGGCCTTGAGCACGAGCTTCGCGGTCTCCTCAGGGCTCTCGTTGCTCATGCTGCCAAAGCCGATGTAGACCGGCGCGGGACCGCTGGCGAGAAAGCGTTCAAGGTCGTCTGGGGCCTTCCATTCCGCCGACTCGTCGAGGAACCAATAGCCGGTCAGGTAAACGGAACTCGCGCTCCACTCCTTGGGCCGCGGGATCACGGAGGGACTGAGGCCATAGAGCGTCGGTTCGTCCCGGAGCCTCTTCCAGGGCCCGCCGGCAGGGAAGGGCATACTACCGAGTCTGGTAGTAAGGCCGAGGGTCTCGGTACGGACGATCTTGTCGGCAGGGGCGTAGGCCATCCAGATCGCCTGGCGAGTTATGAAGTGGGACAGACTGCGAAGCGGGCCCGCAGGGAGCCGCGGCAGGAGGGCTCCCGAGAAATCCCCCGTCGATGTGAGGGGGACATTGTAGGCCTGAAGGAACTGGATTCCGAGCTTTTCGGCTATCGACATCGCGATGAATATTCCCGAAAAGCCTGCGATGATCAGCTCGCTGCCCCGCGAAGCCTCGAGGGCCTGCTCGGCCATTATTTTCGAGGCAGCCTTAAACTGCCTGGCAAAATGCGCCATGGTAGTGACGGGGTTCCCCCGCTCGAGCACTTTCCGCATCGCGCTTTCCTCGATCATGGCCTGCATGTCCAGCGGGATAGCATGGAAGTCCAGGCCGTAGGGCGCGACAAGCCCGGCGTAGGTCTGGTTTGAGATCAGTGTGATCGTGTGGCCTGCGTCTTTGAGGCCCTTGCCGAGGGCAAGGTAGGGCTGGATGTCCCCCCTGCTCCCGGGGGCGAAAATGGCGATGCGCATTGCTTCTCCAGTATGACCATCCGGTCATGTGACTTGTCGGTCACAAGCTACCTACAAGCTTCGATACAGTCAAGGGGCGGGTGACTGACCATTGTTGCTTGAATCACCTCGACCCCGCATATTATAATGGATGTTATATAGGAGCTCAGAATGCTCTCGCTCAAGGTTACGACTGTCGGATCCTCGGCTGGATTTATCCTGAACAAGGAAGCACTGGCTCATCTCAAGATCAAGAAAGGCGATACGGTCTTCCTGACCGAGGCGCCGGATGGGGGGTACCGGCTCACTCCCTACGACCCCGATTTCGAGCGGCAGATCAGGCTGGCTGAAAACATCATGCACGACGATCGAGAGATCTTGAGGGTCTTGGCAACGTGAGAACGTGGCGCGGTATAGGTATCGACCTCGTACTCGCCATCCACGATCGGCAGCTTGCGGAACATGGCGGGCTGGACGAAATCCGTGATCGTGGCTTGATCGAGTCGGCCTTGGCCAAGCCGAGAAACCTCGCCGTCTACAGTCAGCCGGACCTGGCTGACCTTGCCGCTTCCTACGCCTTTGGCCTTGCGAAGAATCATGCCTTCATTGACGGAAACAAAAGAACGGCCTGGGTGGTTGCGCGCGTATTCCTTGCCGACAACGGCTTGAGCCTTCAGTTCGACGCGGCGGACGCGATCAGGACGGTGGAATCGCTGGCTGGTGGAACACTCGACGAAAGCGGGCTCGCACTCTGGTTCCGAAGCCATCTGGCCAAGGGTTCATGATCGAAGCAGAGTCGGCTGTCCGCCCTGATCTTCATTGTGCCCACCAACAGGCTTCGATACAATCAAGGGTAAAGTGACCAAGCGGTCACTGCCTTGACAGGCGCTGCAGGCGCGAGCAAGATCGTGCAGAGGAAAGAAATGCCGAAAGAAACCTTCCTGAACCTGGCAGAGGCCAAGAGAGAGTCGTTCCTCGAGGCGGCCCTCCATGAGTTCGCCAGGAACGAGTACCGGGCGGCATCGGTATCCCGGATAGTCGCCAAACTGGGCATCGCCAAGGGCAGCGTCTACCAGTATTTCGCCGACAAGAAAGACCTCTACGCCTACCTCCTCGAACTCGCAGCCACCAGAAAACAGGCGTGGATGGTCAAGAAGCAGGGCGCCTCGGGCGCGGCACCCGACTTCTTCGTCAGGCACCGGAACCTCATCCTGGCCAGCGTCGATTTCGACCTCAGAAACCCGAACTACAGCCTTCTTATGGTCAACGCGATGAAGGAGAGTCCCGGCACGGAGGCTGGCCTGATCGTCGCGCAGACCAGACAGCTGGCACTCGATTTTCTCAGAGCCCTGGTAGAGGAGGGGCGATCAAAAGGAGAACTTCGTGATGACATTGACGAACTCCTCGTCGCCCAGCTGGTGAATGCTGCCAGCCTTTCAGTCGGCAGCTACATGGAAACGAAGTATGGATTCTCCATCGTCGAGCGCCTGGGCAAGGCGGACGCCTCCCTGCCCTTCGGCGACAAGGACCTCGAGAAGGCGGTCGACGACCTGGTCGAGCTTTTGCGGCATGGGATCCACAAGCCGGCCGACTGCATGACTCCTGTTCCGCCAGGTTTCGCGTGAACGTGGCCTAATTCTGCTTTCCTGTGATGATCCCCATCAGGGTCGGTTTTCGCACGGTGATAGCCTTCTCGGGGCAGGATTCCTGGCAGCAATAGCAACGGATGCAGCTGTTGTACTTGTAGGCAGGCGGCTTCTTCTTGTCGCCCTTCACGAAATCGAGGGCCTTCCCCTCGACGGGGCAGGAGTCGACGCACTTGCCGCACTTGATGCACAGGGCTGCTTCGATGACGGGCCGGTCAGAGACGAGATTGAGGAGGGCGGGGGGAATGGCTCCGCCGGCAGCGGTCTTCCGCACCACGTTGAACTGCCGGTTCATGAAGGAATCGAGAGGGTCGCCGACAAGCTCGATGCCTGATTCTTCCCAATTGCCAAGACCGTTCCGCTGGCCAAAGACGTTTGTCGGCACGAAGCGGGGGTCGAGGGCGACCATGCGGCAGAAGGTGGCATCGACGGCCACGGGGTCGGTCGAAACCAGGAGAACCTTCATCGGCACGGGATCGCCGCCGCGCGGGCCATTGCCCTCCATCGCGACTATGCCGTCCATCACGAAGAGACGGGCCTTCACCGCCAGGTTGAGCTCGACGAGCATCCGCGAGAAATCCGAGGGGCCGGGGAGTTTCACATGGTAGGAGCCTTTTACCTTGCCAAGGATGCAGCCGAACTGGTTCTTCACCGCCCCGGTGACGCGGGTGAGCATGTGGGTCTTCATCTTGGGCAGGCTGATGATGCAGTCAGCCTCGGCTACGGCCCTGGCAAGAGGAAAGCTCCAATTCGCGCCCGGGGAGGGACCCTTGACCTCGACGCTGTTCTCGAAGTCACCCAGCTCGAGACCGTAGCGTTTCGCGACTTCGGTGATGCCTGCCCTTGCGAGTCCCGATTCCGGCTTGTCCGAAGCGGGAGAGTCGCCGTAGCGCGGATTGAAACCCGCGTCGCAGAGAATTCGGGCAACTGCGTTGAAGACGGCCGGGTGTGTGCAGACGGCCTTGTCAGGAGGGGCACCTGTGAGGATGTTGGGTTTGAGAAGTATCTTTTCCCCGGGCTTGACGATGGAAGCGAGGCCTCCGATGAGATCGAGGGCACGCTTGACAGCCAGGTAAACCATCTCCTCGTCATAGCTCTCACAACGCACAATTGCGACCATTGATTTCTGCACGACTGCTCCTTTGGATGGACAGCTGCCTTCGTCCGCCCGGCGGAAACCGCCACGTGGAGGACGAGCCAGGCGCGGGCCCTTCCAGTGCGCTGTTGCCGGCGATAGTATACAGGAATGACGACCTTTACGCCCATCAAGCTCGGCTTCGTGAATGCCTACCTCCTGCCCGTATCAGGGGGGTATGTGCTCATCGACTCAGGCATCCCTGGCAAAAGGGCAGAGCTGGGGTCGGCCCTGAAGGCGGCGGGTTGCAGAGCCGACAGCCTGCGCCTCGTAGTCCTTACCCATCCAGACTATGACCACGCAGGCAATTGCCTCTGGCTCCGCGATTCCTGGAAAGCGAAGATAGCCATCCATGAGGCCGATGCAGAGGCCCTCGAAACGGGGGTCATGCTCCCGCGGAAAGGCATCGGTGCAGTCATGAAGGTCTTTGTTGGATTGAGCTCCCTCCTGCGGAGCGCAAATCCGGGCTGCCCGGTCGATGTACGCCTGGCCGAGGGTCAGAGCCTCGCTGACTGGGGCCTTGACGCCAGGGTCTACCATCTTCCCGGCCATACGCGCGGCTCGGTCGGCATCCTCTGTGGCAAGGATTTTTTTGCAGGTGACCTTGTGGCGAACTGGAAGAAGCCAGGGACAGCCTTCCTGGCGGAGAACTTCGAGGACTACCGTGCCTCCCTCGCGCGTGTGCGCCAGATCGTGCCGGCCGACGGAACCCTGTGGCCGGGACACGGGGGACCCTTCCCCGCTGCCGCCCTGGCTGACATCAGGTTCTGAAGGCCAGGGCCATAGGCGATTGCACCCTGCTTTGCGGCGCCAATGCCCTTACAAACCCTGCGCAGCAGCCGTCCTTAGGCCCCCTTCCTGGCAATGCTGATAAAGCGCTTCCGCTTCATGCCAGGCGGAGGGGGCTCAACCGCTCCGGCGAAGCGGATTTCCGGGATCAGGCAACCGTGGCGCTCCAGCCCCGAGCCCAGGGCAGCGAGGACTACGGCGAGGGCTTCAGGGAGGGCCTCATCCCGAGTGACCGAGAGCCTGAGGTCGAGCGAGTCATCGCCAGCCTGGGCAATCGAGTAGTCGGATACGAGGCTGCTCGCCGAGATGATCCAGCGGCTGACAAGGTCCGGAAAGACATACTGTCGCCCACCTTCCGCAGAGGCGAACCACAGGACATCGTCGGCCCTGCCGATCACCCGCCGTATCGTGCGGAAGCCACTCCCGCAGGCGCAGGGCTCACCCAATTCCACGAGGTCGTTCAACTCGTAGCGGATGAGGGGCTGGACGCGGTTGTAGAGGTTGGTGACGAGCATCCTCCTCGCCCTCTGGCCGGGTTCCGTGACCGGCCTCCCCTCCCCGTCGAGGAGTTCCACGTACACGAGGTCCTCGTTGATGTGGAGGGTTCCGAGCCGGCAGGCGCAGCCTATGGGGCCCTCGCTGGCCTGGTAAATCTGGATGAGGGGCAGGCCAAAGGCGGCGCGGATGGCCGCCTCGTCATCTTCCTCGAGGACCTCTGCGTAGGAAACGAGGAGCCTGAGGCTGGGCATCGAAGGGGCGTGATCAGCGAGGATCCGGAGCATCGAGGGAGGGCCCATGAGGATCTTCGCCCGCATCCTGTCCACCTTGTCGAGGATCGCGGGGACAGGGGTCATCGTGTTGACGTAGTCGAGGCGGATGAGCGGCGCATTGATGTCCTGGAAGGCCTTGGAGAAGACACGCAGCATGAAGACGATCCGCCAGGGAAGGAGGCGGAGGGGGAGCCCCGAGCGGGCGGCGAAGACAAAGGGCAGGCCCTCGGATATCGCTCGCTCGGTCACGACGAAGCCCCGCGAGCCTGAGGTTCCCGAGGACATGCCGATGACGAAGTCGCGGCCGTCCGGACCCCGGAGGTAGCGGAGCTGATCACCGCTTGCCTCCATCCCGAGGGCAAAGGCTTCGACCTCGGAGCGATGGAGCCCGGCCGTGTTGAGATCGTCAAAACCCTCGGTAGCGACCGCCTTGTCGATGGTGGGGAGCTCCTCGAAGCGGTCGAGGTCCCTGCCCTCGTAGAGTCTTCGGTAGAGGGGGCTGGCCGAGACGGCAAATCGTACCAGTTCGTTGCATCGTGAGCGCTGCCAGTCCTGGAGGCCCCGCCCACGGAGAGTGTGGAAATTCCGCTTGAGTGTGAGGAAGTCCCCGAGGCCGCGCACGAGGTCCATTCAGGGGCCTACCCTGGCCGGAGCCGGAACGCTCACGCCCGCCCGCCGGCGATGAACATTCCGACCGCGAAGAGCGCGGCCCAGACAAAGGAGGTCTGGCCCGTGCCAGCGAGGGTGGCGTTGAGGGCCTGCCCCTCCTTGTGGAGAACCGAGCTGGCATTCATCACGGCGAGGGGAGCTGAAAGCCAGGCGAGCAGTGTCCAGGCAGGCACGAGGCCGAGGCCAATCCCCAGGGGCACGACCGCGTAGGCTCCCGCCATGCAGGCGAGGTATTCGGCCTTGCCAAAGCCCTTCCCGAAGCGGACAACCAGGGTGCGCTTGCCGACCTGGCGGTCCTCCTCCACGTCGCGGAGATTGTTAACGACCAGGATATTCACAATTATGAGACCTGGGCCCAGGGCCAGGAGGAAGGGCGCCGGGGCGAGGGTTCCCGCCTGCGTGAACCAGGTCCCCGCCACCGAGGCGATGCCGAAGAACACAAGGACGAAGAGGTCACCGAGTCCGAGGTAGGCCAGGGGGAAGGGGCCCGCGGTGTAGGCCACTGCCGACAGGATGGCGAGGAAGCCGACGCCCAGGAGCCAGGGCCAGGAACCAGGGGCGATGGTGGCCGCGTGCCAGGCAAGAGAGAGCCCCGCGAGGGCAGCCACGCCGATCGCAACCGCAAGTCCCGCCTTCATGGCTCCTGGGGAAATCAATCCGGCCTGGGTCACGCGCGTAGGGCCGAGGGTGCGTATCGAGTCTGAGCCCCGCTCGAAGTCAAAGACATCGTTGGCGATGTTGCTCGCGATCTGGAGGGCTGAGGCGACCACGAGGGCCGCGAGGGCGGGCAGGAGCTCGAAGCTGCCGGCTCCGTAGGCGAGGGCCGAACCGACGATGACGCCGGCCGTCGAGGCGGGCAGGGTCCTGGGTCGGGCAGCCATGATCCAGGCAGCGAGGGGACCGGGCCGGGGGAGGAGTGTCATTCCACCCTCAGTCCAGGTACTCGGTTATTCCGTCGTAACCCAGCCTGATCTGGCCTCCATAGCCGATCTCCGCGGCGATGCGCCTGACCTGGTTCAGGTTCTCTTCGAGGGTCTCATCGCCATTCTGGGGATCGTGATGCACGATGACCCAGTCGCGAAGGTTGCAGAGCTTGGCCAAAAGGCAGGCATTGGACAGGGAAGAATGTCCCCATCCAATCTTGGCGGCATACTCCTTGTTGGTGTATTGAGCCTCGCCGAAAAAGATATCGGAGCCCGCGACGAAGTCGATCAGTTTCCGATACGGGGAAAGGGCCGCCTCATCCGGTTCGGCTGCCAGGGGATGGCCGAGATAACCTTTCAGGAATTCGTTGTCCGTGATGTAGCAGATGGATTTGTCCCCGGTCTCGACCTTGAAGCCGAGGGTCGCTCCGGGATGTTGGGTAAACTCCCAATGCACCTTCAATCCGCCCACGCTGACTGGGCTCTCCGTAAGCTGCTTGAATTCGAGCTTTGCCTGCATGTCCTCAAGCTGTACCGGGAAATAATCGCTGTCCAGCTGCCCCCTGAAGATCGACTCGAGGTCCTTGCCGAAGCCAGGCGCGGCGTACAGGACGATCTCGAAACCGGGGATGAAGGCGGGAACGAAGAAGGGGAATCCCTGGATATGGTCCCAATGCGTATGACCGATGAAAAGATGGATCCTCGAGGGTCCCTTGCGAGCCAGCTCAAAGCCCAGGTCGCGTATGCCGCTGCCAGCGTCGAGGATGACAAGATCATCTCCGCGCTCTATGGTCGCGCAGGACGTGTTGCCACCGTATCGGGCATAGCGGTTTCCCGAAACAGGGATGGAGCCCCTGGTCCCCCAGATCCTCACCCGGGCTTCACCGGCTGCTGTCGGCGGCATGTAGGGCGCGATCCCCGCTTCGATCGGCGAGCCGCCAGATTTGCCCTCGGTCGAAGCGAGCTGGAAGTATTCCCTGACCTTGGCAAGGAGCTCCTCTGGCCTCAGGGGCTTTGCCACCACGGCGAAGGCGCCGTCGGTCAGCGCCTGCTCCTCGTCGGGCTTGTAGGTCTTGGCAGTGCAGATGATCACCCCGATGTCAGATGTCGCTGGATTTGACTTGATCCTCCGAAGCGCGGCCAGGCCGTGGATCTTGGGCATCATGATGTCCATCACCACCAGATCGGGCTTGAAGGAGGCGACCATTTCGAGGCACTCCTCGCCGTCGAAGGCCACATCGGTCTGGAAACCTGCCTTTTCCAGTACACGCTTCATCAGAAAGGCTATGGACTCCACATCCTCGGTAACAAGCACGCGTTTTCCATTGGATTCAAGCAATGCCATGATTCCCTCACTTCCCCTTGGTCGCAGCCAGGCGCATTTCCGCATCGAGCCACTCGAGAACAAGCTCAACCCTCTGTATATCGGGACTTTGCGAAGCCGCCTCAAGCTCGGCTCCGAGTTCCGAAATCCTGTCGAACCCAAAACTACCACCAGCGCCCTTGATCTTGTGCGCGATCGCCGAAACCTCCGCCCAGTCAGAAACCGAAGCGGCGGCCTTGGCCTGCGTGATCAAGCGATCGGCGTCTTTGAGAAAAAGTGGAACCAGGGCTTCCACATCGGGATCGCGCCCCGGGGAAGCTGCCTCGGCAGCAGACGAGCCCAAGGCTGGCAGGAGAGAAGTGATCGTAGCCACAAGCTGCTTCCGGGTAAAGGGTTTTGTAAGATGGGCATCGCAACCTGCCGCTTCCGAATCGCGTACGTCTTCTTCGCTAGCCTGGGCGGTCAAGGCAACGATCGGCGTCCGCACCCGGCCAGCCCTCCGCTCGCGATTCCTGATCGCCCTGGTCGCGCTGTATCCATCCATCTTGGGCATTTGCGCATCCATCAAGATCAGGTCCCACTGTCCTGAATCGGCCAAGGCCACTGCGGCCTCACCGTCGGAAGCATCCTCTACTTCCCAACCTTCCTTCAAAAGAAAGGCCCGGACAATCTCCCGATTGATGGCAACATCATCGGCCACGAGGATCCTACAGTGCCGCAACTGCACAGACTCCTCAGCTTCGACGGCAGTAGAGACTGAAATCTCAGGTTCCGCCTCGGGAAGGGGAATGGCAAAGGAGAAGCTGCTCCCGGCTCCGGGGTGGCTCTCTACCTGGATAGCCCCGCCCATCAGGGAGACAAAACGCTTGCAGAGGCTGAGTCCAAGCCCCGTTCCGCCAAACTCCCTACGGGTCGCAGTACTGGCCTGGGAAAAGGGCTCAAAGAGATGCGACATTGTTTCTTCATCCATCCCGATGCCACTGTCTCGGACAATAAACATCGTCCTGCCCTCGGCGTCCAAGCCGACTTCCAGGCCTATCAGGCCGGTCGACGTGAACTTGACCGCGTTTCCCGTGAGGTTGAGGAGGGTCCGCTTGATGAGGAGGGGATCGCCTCGTACTCCGTCGAAAACCGAAGGCGCTATGGTGAGGGAAAAGCCCAGACCCTTTCGCTTGGCCTGGGCTCCTACGATGGACTCGACTTCGGAAAGAAGGCCACGGAGCGAAAACGCAATGTTCTCAGCAGAAAATTGACCTTCTTCGATCTTGGCAGAATCAAGGAGATCGCCGATCAGGGCAAGGAGATTCCTTCCCTCGCGCCTGAAGGTCCGAACGTATGTGCCCTGCTCCTCATCGAGTCGCGTCCCGGCAAGCAGCTCCGCCATGGCCAGAAGGGCATTGAGGGGAGTCCTGAGCTCGTGGCTCATGCTCCAGAGGAATTCGGACTTTACGCGTGAGGCTGCGAGGGCCTGGTCCTTGGCCAGGTTCGCTGCGCGAACCTCGAGCCGGACACGCCACATCACAAGGGCTGTGAATACGAGGATGCCCGTGCGCGCGCCGGTGTTCCAGAGTGCGATGAAGGCCGTGTCGTAGGCCTTTCCGCCCAAATAATCGGTGAAAAGACGTGCGCCGACGCAGATGACGGCAAAGGCAAGGCCCATGCCCAAGCCACTGCGCCAGGCTACAAAGGCAACCGGCGCGATGTAGAAGAGGGAAAAGGACATCTTCACGCCCGTGAAGAAATCGCCAATCACGACTGCGCTCACAATAGCGAATCCAATGAGAATGTCCCGAGCATAGCCCGACCAATCCTGGGCGATATCGGCCGATGACTGCTTTGCTGGACGGATTGCATGAGAGCCTCGTGGAGCTTCCGTATGTGCCATCCTTCTACTATCCCGCACTGCAGACAGCAAAGCAAAACATCGCCGCGATAACAGAAAAAAACCGCCCCAGACCGGAGCGGTTTCTTGCGTGCACATGGGGAGGGATCCGGCTCTGCGCCTGGCTCTCCGCCGGCTCAGACGTCCGCTATCAGCAGCGTCTTGGGATCCAGCTTTATCTTCAGGTCCTCGAGGTTGGTGGACTCGTGGTGCTTTACAACATCGAAGTGGATGTATTCGGTCTTGGGTTCGAGGACGACAAGGACGGCGATGGAGGGCATGAAGGCAGTCAGGATCGTGGGCGCCTTGCCCTTGGTAGCAAGCTGCCCATCGATGGGGAGGGTGGCCGAAAACCAGATCTCGACGGCCATTTCGACCGCAAAGGCATGCATGGTTGCAAGGATCTCCGGGGTGGATTTCTGGAAATCGAAACCGTCTATGACGAGGGTGCTGGCCTTGATGCCGCCCTCCACCATGAGGTGGCGGATGGAGCTGAGTATCTGCTCGGTCTTCAGGCTGCCCTGGCTGAAATTCATGATGACCCGGTTGTGGACAAGTTCGTCGCGGACCTCATCAGCGTGCTCAAGGCCGCGCTTCTTGGCAACCTCGGTGAAGATGTTCTCGTACCAATCGAACACATGTCTCGTGTTGGAGGAGAAGGACACATGGATGACCTTCTGCCCCTGGAGGAGCTTGTCGATGGCGATCTGGACAAGGACACTCGTCTTTCCGACGCCCTTCTTGCTGGCGATGATGCCGATGTTGCCGATTGCGAGGCCGCCCTCGATGGACTTCTCGAGGACGCGCATCGGACTCTTGGCAATAAGCTCCGCTTTCAGCATGGGAACTCCTTTCTACCGGCCCTGCTCGGCACGGCGTTTCTCAAGGTACTGCTTCTTCAGCTCATCGGAGACGTTGGTCGGAACCTTCGAGTACTTCAGGAACTCCATCGTAAACTCCGCCTTGCCCTGTGACAATGAGCGGATCACGGTGGAATAGCCGAACATCTCGGAAAGTGGAACCTCGGCCTCGACCTTGCAGAAGCGGCCATCCTCGGAACTCGAGGTGATCAGGCCGCGGCGCTGGTTGACGGAGCCGAAAATGTTGCCCTGGAACTCGGTGGGACCCTCGACCTCCACCTTCATGATGGGCTCGAGGATGGCCGGCCTGGCCTTTTCGTAGGCTTCCTTGAAACCGCCTATGGCCGCGAGCTGGAAGGCGATGTCCGAGGAGTCGACTGCATGGGAGGCGCCGTCGTTGACGACGCACTTCACGTTGACAATCGGGAAGCCGATGAGGGCGCCCTTTTCGATGCAGTGCTTGAAGCCCTTCTCGCAGCTCGGGATGTACTCGGTCGGGATCGAGCCGCCCTTGACCATGTTGACGAACTCGAAGTTCTTCTCGCTCGAGGGCTCGATCCAGCCGGCGACCTTGCCGTACTGGCCGGAACCGCCGGTCTGCTTCTTGTGTGTGTAGCTGAACTCGGCCTTCTGGGTGATGGCCTCGCGGTAGGCTACCTGGGGCATGCCCGTGGTGACCTCGCACTTGTACTCGCGCTTCATGCGCTCTATGTAGACCTCGAGGTGGAGCTCGCCCATACCCTGCACGATCGTCTGGTTGGACTCGGGATCGACAAAGGTGCGGAAGGTCGGATCTTCCTTGGTAAAGCGGTTCAAGGCCTTGGCCATCTGGTCGGAGGACTTCTTGTCTGTTGGCTCGATGGCCAGGGAGATGACCGGCTCGGGCACGTACATCGAGGTCATCGCGACATTGATCTTGGAGTCGCAGAAGGTATCGCCGGAGGCACACTCGATGCCGAAGAGGGCTATGATGTCGCCGGGAAAGCCCTCGTTGATGTCTTCCATCGTCGAGGCGTGCATGCGCACGAGGCGTCCGACCTTGAACTTCTTTCGGGCCCTCGTGTTGAGGAGCTCGTCGCCCTTCTTGATGGAACCCTGGTAGATTCTCACATAGGTGAGCTGGCCGTACTGCCCGTCGTCGAGCTTGAAGGCGAGCGAGACTGTTGGGTGGGCACCCTCGGCCTGCAGGACAATCTCAGCCTCGCCCTTGTCGAGGTCCAGGGCCACATTCCTTTTTTCGGTGGGATTCGGAAGGTAGGCGGAAACGCCATCGAGGAGGACCTGGACTCCCTTGTTCTTGTAGGCGGAACCCACAAACACAGGCACGAGCTGGTCGGCGATGGTGCCCCTGCGGACAGCCTCGACGATCATCTCGTTGGTAGCGTTGCCGTCAAGGTAGGCTTCGGCGAGTTCGTCGGAGAACATGGAAGCCGAGTCCACGAGTTCCTCACGGAACTTTTCAGCATCGTCCAGAAGGTGGGCCGGAATCTCGGCAAAGCGGAGTTCGTCGCCGGCATCGCCATCGAAGTAGACAGCCCGCATTTCAAGGAGGTCGATAAGGCCCTCAAGCTTGTCCTCAAGGCCGATCGGGAGGGTCATGAAGACCGGATTGAGCCCCAGTTTCTCGGCAAGCTGGGCCTTGACCCTATAAGGATTGGCGCCAGTCCGGTCACATTTGTTGATGAAGGCAAGCCGGGGAACATGGTAGCGCTTGAGCTGGCGATCGACCGTGATCGACTGGGACTGGACGCCAGCCACGGCGCAGAGCACAAGGATGGCTCCGTCAAGGACACGCAGCGAGCGCTCGACCTCGATGGTGAAATCAACGTGCCCGGGGGTATCGATAAGGTTGATCGTCTTGTCCTTCCACTCGACGTTGGTAGCCGCCGACTGGATGGTGATGCCGCGCTCGCGCTCGAGATCCATGGAGTCCATGGTGGCGCCAGCGCCATCCTTGCCCTTGACCTCGTGGATCGCGTGGATCTTGTTGCAATAAAAAAGGATTCGCTCGGAGAGGGTGGTCTTTCCCGAGTCGATGTGGGCGCTGATGCCGATATTCCGCATCTTGGTGATGTCAAAGGCCATGTCGCTTCTCTACCTCTCCACATATGGATGAACAACCATGAAAGGGAACCCGTTGATTCGATAATTTCGAATCGGCTTGAAAAGCTTGCGGTTTCCTGCCCTATTTTGAAAAAAGCTGAACAAGCCGGAGTATAGTGATAAGGGCAGGAAGGTTCAAGAGGTAAGGAATTAGGCTTGACGCCACGGCTATTTCATGAATAAAGGTTCGCAAATCCCATGAACCCCTTTGCCCTTGGCAAAGCGGAGGTCATGAACGAAAATCAAGGTATCTTTTATCTGCCAGGAGTTGAAATGAACACATCGGCACGGCGCTTGGTTCTTGCGCTGCCATTCATTCTTTTTGCATCCCTCCTCATGGCCCAGAGTCCGGACGTCTCGAAGAAAAAGGACCTCGCCATCTTCAACATCGGCTGGTACGGCTGGTCCATCCCCCTGGAAACCCTGGGGAGCATCGACCAGAAAACCCGGAAGGTCTTTGTCGATCTTGGGAGGTTCAATGTCATAGGCATCGAACAACGTCTGTCCTCGGGTGGCCTCTCGGATTTCATAGCCGCCATAAAAAAGGCCAAGGAAAGCTCGGTCGTCATCCCGGAAAAGTTCCAGTTCGGCGAGGCAACGCTCACCGAGGCTGACTGGAACAACCTGGTCGGAGCCTTTATCGTCGCCGCACCGGTAGTCTCTTCCTTCTCATCGAAGTGGAACGACAAGGCCCTCAATTTCGAAACCAAGCTCACCGTCCACGTGACCTTCGTCGATGTGGCGGGGGGCGGCACCACCCTGGGTGTAGCCGAAGTAGAAACGAGCGGCTCCGACAAGAAGGACCAGTTCGCTTCCATAAAGAGCGCCATCGACTCCATCCCCGACCAGCTCCAATACGAGATCAGGAAGATTCCAGCCTTCCAGATCTCAAGCAAGATCCTTTCAACCAAGGGAGGCGAGGTAAAGATGGCCCTTGGGCGCAACATGGGCATCCAGGTCGGCGACGAGTACTCGGTCGTCGAGCGTTCGACCGTCGAGGGCTTCAAGGACGACAGCGAAGTCGGACTCCTCCTGGTTACTTCTGTAGGCTCTGAGGTCTCAACCGCCCAGGAGATCTATGGCGGAAAATCCATAGCGCCTGAGGCTGCCCTCCAGGAGATCCCGAGGCTCGGCATCGACTTCGACCCCTACGGCCACCTCTTCCTCGGTACCAGTGGCCTCGACTTTGTCCCCGGCTTCCGCGCCGTCGCCACGCGCGGCTTTGTCGGGTTCCGCCCCCTTGCCACCGTCCAGATCCCTCTTGGCCAGATGTTCGGCTTCGCGACGGCCCTCATAATTCCCGTCGACGTCGCCGTGGGCGGGGAGATGAGCGTGAACCTGCGCAGGCTCAGCATCTCAGGCTGGGGAGCCGCCGGCGTCGGCTATGTGCACATCATGGAGGCAGTTACCGGGACGAACGCCAAGACCGACTTCCTGGCCCACCTCGGCTTTCAGGCCTGGGGCAAGGCCGCCTACCTCATCAGCCGCGACATGCGTGTCTTCGGCGAGGCTGGCATCGAGTACTGGATCCCCATCGACATGGCCTTCTCGAACTACGGCGGCATAGGCTTTGGCGGCGGCGTCGAGCTGAAGCTGTAGGCCCGAAGCCCATGGGCATAGCCTGACGCGCGGATTCGGGTCAGGCGCTAGGAGCGCCAAGGATTCCGCGCGGAGCGTGCTCCTGCACGTGAGCACGGAATCCGCAGGTGCGACAACGCGACCGGCCCGAAGCCCATGGGCATAGCCTGACGCGCGGATTCGGGTCAGGCGCTAGGAG
>JBAXTA010000380.1:0-3853 GCA_037130415.1 Spirochaetota bacterium
CGTTGAAGAACTTGTCACTGCCAATAGGAATCTTGAAAAGCGAGGCGACAGTTCCGCTGTCACTCCGTGGCACCATCCCGGTTACGAGCACCAGCAGGTCCACATCGAGCTCGATGTCGGTCTTGGCTGTAAGCGAGTCCTTTACAGTGATTCCTAGGCTCGCACCTTTTTGTTGCACCTTCGGCGGGATCTTCTCGCTGTACATGAGATAGGTGTCGCCTGCCTTCGAGGAACGCTCATAGAGGCTTTCCTGCTTCCCGTAGGTCCTGATGTCGCGGTAGATGTGGAAGATATCCAGGCCGCCGATACGCTCGTGGGCGGCAAGGGCGGAGCTTATCGCCGCCGTGCAGCAGGCGCGCGAGCAGTACGCATTGGGTCCTTTTACCTGCCGCATGCCGACACAGTAGATATAGGCGATGCGTTTGACCGAGCGGCCACCGACCCTGATGTCGCCGGAGCCTGATTCGAGCAGGGCGTTGAACTCTGGCAGAGTCATCACATTGGGACCGCTTCCATAGCCGAATTCGTCGGTGAGCGGCTTGTAATCGTCGTAGCCCGTGGCGATGAGGATGGCCCCGGCGCTCAGGCTCAGGGTCTCTCCACCCCCGACTGAAACCTTCACCGTGAAGTTGCCCAGGCTGCCGGAAACGTTCTGTATGGCTGCCTTCGTGAAAAGCTTTATCCCAGGGCGTTTCCTGATCTCGCCCTGCATGCGTTCGACGAGGGCGGTCCCGCTGGAGTTGTCCGGGAAAAGCTTCGTGCGGGACGCCACCTGCCCTCCGGCCTTGTCCGCGGACTCGATAAGGAAGACCTCCTCCCCCATGTCGGCGAGGGCCGTCGCCGCGCGCATGCCCGAGATGCCAGCGCCGATGACCGCGACCGCTTGCCGCGATTCCACCCGGATCGGGATGAGGGACTCGGCGTTGAGGACCCGCTCCTTGCCCGCGCGGACCAGCCCCGAGGCCTTGAGCGTCGCCTCGGCCGAGCGATCGGAGTGGGCCCACGAGCATTGCTCGCGGATGTTGACTTGCACATATTTATAAGGATTCAGGCCTGCCCGCGCGGCAACATTCCTGAAGGTGTGGGTGTGGAGTTTCGGGGAGCAGGAACAGACGATCATGGCATCGAGATGCTGCTCGCGGATGTCCTTTTCCATTTCCTTCTGGCTCGCGTCGGAGCAGGCGAACTGGAGGTGCTTCGACACCACCACATCCGGATCCTTGGCCAGCTCATCACGGAGCGCCGCGACATCGACATAGTCGGAAATGTTTCCGCCGCAGTGGCAGATGTATACGCCGACTCGTTTTTGTTCCGCCATGTCAGACTCCTGCCTTACTGATCTGGCGATCCGTCGCGGGAACGCTACGCTGGGCGATATAGGCGGCGGCACCTGCTGCTGCCGCCCCCGCCGAGAGGATGGAATCGGGAATGTCCATTGCGGCGGCTGCCGTTCCCGCGACAAAGACGCCTTCCACGCTTGTCAGGCCCGGGTTGAACATCGGGTCGGTGACCTTGATGAAGCCATGCTCGTCGAGTGCGGGCTTATCCGTCGTAAAGGCGGTGATGATCTCGTTGACCGGGCGTATCCCGGTAGAAAGGACCACCAGGTCGTGGGCAACTTCCTTGAGGATTCCCTTCTCGATGTCCTCGACGCGGAGCACGATATCCTGGGGGTTTCCGGAGCTGGGGCTGATCCGTGCGACCTTGCCCTTCACGAAATTGACGCCCATGCCGCGGGCTTCCTGGTAGAACTCCTCGTAACCCTTGCCGAAGGCGCGGATGTCGATGTAGTAGATCGTGATGTCAGCCATCGGCAGGGAGCCCATCAGGAGCTGGGCCTGCTTGATCGAGTACATGCAGCAGATCTGGGAGCAGGCGGGACTGTCCGACGGCCTGAGCCCACAGGTAGTGAAGTTCGAGAGGCTCGAATCGCGGGAACCCGCGCACAGCACGTAGGCGATGTTGCCTGGCGTCTTTCCGTCGCCGGGGCGCACAAGGTTGTTGAAGGGTCTCGTCGGGGCGATCAGGCGGTCCATCTGGATGGAGGTGATCACGTTCGGATGCCCATAGAGGTACTGGGGCTTCTCCGCCGGGTTGAAGAGCTCGAAGCCTGTAGCTATGACGATCGCTTCGGCCCGTATTTCGCGCTTTTCCTCCTTCATGGAAAAGTCGATGGCGTTGGCTGGGCAGACGTTCACGCACTGGTGGCATTCGCGGCAATTGCTGCAATCGAGGCAGCGTCCCGCGGCGCGTCTGGCCTCTTCATCGGTAAAGGTCCTCTCGACCTCCTCGAAGTCCCTGGAGCGTTCGGCGCCCTCGCGGAATTTGTCGGGAATCACGGGAGCCGGGAAGGCCTTGTCGCGGAGGACGGCCGCTGAATCGGAGGGCGGCAGCTTGTCGCCGAACTCTGCGGCAGCGACCACTTCGCCAGAAAGGAAGCGGTCGAGGTAGAAGGCTGCGCGCTTGCCCTGGCCGGCGGCAGCAATGATGGTTGAACTTCCTGAGGCGGCGTCACCGGCGGCAAAAAGCCAGGGTGAGGAGGTTTGCAAGGTTACAGGATCGACCTGGATGGTGCCGTCCTTGTTGAGGGGCAGGGCCTTCGCGAGGGCGGAAGTTGTCGGCCTGAGGCCAATGGCCTCGATGACAAAATCCACCGGCTGTCCGTATTCGGAACCTGCGACCGCTGTCGAGGCGCGACGCCCGCCTGAGTCAGGCAGGCCAAGGGCCATCTTCACAAGGCGCATCGATTGTACGCTACTGGCATCCCCGGCGAAGGATACGGGGTTGCGGAGAAACTCGAGCCTGACGCCCTCTTCTTCGGCTTCGCGGACTTCCAGGGGCCAGGCGGGCATCTCATCACGGCTTCGGCGGTAGACAATGGTAACCGAGGCAGCGCCGAGGCGGAGTGCTGTGCGTGAAGCGTCCATGGCGGTGTTGCCGCCGCCGACGACGACAACGCTCTTCCCTTTGAGGGAAACCTTGCTGCCGATCTTCGACTCGCGGAGAAAGTCCAGGCAATTGACAATTCCCCCGAGCGTGCTTCCCTCGACGCCGAGGCGGCTGGACTCGTGGGTACCGACCGCGACGAGGACGGCATGGTAGCCGCCTTCCTTGAGGGTGGCCGGGTCGCTGATACCTTGGCCCGTCTTGATCGTCACGCCAAGGGCGGTGACGTTGAGGATGTCGCGGTCGACGATGGCGTTCGGGAGGCGGTACTCGGGCAGGGTCATCCTGAGCATGCCCCCGGCTTCCCGCTGCGCCTCGAAGATCGTCACGTCGTGGCCCTTGAGGGCAAGGAAGTAGGCGGCGGTCAGTCCGGCGGGGCCGGACCCGACGATGGCGACTTTATTACCAGTTGGGTCTTTCTTTTTCCTGTCGGGGGGCGTCGCATGCTTGGCGTAGTAGGATTCCGAGAAGTGCCGCTTGATGCGACGCATGTCCACGGGGCCCTCGGCGAGCGAGCGGCTGCACTGGCCCTCGCAGGGTGCGTAGCAGGCGCGGCCGAGGGAGCCCGGGAGGGGATTGTCCTCGAGGTGGAGTTCCATGGCCTCGTCGAACTGACCGTTCCTGGCCAGCGACACGTAGCCGTAGGCCTTTACGCCACCGGGACAGGCGGCGATGCAGGGAGCGGAGGTTCCCGCCCGGTCGATGGTGGCGATGCGCGGGTTGGCCAGGGTGAAGGGGATGTAGGCGACCTTGCGTCCCACCAGCTTTTCATTATAGCCGTCGATGCGGACTTCTGGGCAGACTGCCTCGCATTCCTGGCACCCGGTACAATCGGCCTTTTTGACAAAGCGCGGAGCCGTGGTGACAGTGGCCGAGAACGAACCCTTTCGGGCGATGTTCGAGATAG
>JBAXTA010000381.1:0-3850 GCA_037130415.1 Spirochaetota bacterium
AAAGCGCTCCCCGAGGGCCCGGGTTGCTGCCTCGAGGATGCCTGTCCCCTTCCATCCGGAGTGGAGGACGCCACGCGCCCCCGAGGCGCTGTCCCAGATCCAGATCGGCATGCAGTCGGCAACCGTGATGCCCGTGGCGAAGCCTTCGCAGGGATCTCCCGCCAGGATAATGCCGTCACGCCCCAGAGCTCCGTCGGGCCCTCCGTCGCCGAAGTCGAGTCCCGGGATCAACCCTGCATCCCATTCGGCGGGCAGTTCATCCGCGGGCAGCGGTGCCGGCGCAGCCTCGATCAGGCGGAGGCGACGGGTATGGTGGAGTTCCGTGGCGACCATTCGCCCTCGGCCCAGGCCCAGGGCTGCAAGGAAGGCAGCACGCAGGGGGTTGGCCTTGTCACTGAGATAGCGCATGGAACCGGCCGAACGGAGGCTGAGCACAGCACGGGGCCGCTGAACAGGGGAGCGACCCCGGGCCTTGGCCGGAATCGGGAAGCTGAACTCCAGATAGTCGGGAGAGCTAGCCACGCTCGCCGCTGCCGAGCCCGCCGCCGCCATGGCCTGTGAAGTCGTCAGAGCCGCCCCTGCCTCCCTCATGCTATGGTGAAATCAAGTCCGGACAGCTCGCCCAAGAGGGCGATCGCGGTCTCGCAGGTAGCCCGCGTCGTGTCGAGGGACTTGAGGAAATCGCGATTGGCACGACCGTCTATCGCCGAGAGGTTCTGGAGCGAATCGTAGCGCCCCCCCGCCTCGCCCTTGAGCACACCCTGGAGCACCCTCGTCATGGTGATGAGGGCAGTGGCGGAATCCCTTAGGAGTGCCTCCGCCTCCTCTTCGATGGCCCGTCGCAGGGTCTCAGCCTTCCGGCGCCTGGCCTGGAACGACGAGATATCCTTGTGTGCCTGGCTCCAGGCCCTCCCGTGCTCCCCGTCAGATCCGAGTTTCGCGTCGAAGGCCTGAAGCTGCTCATGGAGCCTGAGCAGACAATTGTAGGCATCGGTGAACTCGATGCGGTTGTCCTTCCGATAGAACTCACCTTCAAGGAGGAGGAGCTTGAATGGGCGGTTCATCTCGTGGGAAAAGGGACCCTGGCTAAAGCCCTCGAGAAGGGCCAGGGGCAGTTCGTAGCGCAGGGGTGGCCCCTCGCTGCCACCCTCGCCGCCGCCATCGCGGGTTATGTTCACGAAAGCCGGCATCTCCCGGTTGCCAAGAAAGGCCTTGATCTCCTGGGCAAGCTCGCGGTTGCGGCTTTCTATCTTGTAGGCTTCGAGCTTGGCCTCGATGCGCTCCTTCCAGAAGGTCCTGAAACTTACGAACCAGTCTTCGCCGCCAGGGAGATCCCTGGGAACGTAGCCTGGATCCCCGGCGACAAGCCGTAGAAGGACAGCGATCGGAACCCGGGAGTTGAAGTTCCTGATACCCTGGAGGGCTGCAGCCCCGGCCTTGAAATCGGCAGCCATGGCTGACTCCGCATCGTAGTCCGGCTCTATCATGGCCTCCTGGGACGCAGTGACAAAGAGGGCTTCCAGGAGTTCCGTCGAGGGGGGGAGGGCAATGGAGTAGAGGAGATCCCCGAGTTCGAGGAGGAGTTCACGGGTGGAAATAAAGTTAGCTGCCGTACCGCCGCCTGGCTGTTGCTTCCAATGCCCCAGAAGACGATCGAAGAGAAAGCCCGAAAGGTTCCTCAAGAACATGAGGCTGCGGAGGTCGGTGTAGATCGAGCGGCGTCGGTCATCGGTCATCGACCTGAGGATGTCCTCCCAGGCAGCGAGGACAGCGGTCCTGGTCGCGTCGGTTCCGATTCCATCTTCGGTACGGGTAAAGGGATCGGTTTCCTGGACGATACGGCTGTGTATGTCGGGGAGTTGGATCGAAACGAGGCAGGCGATAAAGGCGCCCTTGTCCTGTTCGATGCTCCGCGCAAAGAGATCGGCAAACCAGCGGGACGAGTCACGGAGACTGCGGAGCTGCACGGCGAAGCCCTCGAGGAGAAGGCCTCTTTTCCAGTCGATGAGGCCTGGGCGAAAGGAATCGAGCTCGCCGACCATCCGCTTGAGCACATCCTCGGTCTGCAGCTGTTCGACACTCTTTCCGCTGAAGAGTTTGCGGAAAAAATAGACAAAGCGGGATACGAAGCCAAAGCCCTCATCATTTTCGCCTTGGGGCGTCTTTTGGGTCAGGACAGAGTCGGAAGGGAAGAGCGGCTCCATGGAAAGCTTGGCGCTGCTCCGTATCCGGCCAAGAAGCTCCTTGCGCTCCGTGCTGGATAGTTGGGAGGAGAGGGTGTCAAAAACATGGGGATCCGGCATTTTTCAATGGTACGGCAGGGAAGCATTCTTGGCAATCGAGACCGCATCTATGGCGACGCGCTCGTGGCGTCCTGTGACCGGGTGGGGAAATTCGAGGGCAACTGCTTCGAGGGCCAGGGCCGGGCCGCTCTGGCCTCCATACAGGCTGTCGCCCTGGAGGGGCAGTCCTATCCACGCAAAGTGAGCCCTGATTTGGTGCCGGAAGCCTTGGGCGAGGCGGACTGATGCGTGGAGGGTCAGACCCCCTGCCGCGGCCGCCTCGATCTCCGTTCGGTAGAGCCTGGGTGGAGAACCCCGGCGATGCGCTCCCGGAACCGCTTCGCCCGGGGACAGGCAGGCGACCTGCGCGCCCTTTGGCCCATAGGCGCGGAAGCGGCAGCTGATGGAACGCCCCGCCGCGAGACCGGGCAGGGAGGCCAGGTTGGCCAGGGCGGCAGCCCAAAGCTCGGGGCTGAGACCCTCGGGGTTGCCCCTGAGAGGCCGTGAACCAGGCAAGCCTTTAAAACTGGGACTCGCCTCGAGCTGATAGGTCTTCAGGATCGCCTGGGCTTCCTGGGCTGCCCTGAGCCGGGTGAAGGCTTCCTCCGTTCGCGCGAAAAGGAGGAGACCCGCAGTCTCGTAGTCCAGGCGGTGGAGGAGCCCCGCCTCGGCGTCCAGCCTTCGGCCAGGGCCAAGACCGGGACCGGGGCCGCAGCCTAGGCCGGGAAAGCGCTCCAGGACCCAGCCCACGAGGTTCGGCCCACCGCCAGCGGAGAGGGCAGCCGAGTGGAGGCGGGGAGGCTTCCAGACGACAAGGATCGAATCGTCGATGGCGACGATGCGCGGTTCGGCCATTCGCCATCCTACATCCAGGCAGCCGGCTCTGCCAGCGGGAATGCGGAGACGGATGCCCCACCGAGGATGGCAAAGCACGGAAGCCCGGAGATCGGACATACTAAGGATTTCGTAAATATTTCAACACATGATCGCATTTCGATCAATAATCAGTGGTACGGAATGCGATCATGTGTTGCCCGACATGTGAAATCCTTGGTAAGGGCCGAAGCGAGGGCGGCCGATACTGGAAGGGCGGAGGACTCTAGAGATGCGGAAGGAAGCTGGATCTTTGGGACAGGGCGCGCGCAGGGCCTGTGCCCTGGTGCTCGTCTCGATGGCGATGGCCCTGCTCGGGGCTCAAGCCTCCACGAAGGTGACGCCCCAGGCCACCCCCTCAGCGACAGCGGCCACCCCAGCGCTGATTGTCCCTGCGCCGGCCGCCACAGCCCCTGGTTCACAAGCCGCCGGCTCACAAGCCGCCGGCCCAAAAGCCGCTGGCCCAAAAGCCGCCGGCTCACAAGCCGCCGGCCCGGAGAGCCTCCCCAAGGGTTTTTCCGACATCGCGCTGGGAATGAGCCGTGACGATGTCATCGCCAAGCTCATGGCCAATCCGCTCTTCGCCTGGCGCGGCCCCGAAGACGTCTCCCTGCTGTCCTCCCCCAACCAGAGCCTCATCGAGGTAGCTGGGCAATCCTTTATCCGCCGGGCTTTCTTCCAGTTCCTCGACGGCA
>JBAXTA010000382.1:0-3831 GCA_037130415.1 Spirochaetota bacterium
GTGCGAGACAGGAAAGCGTGAGAAAGATTGTCAGATCAATGTGCGCGGCGACAGGCGGTCTTCTGTTCCTGTCGGTAAATGCGAAATCAGCTTTCTGAACAAGTATTAATTCATTGAAAACTGAGAAATACGCTTTCGCGGAGTCCCCTTCGTATCCTCGGATCCTATCGAGGTCGTTTTCACCGAGGACATCTTCGACTCGGCGTTTCAGGATAGTTGAAACGCCATCCATGCGCGCGACATCGAATTTGTCAGCGTGATCGCGCATTGCACGCAATAGCACAGCACGAGAATTGGCGATTTTAGCAGCGACCATGATCCGCGCAATACTGGCTGCCTTGCTTCGGTCCTCGGATACCCGATACTGCTCCCGTCGCAGTAGCACGTTCCCGTGCACCGGTCCTTCTACCCTCGCCAAGAATCTTCCGTACAAACTCATCCAACATATCGATATCCCAGCCTTTGCACAGGCTCCCATGAGAAAGGGGCTCATCATGACATCCCCGAAGCATACTATCGAGGTTATGGAGACAAACGGCACGCGTAGTTTAATGACATCTCCAACCTTCACGACGGCAGCTTCGCCTTCCTTCCTGAGATAGGCACCTTGGGTCATGACAAAAGGGTATTGAGCATCCGCTTCATGGTTCAGCTTCCTTCGTCATTCGCTCAACATAAGCAGTGACGCTTCGAACACGCTTCCCGCAGGCTGGTATGCAAAGTTCCAGCAACGAGCAATGCGCGCACTTGGCTTCTTCGTAGCTTGCGATGATGGTCTTGCCGGATGCGACCAGTTCATGAAGCCGTTGTGCGGTATTGGTGACTAATGCCCTGAGCTCATTGTCAAACGCAACTTCTTTGCGCCTCTTCGTCTTCCCATAGTACAGAACCCCAGACTGGATGCAAGTACCTCTCATTTCTTCGAGGCAGAGAGCCTGCGCGCAAAGCTGGACCTCATCCTCCCGCCCTCTTTTCGGCTTTCCTCGCTTGTATTCAACCACAAGCGTACTGCCATCGTCCCCATACTCTACGGCATCGGTTTTACCGATTAGTCCTAGTTCCAGCGAGCGTATTGGCATTCCAAATTCCTTCTTTTTCCCCGGACGCCGCTCTCCTTTCTCCGAGTGGGCCCGCTCATGGAGCAGTCTTCCTTCCGCCGTAAATGAATTCTCTGCCCATGCCTGTTCAACATGGATAAGGGCACATTGGCGCTCGCAGAACAAGAGGTGTTGCAGTGCTGAAAGCGGAAGCAGGTCATCGTCATCGTACATCAGCAGCATCGCCTTTCAGCAGCGAACCATCCCAAAGTGCATCGAGGAAATACTCCCAGGGCACGATTTCTATCCCTTCGCGCAATTCCGGTCTCCCTTGCCTGCTGATGACGATATAGCGTACAAGCCTCCCCTCCTCACTCAGGGCCTTTAGACCCGCCAAGTCCCGACCGGACACGCGGGTCATCGCCTTGACCTCCCTATCTCACCCGCTATCAATCATGGCATATCGTATGACAAACGCCATCACTAATGGCGCTATGTGTAATTCCTAATGCTACATATAATAAGAAGGGAAGCTGCCAATGTCCTCTCCCACGGCAAGCTCGTAGCCCGCCGTGGAACTGGTATCAGCCGACCTTCACAACCGTAGTCGCTTCTGATAAGGCTTTGCCGTCGAGCGAAATCTCAAAGTCAGTGAATGCCCGCGCAGGTCCCTCGGATGTCCGTTTCCAGGTAACGCGCTCGAAAAGCTCATGTGCTGGCTTGTTCCCTAAAGGCGTAGCATGCTCAAAAATAATGAGCCTACGAGAGCACATCAGTCCCCGAGCGGCCGAGCGATCATGCTCAAACATGTTTTGGATAGCCTCCCAGAACAGGGCAAGATCTTCCTCGCCGAAGCCCGTCTGTGCTGCTAGGTGCGCAGAGATGAAGCCATGGGTTCTGTACAGACCATAGGGAATCGTGTACTTTCGACCCATTGTCCGGTTGTCTCCGGATTGCTTTTCGGCCTCGGCCTCCGTCGCCACAGCCATGCGGGTAATACTGTGCTCGAGGGTGACTACTGGTTCCACAGAGCGCGCAAACACAATCTGGATAGGACCGCGAACTTGACCACAATTATTATCTTTCAGAGACATTACTGCGCCAAATGTCCGAATATCATAAAAATTACGGCACATGAATGCCTTTCCCTTTTCAATCTTCTCCCCGGGGGTTTTCGCAGTTTTTACATCGTCATTTTCATAGGCTTCACCTTGAACTCTGGAGAGAACCGCTTTCTCTTTGACATATATGTCGTATGGCTTTGCAGCCTTTTTAGTGATGGTCACATAATTCCTGACCTTGCGTTTCAGGCACACATCCGTCACGAGCCCCATGCCTGTCTCCGCATCGATGCGCGGCAGGTTGCCCGCATCCGGATCGCCGTTGGGGTTACCGTCCTGCACATCGAAAAAGAATGCGAAGTCATAACGGCGGGTAAGTGGATTGTTCATTTCATGCTCCTTGGGTGTTGTCTTTTGTCGAGGTGAACAGCGCCTGGCGCTGGTGGTAGTAACCGATGGCAAAGCGTGCCTGGTCGTCCATGACCAAGTGAGCAGGCATCGAAGGCGTCAGGCCATCTATAATCTCTGCAAGGCGCTTTTCATGGTTGATTTTCTGTCCTCTGTTCTCCAACTTGGCAAGATGATGGTTCGCGAGACTCAACAAACGAGGGAACACTGTCGATGGACTCGAGGACGCTGCTCCGTAGTAGCGGTCCCGGATGGTCGCATTGAGGCCAGGGCTAGCGTCCTCCTGGATTTTCTCAAGCACCGCAAAAAGCCTCCCTAGCCGATAGCCCACATTCGTATTCGAAGAATCAAGTGCCACAGTCATCTCCTTTTCCTTGCCACTGCATGCTGAACGCGTCTTCCTGTTCAGGCATGCCTTGAGAATCGAGGCTCGCGCTCGGCTAACCTCCCGTTCTGCCCTGATACGCCTGATGCATTGATTTGAAAAGGTCTCAGGGTACAACGTATCGTTCAATACTGCCCGCATAACATTCCCCGCAAGGTTCGGCGGGATATTCTCTGATTTCCAGTCCCGTACCGTAGCCCCGAGAAGATATTGGAGGCTCATACGGCAGGGGTCATAGGCTGGAGCAATAATCTCTAGATCCGCAAAATGACGCTTGATCGTCATGCAGAATTCACCAACCGAACCCTGGTGCCAGAAGCGAACGGATATCCGTGCCGCGTTGGGCGAAAGCCCAAGAATGTAGAACCTTGTTGCCATTTCCGCAGGAGGAATGCCCGAAAGGGCTGATTCAAGATTCGCTTTCGTATCGGCAGCATCGCGATCGGGGTCGTCCTTCTTCTTACCTGCGGCAAAAAAGAAGGGCTTCAGGTTCTTTTCAAAGACCGAATCTTTTTTTTGTGCCCAGAAAATGGTGGTTGCATCGCCGATCTGAATATGGCTGGAGTCGTTCCCCAATAGGCCATTGAGCGCGGTGGTGTACGCAAAAACAGCATTCTTGCCAATAGGAGCATTCTCGTTCTGCTCCTTCCCATAGGACCGGAAAGCCGGCAAGTTGAATGAGACTAATGCTGCTCCAGAGGACTGGGCATCCCGGACACCCTTGATCGCCGGGTTGAGCGCCGGGATCAAGTCGTCTTTGCCTGAAACCAGGCAGACACCTTTTTCATCACATGATTCCTCAACGGCAAGAGAAGCGATCTCATCAGCGATTGTCTGATGGCTCCTGCCTTCGATTCTGATTGAGGTGTTTGCATTGCTTTCCAGGCATTCTTTCCACGGCTCGTCTGAAAGCGCATCTATGGCATTCTTTTTCTGCGAG
>JBAXTA010000383.1:0-3820 GCA_037130415.1 Spirochaetota bacterium
CCTTCGTGCTGAGCCTGGTAGCGAGTTCCTTCATGAGTTCGGGCCGCTGGCCAAGGTTCTTTTCGTGCCGGTAGGTCGCATAGGCTTCATAGAGTACCACGTAGGCCAGGATTAGTCCCGCAAAGAAAATCTTCACCTCGTTGCCGAGGCCGAAAAGGATGATCCCCGTGTAGAGCATTTCGAGGCTCAAGATGGCGATGACGCTGCGAAGGACTCCGCCCTTGCCTCCGGACATGGCCGTGCCGCCGATGATGGTGGCCGAGATTACATACATCAGGGAAATCTCGCCAAGCTTGAGCGTGGCGGCGGTGGAAACCAGAACCGAGACGACGCCGCCGATGGCGGCCATGACGCTTGAAAGCACGAATGCGCCGATCAGATAGCGGTCGGTGTTGATGCCAGCAAGCCAGGCCGTGTTGCGGTTGCCGCCCACGATGTAGAAGTTGCGTCCGGCCCGTGTTCTCCGCAGCATGAATTCCACGGCGACTACGAGGATCAAGGTTATCAGAATGCGAGGGGTGAGGAGGGGTAGAAGACTCATCTGGAGAAAGTCGGAAATGGCGAAAGCCTCGTCGGTCGTGACGCTGATGGAATTGCCGCCTGAATACTGGTAAATGGCTCCCTGCAGGATGGTCATCGTGCCTAAGGTGACGATAAAGGAGTTGATCTTGGCCTTGGCGACGAGGATTCCGTTGAGGAACCCGACCAAGGCGCCTCCGAGCACGGCTACAGCAATGGAGCCGGGGAACCCGAGAAAGGGTTGGAGCCCCAGCGTCAGGCAACCCGCAAAGGTTATCACCGTACCGATCGAGAGATCGAGCTGTCCGCAGATCATCACGACCGTAAATCCTATGGCGACGGTCGCGTTCATCGCGATGGCGTTGAGGATGGTCGTAAAATTGAAAATGCTGAAGAATTTCGGAGCGAAGATCGACATAAATCCGAATATGACGATAAAAAGAATGAAAATCCTGTACTTGTCGCCCTGCGCGAGAAGGTTGATTTTTCCGGACCTACGCATCGTCCCTCCCGAGGCTTCGTAGCGACTTGGCGTTGATGCCGACCACGAGGATGAAGATCGTGCCCCGGACCATGTCCTGGGAGAAGGTGCCTATCCCGATGAGCGTCATGATGTTGTTGAGTATTCCTATTATAAGCGATCCGCCGAGAACGCCAAGGATGGTTCCGCGTCCGCCGGCCAGGGTCATGCCGCCGATCACGATGGCGGTAACCGCCTTGAAGTCGTAGCCTGCGCCGTTGTACCAGGCGCCGACCCGTGAAAGCGAGGTCACGGCGAGCCCCGCGATGGCCGCGGTGAACGCGGCCAGGACGAAGGAGGTCATGATCACGGTCTCGATCGGGATGCCGGAGAGCTTGGCCGCCTTGGGGGCGGAGCCGGTAAGCTTGAGCTTGACCCCGAAGGAGGTTTTAGTGAGCACAAACTGGCCGATGACTACCAGTAGTATGAGGATCACGAGGGGTAATCCTATGAGCTTGAAGAAACGGAGCCGGTAGATGTCGTCGAAGAGGGCTACCACATCGGGGCTCGACCCCTTCATGTCGGGGTAGATCTGCTTGTTGACCCATACGAGGCGTATGATGCCCATGGTTACGTAGTTGACGGCCAGGGTCCAGATGATGGGATTGGCCTTGAACTTGCCTACCACAAATCCGTTCAGGACCCCGATGAGGAGGCTGACCATGATGGCGCCGATTATGGCGGGTATGAAACCGTAGCGCAGGAGTTCGATGCAGATGTAGCCGGTCAGCCCCATCGTCGTCGGTACCGACATATCCGCGTAATTGCCCGAATAGGTGACAAAGGACATGCCCACCGCGACGATGCCCACGAGGGCTACGGCGTCGACGATGTTGAGGAGGTTCTGGGGCGAGAGGAAGTTCCCGATGGCTCCGGTGAACTGAAGGACTGCTCCCAGCACCAGGAAGAGCAGGGCTATGCCGTAGACCCCCGCCGTGTTGACAAGGCTCGACAGGGAGCCGGCCTTCACGCTCCTTGTGTCAGCCTGTGCCGTGGCGGCTCCATCGGTGGCGCCGCCAGGCGCCGGACCTCTATTGTCGCTCATGAAGCCCTCCCCTCACCTGTGCCGACATCACCGTTGGCGGCAAGGAGGAGGCTCTCCTCGCTGCATTCGGCGTAATCCATCTCCCTCGTGAAGTGCCCTTTCCGCATGATCATCACGCGGTCGGTGAGACCCACGAGTTCCGGCAGGTCCGAGGAGATGAGGAGGACCGTACAGCCCTGGCGGGCCAGCTTTTCAATCGAGGAGTGTATGGTCATCTTCGCGCCGATGTCCACGCCGCGCGTCGGCTCATCGAGGATGAGTACCTTGGGTTCCGAGGCCAGCCACTTGGCCAGGAGGACCTTCTGCTGGTTCCCTCCCGAGAGGTTGCCGACCGTCCTTGAGGGATCGGGCGGATAGATCGACAGCTCGCCGATGAGTTCCTTCACCCGCTGCATGCCCTTGGACTTCGAGAAGACCGAGGCTGAGGAGAGCCGGTCGATGATGGCTGAAAGGATGTTGTCATCGACCGCAAGCCTGAGGGCCAGACCCTCGGTCTTGCGGTCCTCGGTGAGGTAGGCGATTCCCTGTTCGAGGTGCTCTGCCATCGTCGAACCCCGGACCGGTGCCCCGTCGACCTCGATGGTACCGGAGTCGGCCTGGTCGAGCCCGACGAGGACGCGTGCCAGTTCGGTGCGTCCCGCCCCCGAGAGTCCACAGATGCCGAGGATCTCGCCGCGGCGCGCCTCGAAGTCCACGTCGTGGAAGAAGCCGAAGCGTGAGAGGCCCTTGACCCTGAGCCTCGCCTCGCCGATCGTCCGCTCCTGGCGTTTGTAGAATTCCTTGACGGAACGGCCGACCATCATCTGCACGATCTCCTCGCGCGTGACCTCGCCGATCGGTTTAGTTGCTATCTTCTTGCCGTCGCGCATGACCGTGACCCGGTCGGCGATCTTGAAGATCTCAGGCAGGTGGTGCGATATATAGACGATCGCGATGCCGCGCTTCCTGAGCTGGTCGATGATCGCGAAGAGACGTTCCACCTCCTCGCGGGAAAGGGCCGAAGTCGGCTCGTCCATCACGAGGATTATGGGATCGTTGCCCAGGACCTTGGCGATCTCCACGAGCTGGGCCTCGTGCTGGCTTATGTCCTCGATGGGCAGATCGGGATCGAGGTCGAGGCCGACGCCCTCGAGGAGGGACCTGGCCAGCTGCTTCGCGAGCTTCTTGTCGAGGAAGGGACCCTTCCGTGGCAGGCGCCCCGCCAGGAGGTTCTCCGTGATGCTGATCGGCCGGGCCAGGCTGAGCTCCTGGTAGATCATCCCAATACCGAATTTCTTCGCGATGGTCGGGGAATGGAGCCTGACTTCCCTGCCCTTTACCATGATCTGGCCCTCGTAGTCGTCAAAGGAGCCGGCGATCATCTTCATGAGTGTCGACTTGCCTGCCCCGTTCTCCCCGACCAGGGCGTGGACTTCCCCGGGCCGCACCTCGAAGTCCACGTCATCGACCGCGATCGTCCCGGGAAAACTTTTGCGGACGCCCTTCATCTCGAGGGCCAGACCCATCGACGCTTCGCTCACCTGCCGCTCCTGCCGCTCATCGCTGCTTCTCCCCTACTCATGTTGCTACCCCGTTCCATTCTGCCACAGCGTCAAAGAGCGCCACGACGTTTGCCGGAGGAACGTCAGGGAGTATATTGTGCACCGCATTGAAGATATAGCCTCCACCGGGCGCCAGGATGTCCAGCCGTCTGCGGACCTCGTCCCTCACCCCGGCGGGGCTCGCCTGGTTCGGCA
>JBAXTA010000384.1:0-3811 GCA_037130415.1 Spirochaetota bacterium
AAGGGCATTTTCACGACGCCCTGGCGCTTCGGCTTTATCGATGCCGATGGGGCTGCAGATGCCCTGATCGTCCATCGCCAGCGGATTGCTTCACTTCTCGATCGCTACGAGGAGACGGGCAGCTCTTTTGACGCCTATGTGGCGACAAGTATCCGGTATATCGCCAAAAGCCGGAGGAGGTTTGCCAGGCGCAAGCACGAGCGGGAATACGTTTCTGAGCGCGCCATTGCATTTTCGGCGGTGCCCGAGGGGGAGTGGGTCGAGACTCCGGCCCCTGAATACACTGCGGAAGCCTCTTCCCGGCCGGCCCACTCCGAGACGCGTCGTCATCGCAGGGCCAAGGACAGCCGCATCCTTTTCCTTTTTCTCAAATGCGCCTGGGAGGCGGGTGACCGCGAGATCTCCGAAGTCGTCCGCGCCACGGGTACCCCTGTCGAGGAGCTTTCAGAGTTGCTCAGGCAGGCGCGGGCCTACCTCGAAAAGGAAAGGATGCGCTACGAGCGGCTCAGCCTCAGGCGCGACCGAGCCTGGTCCCGCCTCCGGATGGTGGAGGCGAGGTCCTCTGACATCCTCGACCTTGGGCATCGAAAAGCCTACGAACCCTTTGTCGAGCGTGCTCGTGCCGAGCACGAGAGGGCCCTGCTGGCGCTCGGGCGCTTCAAGCCCCTTGTTCCAAACGTCGTCATTGCGCGCATCCTGGGTATCCCCAAGGGTTCTGTCGATTCGGGACTCCACTTCCTCAGGCGGGATGCAGCCGCAGATGGAGGCGCAGGCTCCGCTGGGGCTGCGGCCGGGCCTGCGGCCGGGCCTGCGGCTGGCGCTTGCGCCGCCGTCGCCGCTTGTGGCGACCTTGCCAGCGAGGATACCTTTCCGCCATGGAACTCCTCGTCGCCACCGGCAACCCACACAAACTCCTTGAGCTCGCCCCCCTCTTCCCTGGCCATGTGCTCAGGCGGCCCGCCGACATCGGCCATCCCGGCTTCGATGTCGTCGAAGACGGTGACAGCTACATCGCGAACGCCCTCCTCAAGGCCGAGGCCCTCTTCGCCCTGACTGGCCGCCCCTCCCTGGCCGACGACTCGGGCCTCTCGGTTCGCGCCCTCGGCGGGGCTCCGGGCATCCTCTCTGCACGCTACGGCTCGGAGGATGGGAAGCGCAAGCTCGAGTCGGCCGAGCGGAACGCCCTCCTCCTGGCCAACACCTCGGGCTTTGACGACAGGCGCTGTGCCTTTGTCTGCGCCCTGGCCTTGGTTCTCGACGGGGGGCGCTCCTTTGTGCTGCAGGAAAGCTGCCCCGGCGAGCTTCTGCGCTCCCCGCGCGGCGAGGGAGGCTTTGGCTACGATCCCATCGTCTTCCTCCCTGAGCTTGGAAAGAGCGTGGCCGAGCTTAGTGGGGACGAGAAGAACCTCGTTTCCCACCGTGGGAGGGCGGGGCGCCGGATGGCCCTCCTCCTCGCGGACCTTGAGGCGCGACCCTAGCCTGGGGCACGGCCCGGCGCGGTGGCGCGCCCCTAGGCTTGCAGCTCGCCCCTCGCCCTGCCACGCGCCTCGGGTGGGGCGCTTTCCGCCCAGCTTTCGCAGGTTGATATGCAATTCCATCCACGATCGGTTATGATCGGGAATGGAGGCATCAAATGGGCGACAGGTCAGCGATGCGGAAAAAGGATTATGAGGACGAACTCGAGCGGCTCACTGTGGAGCTCGTCAAGCTACAGGAATGGGTCAAGGCCAAGGGTCTCAAGGTGGTCGCGATCTTCGAGGGTCGCGACGCAGCAGGCAAGGGCGGCATCATCAAGACCCTCACCGAAGGCATGAACCCCCGCTCCGCGAGGATCGCCGCCCTGGGCGTTCCCACCGAGCGCGAGAAGACGCAGTGGTACTTCCAGCGCTATGTGGCGCAGCTTCCCGCAGGCGGTGAGCTCGTCTTCTTCGACCGCAGCTGGTACAACCGCGCCGGCGTCGAGCACGTCATGGGCTTCTGCAGCGATGCCGAGTATGCGGAGTTCACGCGCTCGTTGCCCGAGTTCGAGAGGATGCTCATCCGCTCGGGCGTGATACTGATCAAGTACTGGTTCAGCGTGAGCGACGATGTGCAGGAGGAGAGGTTCCGCGACCGCCTCGATGATCCAGCCAAGCGCTGGAAGCTTTCGCCCATGGACATGAGCGCACGCTCGAAGTGGGTGGACTACTCGAGGGCCAAGGACGCGATGTTCGAGTTCTCCGATACCTTCGATTGCCCCTGGCACGTCGTCGATGCCAACGACAAGCGCTGCGCCAGGCTCAACACGATCACCCATTTCCTGGGGCGCATTCCCTATAAGGACCTTACGCCCGAGGTCATCGAACTTCCTCCGCGCCAGAAGGCCGGCAAGTATGCCCGGCCCCCCATCGACAGCCAGCACTGGATTCCCAAGGTTTATCCTGGAAAGTTCGCGAAGGCGGAGGGACCGATCGGGGGCGAGCATGATGAGGAGGTGGATGAGGGTCCGGCGACGGCTCCTGCCGCGACGGCTCCTGCTGCGCCGGCTCCCGATGCCCCCGCGAGCGGCAAGGAAAAGGGCAAGAAGGGGAAGAAGAAAAAGTAGCTGGTGGATCGAAAGCCAGCGTCGGGCTGCGGAGAAACATATCCCCTCATATGAACACATGCTCATATGTTCATATGAGGGGGGATGTGCCAGCGTGCCCTGCCCTCAGGATCAGAACCCGCAGCACTCCATTAGCAACTCACGACTCTGCAAAGCCGTGCCCACCAGGCACCGGGCGGACAAAACTGGTACATGAGTCCAAGCGTTTTTCGGGAAGGCCCTTCCGCTGATGGCGAAATGACATACTGAGGGTTCAGTCCGCGCTTCTTCATGTTCTGCGGGTGCTGCATGGAGGGATGATGCGGACATCCAATATCCTTGAGGCCAAGACCAAACTGTCCTGCCTTGCCCAGAAAGGAGTGACGCACCTTGATCCGACGTAGAACTGGCCGGAGTTGAAATCCTTGGGACAGGACTTGGTCGCAACCGGCGTCTTCGGCGGCGGCAAGAATCTGTGAATCCCAATAACTGAGCTGATAGAGCTGATGGATTTCGAGGGCACGGCGCACCAGGGCCTGACCGATCATGAGGGCAAGATCCCCCTCCTCGGCGAACTGGCTGGACGTTGCGCGATATCCGCCAGGGCAAAGGCTCAGCCTGAGCGGGGCGATGCCCAGGATTTCTACCAACTATCATCGATTGGTCTTGACCCCCCGCCTGTAGTGTGAAGAATGCTTCTTATGAAGTCCTACGACGCAGTCATCATCGGAGCGGGTATCGCGGGGCTCACTGCAGCCTCCCTCATCGCCCGGCGCGGGCTTTCGGTCGCCGTGCTCGAGCAATCCGACCGGCCTGGTGGCTCCTGCTCGGCCTTCCGCCGCGACGGGGTCACCCACGACACGGGAGCTGCCATGCTCTTTGGCTTCGGGGAGAAGGGCTTCAACCCCCACCGCTATGTGATGGAGGAGCTCGGGCAGGACCTGGAGGTCTACAGGCACGAGGCGCTGTATCGTCTTAATTATGGCGATAAAGGCGTCGTGTTCTGGCCGGAGTACGGGCGCTTCTTCGACGAGCTCGAACGGATCTTCCCCGGTGCCCGGCCCGAACTCGAGTCATTCTACGGCGAGATCCGCCGCCTCCACGACGAGGTGATCAATCGTGTCGCCGTCTTCACTGCGCCCACCGAGATGCTGATCCGTGACGCGCAGGCCCGCTTCCTGAAAGCCCCAATTGCCCATATCCGCATGCTCGCCCTCCTCGGGAGCAGCGCCGCGGACCTCGCGCGCA
>JBAXTA010000385.1:0-3755 GCA_037130415.1 Spirochaetota bacterium
TCTAGACGGCTGCCCGCAAGGCAGGACTATGGTCGATTACGCCGGCATAGAGATCGGCCAAGGGAAAACAGAGTTCGTAGTCGCCCCAGACAAGCTCGCCGTATTCCAGCCGAAAACTACGGAATGCGCCCTGTTCGAGCCACTTCCCGATATCCGGGTGGACGGAAGCCTTGAGAAAGGGACCGAAATCCAATTCACTGACCGTGTCGTCATCGAAGGACAAGCGAAGGCGATAGTCGCCGAGGTACATCGCATCCTTGATGTTGAGAATTTCCGGAATCATTTCAGCCTCCTCGTCATAGTCTCGGGCTTGATCTATTTATGCAGGACGAAAAAATCAATCCATTTCTTGACGATCTCATCGGCCTTCGCCGATATCAGTTCCTCGAAATACCTGCGTTCCTGAACTTCCAGCGGCGCTCGCCCCACTATCGTCGAATAGCAGATCTCTACGATCTTTCCGTCTATGATGATCAATTCCGCCCTGAGTTCCCGACCCTGGCACGTACCATGGACATGAACCGGTTCATGTTCATTCGCGTAGAACATAATGACCAATCCGAAGTACTCGTAGAGTTTGGGCATCAGGCGATCCTTTCATCGAAAAATGCCCTGTCGCCAGAGGGCGCCAAGCTTGTCGCCTTCGGCCACATAGGCTGCTATCTGCGCATCCTCCGATGCGCGCGCGATGCTTGTAGAGATACTCGGTGACCCAGGAGAGATTCTCGCCTTCCTTGGAAAGATGCTCAGCATAGCCTGTTTCCCGTTCCGTCCTCGCCTGCTGGATGTGGAAGTCGGAGACATGCCAGTTTTCCAGGAGGTCGCCGAGGGCCTTGCTGGCTGGGAATTTCGAGAACTGTGCGAGCCCTTTGAGCGCGAGGATATCAGGTGACTTGAGTGTATGCGGCTCGCGCCGCAACTCGCGTGCAGCTGTGACCTCTTCCGGTTCATTCACAACCGCGTTGGCCACTGCTTCCCCTGCGGTACTGGAGTATCTCGGTTTCGACTATTGGCTTGCCTTCGCGCTCGTTGATCGCCAAGGAATAGGTGATGAGCGGAGCACCAGGGCCGATGTCCCCGTCGGTATTCACTGACCTTACGCTATGCATTAATTCATTTTCCTGAGCCTGAGCAGCCCGGACCCGTCGTGGCGTGGCCCGCGCAGGGAAGGCCGGAATCGGCGATCTCGCCCCGGGCAAAGGCGCGGGCGGCGGCCAAAGCGTCACCAGAAGCACCCCTGATTACCGCGATGCCATTGGAACCGAGTACTCCGACCGCACCCAGGCCCATGTTGCCAACTACGAGGTGAGTCACGCCCAGGCGCGCGAGTTCGGAGGCTATCCCTGACTTGCAGCCACCCTCGGTCGAGGTGACCGGCACTTCGGCGACGATATCATTCCCCTCGACCCTGAAGACCAGGAATTCGCGGGCGCGGCCAAAGTGCTCATCGACCATTCCGTCCTTTACGGGCACGGCGATCTTCATGACAGAATCACCTTCGTCGCGGATCGTGAACTCACCACCCTCGATGCGGAGGGCCTTGCCGTTCAACAAGGCATTGGCGACCTTGTGGCGCGCCGCTTCGATGATCCTTCCGAAGGTCTGCCGCGAGACTCCCATCGAGCGGGCAGCAGCTTCTTGGTAGAGGCCCTCGAAGTCCGCGAGCCGCAAGGCCTCTGCCTCGTCGAATCCCATGACTATCTGCTCGAGGTCCCGGGGGGAGACACCCTCGGGTTTCATGATTCGGGGGGGTATCGCTGCGCCAATCCGGCGCTCGTTGATGGGTCGTGGCATTTATTTTCAGGCCCCGACCTTATCGAGCTGTTCTTGCATCGAAATGCTCCTTGTCCCCTGCATGCCCGGCGAAAAGCGACAGATCACCACAACGCCAGACCACGAAGTAGACGATCCGTACGAGGACTATATGCTTTTGCCGTAGAATTCTCCAGAACATTTCAGGAAGGCCACGTTTGAGTGGCCACGGGGTCTTTTCTCCAAGCACACGAAGAGACCAAGCCAATTCCTGAATTCAAAATGGGAGAATGACCATAATATATAGTTGCCATTCATTTCGGTTATAGTCAATTGCCCATGTTATTTCTCAAATACTGGCTGTATTTATATTCTATATAATACATTATCTTGATCATAAGACATTCTTTAGCTATTTCGTAAGCAAAATATATCGAAATTCGATTATTGGCATTTGACAATTTCTAAAATAGATATAAAATGCCCGCATGCAAGCAACACCAAGCCCTGCCACAGCAGAAGACCAGCTCTCGCTGGTGGTTTTTTCAGGCGACCTCGACAAGATCCTCGCTGCCATGATCATCGCCATCGGTGCCTCCGCCTTCGACATGAAGGTAAACCTCTTCTTCACTTTCTGGGCGACAGCGGCCCTCCGTGCCCCGAAGAAGAAGTCAAAGGGCAAGAAGCTCATCGAAAAGATGTTCGGCTTCATGCTTCCCAAGGGCATGGACAAGCTCGCCCTGTCCAAGATGCAGATGGGCGGCATGGGCGCCGCAATGATCAAGGGCATCATGAAGAAGCAGCATGTTGCTTCCCTGCCCGAGATGTTCGCCACCGCAGCCGAGCTCGGCATCCAGATCAACATCTGCGAGATGTCCATGAAGCTCATGGGCTTCAAGCGCGAAGAAATGATCGACTATCCGAACATGCAGGTCTGCGGCGTTGCGACCTTCCTCGCCGACGCAGCCGACAGCAAGATCCAGCTCTTCATCTGAACCGACAAGGGGATACACATGACCTCAGACGAACTCAAGAAATTAAAGGCAGTCAAGATTGTCGACGCCCGTGCCGTAGCCTGCCCCGGCCCCTTGCTCGCCGCTAAAAAGGCCATGGGTGACATCGAATCGGGCGAACTCATGGAAGTCTATTCCTCCGACGAGGGAACCAAGGTCGATATCCCCAAGTGGTGCGGCAAGATGGGGCACGAGTATCTGGGCTTTGTCGAATCGGACAGCTACTTCAGCGTGTTCCTGACGAAGGCCTAGGGGCTTCATGGCCATCCCGGCACCCTTCCCGACGCGGGTAGGGGCCGCGTTTCCAAGCAGCTAGGAGCGACTCCGTCATGCACGACTCGATCAGCGCACCCAGGATTCTTGTCTTTTCCACGGAGAAAATATCAGACCCCGGCATCGACCAGGCAGGGCTCCGGAAGATCCATTATTCGCCAGCGGTCTATACCATCAGTGTTCCCTGCTCCTCCTGCGTCAAGCCGCGCTGGATACTCCATGCCTTCGAACGCGGCTTCGACGGGGTCTTCATAGCCGCCGATGGCATCGAGTGTTCCTACAGCCCGCGATGCTCCGATCAGACCAATGCGCTGATCGAGGAGGCGCAGCGCCAGATGAAGGAGCGGAACATCAGCCCCAAACGCATCCGGATGGCCGCGATCTGTTCGGTCTGCGCCGAACCCTTCGCAAACCACATGGCCAACTTTACCAAGATTCTCACGGAGCTCACATGAGCACTGAAAAAACAGGCGAAATGCCGGTGGACGCCCAGTATGACGTCGTTGTTGTCGGCGGCGGAATAGCCGGACAGGAAGCGGCCCTGAGCCTCGCGGCCATGGACAGGAAGGTCCTCCTGGTAGAGCGCGGACTTTCCGTGGGCGGCAAGATGATACAGTTGAGCAAGGTCTTCCCGACGCTCGACTGCGCGGCCTGCATCACGACGCCCAAGATGTCGGAGACCAGTCGGCATCCCAACATCAAGGTCATGCTCGGCAG
>JBAXTA010000386.1:0-3677 GCA_037130415.1 Spirochaetota bacterium
GGAATTGAGAGGATCTCGGCCGGACGGAAACGCCTGTCCCTTCGCATGTTGGCAGCGTTCGCGCTTCTTCCCTTCTTCGGAAGTGTCTGCATTGCGGCCGAACCGAAGGCCATGGGAGGGGCGGGAATGCCAGGTGGCATCGGACTCGAGCCCCGACAGGCGATCGCGGACGCCTCCATCCCCCTCGATCGCGGACTCTTTTATTCGGTCTATCGCGTCGTAAGGGGCGACACCATCGGGGCCATAGCCGACCGGAACGGCATCACTACCGACTCGATCGTCAGCTTCAACGACATCACCAATACGCGGGCCATCCGGACCGGGAGTTTCCTGAAAATCCCCAGCCAGACAGGCGTCCTGTACAGGCCGAAAAAGGGAGATACTGTCGAGGCTGTAGCAAGCAGCTATTCCATACCCGCCGATTCCATCTTCGAGGCCAACCAGCTCTCCAGGTCCTCCCTCGAGGGCGTAGGCGCAGTCTTCCTTCCCGACGCAAGGCTGCTGAGCTTCAGGCTCCGCGAAATCAACGGGGACCTGTTCCGATGGCCAACCTGGGGAGGCATCTCGAGCCGCTTCGGCTGGCGCACCGATCCCTTCTCAGGGGTCAGGTCCTTCCACAATGGCCTGGATATAGCTACGAACATGGGCACGCCTGTACGCGCAGCGATGGAAGGCCGGATACGCGAGACCGGTTACTCTCCAACCTTTGGCAATTACATCCTTATCGGACACCATTCGGGCTATGCCTCATTCTATGGCCACCTCTCGTCCATCGGCGTCAGACAAGGCCAGTCGGTAGCCCTCGGCCAGCAGATCGGGCTGGTTGGAAGCACCGGCTATTCCACGGGTCCCCACCTCCACTTTACTGTTTTCAAATATGGCGGCCTCTTGAATCCTGCCAACCTCCTCCACTGACCAGCCCAGGCTGACCTCAGGGAAAGTGTCGACGCCGCTGTCCATCCTCCTTTTGACAGGGGGGGGGTGTTCTGTTACAGTGGCCACCATATGAAAGAGTATCGAGGGTTCGCCGTCTCACCCGGAATAGCGCGGGGTCCTGCCTTCGTCTTCCAGGGCGACGATGGCTTTGTCGCCCCTTCCTTCGCGCTGGCAGAGGAAGACATAGAGGGAGAATGGTCGAGGCTCCTCGTCGCGGTTGAAAAGGCCAAGTCCGATGTCAGCAGCCTCCGCAGCCGCGCCCTTGAGGAGGTCGGCAGGGACCAGGCCAACATCTTCGATGCCCACCTCCTGATGCTCGACGATCCGGATTTCTTCGACAACATCGAGTCGAGGCTCCGTTCCAGCCTCAGGAACATCGAGCGCGTCATCGTCGAGATCGAGGGCGAATTTGTCGAACGCCTTTCGAGCGTTCCCGACCCCGAACTCAGGGCCCGGGTCACCGACATCCGCGATGTCTCCCGAAGGATCCTGGGACATCTTCTTAATACTGAACGTCGGACCCTTGCGGACCTCGATAGCGATGTCATCGTGGTGGCCCGGGACCTCCTTCCCTCGGACATGATGAACATGAACCGGTCCCGGGTGCGTGGCATCGTCACCGAGGCCGGCGGCCGGACGAGCCATGTTGCCATTCTTGCCAGGGCCTTCGAGATTCCAGCCGTGCTGGGCATCGGCGAGAGCCTCGAGGACCTTGATGATGGAACTGCCCTGGTCGTGGACGGTTCGTCCGGCATCGTCGTGGCGGATCCCGATGAACAGACCCTCCTCCGCGCCGAAGCTTCACGGCTCCGTGGAGAGGCGAACGCAAGGGTGCTGGCCTGCCTGCGTGATCTCCCTGCCGAGACCCGGGATGGACTCCGTGTCCTGGTGAAATCGAACATCGAAGTGCCCGACGAAGCGGATGCGGTCCTGCCCCATGGCGCGGATGGGATTGGCCTGTTCCGCTCCGAGTTCCTTTTTTTCAGGCCTGGGCACATCCCTGGCGAGGAGGAGCAGTACCAGGCCTACCGCCGGGTTCTTGAAGCCCTTCCCAAGCATCCGGTCACGATACGGACCCTCGATATCGGTGGGGACAAGATTCTTCCCGAGTTTGGGGCCACGGGTGAAAAGAACCCCCTCCTTGGGTGGAGGGCCATCCGCTTCTGCCTCGCCCGCACCGAGGTTTTCATGTCCCAGCTCAGGGCCATCCTCCGCGCTTCGGTCCACGGGAGTGCGCGGATCATGTTTCCGATGATCTCCACGGTCGAGGAACTCGAAGCAGCCCTTGGCCTCCTCGAGGAGGCCCGGAGCGAGTGTCGGAGCCGCGGTCAGGCCATGTCCGACTCCCTGCCAGCCGGCATCATGATAGAGGTACCCTCGGCTGCCCTCACGAGCGACCTCCTTGCGAAAAAATGCGATTTCTTTTCAATTGGTACGAATGACCTCACGCAGTATACACTCGCCGTAGACCGCGGCAACGAACGCGTGGCGGCGCTCCACAACCCCCTCCACCCGGCGGTGCTGCGCCTGATCGACCTGACCATCCGGAACGGGCGGGCGGCGGGCATCCCTGTCGGGCTCTGCGGCGAAATGGCGGGCGACCCCGCCTCGGCCCTCCTCCTCCTGGGCATGGGCCTCGGAGAATTCTCGATGTCCAGCCCCTCGGTTCCGGCAGTGAAGCAGCTGATCCGCTCCGTAACCACAGTCGAGGCCCGCGCCGTCGCGGACGAGGTCCTGGGGCTTGGAAGCGCGAAGGCCATCGGCTCCAGGCTGGATGAACTCTTTGCCGGACTCTTGTCTGAACGCGGCAGCGAATGCTCCGCGGACCAGGGGCCAAGCCCCGATTGACCCGCAGGCATGCGGGGAAGCGGGACCCGCGAATGGAAAGAAATGAACGATACGATCGAGACCATAGAGACCCTCGAGGCGCCGGTAGCCGGAAGGGTGCGCTGGGAAGGATTGCCAGTAGTGGTTATCGCAGGAAGGCCCAATGTAGGGAAGTCGACGCTGTACAACAGGCTCCTGCACAAGCGAAGGGCGATCACCGATCCGACCCCCGGCGTCACGCGCGATCCCATCGAGGCCGAGTGCCTCCTCCGTGATTCGGGGAAGCGCTTCCGCCTCGTGGATACTGGCGGCTTCAAGCTCGAGCGGGAAGGTCTCGACGGTCTCGTGGTCGAGAAAAGTCTCGCGAGCCTCGAGCGCGCAGACCTCGTGATCTTCCTCGTGGACGCGAGGGAAGTGACGCCTGAGGACGAGGAGTTTGGCCAGCTCCTCCGCCGCTGGACCGACAAGGTCCTCCTGGTCGTGAACAAGGCTGACAGCCCTGAGCGCGACAGCATGGCCTGGGGCCACGAGCGCTGGGGTTTTGGCAGCTCCGAAGATGGGCGCGGCATGATTTTCGTCTCGGCCGAACATGGGCGCAACATCGACGAGCTCGAAGAGGAGATCATAGCCCGCCTCGATTTCTCGAAGGCAAGAGCGGTGGATATCGATCGGGCACCCATCAGGCTCGCCATCCTCGGCAAGCCCAACACCGGCAAGTCGACCCTCCTCAACAGGCTCTTGGGCGAGGACAAAAGCATCGTGAGCGAGATAGCCGGAACCACCCGCGATCCGGTCGAGGGGCATTTCACCGCGAAGAAGCGTGCCTTCCGCGTACTCGACACGGCGGGCATCAGGCGCAAGGCCAAGGTCCGTGACGCCGTGGAATACTACTCGGTTACAAGGGCGATCAAGTC
>JBAXTA010000387.1:0-3659 GCA_037130415.1 Spirochaetota bacterium
TCGACGTTTGTCGGTGTTGACGGGATTCTGCAGGATAGAACTCTGGCGTTAGGCGCGGAGCGAAGCCTAACGAGCGAAGCGAGTGTTACGCGGCCTCGGAAGCCTGAGCCAGGATGGCGAAGGCGAGCCGGGGGCACTTCATCAAACAGGCCAATTCCGGCCTCGTCATCGCGCCATTCCTCAAGGACTACTTCGATAAGGGGGGAGGAGTGGGTGCGCGACATGAAGGAGACCCGCTCACCATCGCCGCGTGCTCGTCGCGACCGTAGAAGTAGAGGATGCAGAGGTAAGGGTGCTCGAGCTCGGCTGACCATTCAGTGGCGCAATCCTCACAAAGCCAGAGTTGCTTATTCTTTCTGAAGAGGATGTCCACGGAGGCGCAGATTGGGAAGGTTTCAGCGGGCTTGGGCGGGCTCCTTCTATGCGAGTGATACAATTTGACGGGATGCTGAGAAGGTCCCTTTCGCAAAGGTCTCGTTTCAACCGAATGGACAACCCACGACCCCGCTGGTACTATTAGGCCATGAAAACAAGCCTGAGGGAAAAAGCCGATTCCATTGCGGAGCGTCTCCGTGAGCAGCTAAAGCCCTCCGCGATTCTTCTCTTTGGCTCCGTCGCCCGAGGGTCGGAAGCGGAAGGGAGCGATCTCGACCTCTGCCTCCTTTTCGATGAAATGCCCGGAAGGAAACTCGAAGTCATGAGAACGGCACGGAGAATCTCCCGCCCGATCCACAAAGGTGCAATGGATATCGTCACCTATTCGATAGAGGAATGGGAGGCGTATAGCGCAGCTGGATCGAGTTTCGAGTTGCGGCTCCAGAGGGAGGCCGTCTCCCTGTGAGCATCGACCCTGTTGGCGAGTGGATAGAGCTCGCCAACCAGGACGAGGCAAGTGCCCGCTAGCTCTTCGGGATGCGTCCTATGCCGCTTGAGGTGATATGCTTTCACTGCCAGCAGGCCGTGGAAAGACCTTGAAGGCAGTCCTTGCAAAACAGCGTCTGGAAATTCCACGGACCCATGATCTCCTTGAATTACTCGATCTAGTCCTCGTGCTGGCACCATCTGTAGCTTCGCTCGAACCAAGGCTTCTCAGCTTGAATGATTTTGCCGTCGTGGTCCGCTACCCTTCGCACGTCCCTCTCGAGGAACAGGATGCGATCAAGGCGATCGCTGCAGTCAGAGAAGCACGGCAAGCTCTCGCAGCCTTGTTGTGAGGCCTCTTCACTGCCCACCGATTCCCTCATCGATGTAGCTCGCTCCCAATCGCCGCCCTCGCAGTTATATTTCGAGCAGTTGGGGCAAAAAATGCGCCGCCCGAAATCTCCGACGGATCCAACTCACCCGCGGGTGAGTAGGTCACCGCGATAACGGTCATCTTTCCCCCGCACTCCGGGCAGAGGAAGGGATCCACCTCGTAGACCTTCGTCAGAAGTCGAGCCCTCGCCAAGCGCTACGCGCTTGGCGTCGCAGAATGCCTTCGTCATTCTGCGCATTATTGACAGCGGCACCGACCTCAACCGCCTCGCCTGCCGTCATGTCCACCCTTTCGATGTTCGTAATGCGAAGTGGGATACCCTCAATCAGTCTCGTCTCGACCCCCCAGGCGAGCGATGCGGGACTGAAGCGGATCACCCGCAATGCTGGATACTCAAGTCGAGGCACGCGAGCCTTGCTTGGCAAGCCAAGCCAGATCTCGGAAACCATTTGAGTCGTGAGATGATGGAGTCGCAGGGCGGTAAGCAGGCACATGAGTGCCAGAGGATTACGCTTCGCTACGATGAGAAGATCACCATCCTCGTTCTGGCGATAGTCAGGAAGGCAATAGACACCCCGCCTGAGCCGCTTGATCAGGCCCCGGCTCGTCAGCCGGGAAAGCTCGGCTCGGCTCCACCCAGCAGACTCTAGGTTCCGGGTTTGCTGTATGGGCGAGGTCTCAAAGGGCCTGCGAATGTCCAGAGCTACCATCAAAAGACCTGGATTCCAATATGTCGGTACTTGCGGTCAAGTAACGACACTTTGCCCGCGAAGCGGATTCAATACAGCGTGATAGCAGGGTGCAGGACCATGCTACGTCGGTTCATTTCCTGTATCTCTTCCACTGGCGAGGCTCGCACAGGGGATCCGGCATCGAGACCGTAGTGGAATCCATGCTTTCCGTCACGCTTATTTCGAGTTCCGACAAGGCCTTCTCCATGCAAAGAATGCTGGTGCCGCAGTCAATTATCCGGATTGACCAGGAGGATGTCCCTCACCTGGGCCACAAGGTCGTCAGTCGCCTTGCAGAATTGCCGCAGGGTCCGCCGGGTCGGCGCAAAACCATCGAATTCTGCGGGAGTCATGCCCTTCTCGTCGTAGGCCCGGCGGAAATCTGCAAACTTGAGCTCCAGTTCGGCCACGATTTCCGGCGCAACGGGCCTGTCCATCCTGTTCTCCACCCTCACATCGGAGGCGTTGAAACGCTGCTGCCACTCGAAGGGAGGAGAGATCACCACGTCGCCGCCGATGAATTCGCTCCAATGCAGATGGTTTCTGAAAGCCGCAGACAGGAGACGCAGCCGATAGCCGCGTTCCCTGTAGATGCGGTAGGCCTTCTTCATGACTGCGACGCCTGCCCAATCGCAGATCCCTGGGTTTGAAATGATGTCTTCCTTTTCCGCAGTGACCTTCAACGAGTCGTCGAGGCGGCCCACCATCAGGGTGCAGACGGGACCCATTGTAGCTATGTCCTTATGTTCGGCCTCGCGGCGCTTCAGGCCGCGCTCGATAGCCTCTGCCACCATGATAGCCTGGGGCAGGGCAAAGCTCACGGTGGCGTTGACGCTGACGCCACGGTAGGTCGCCTCTTCCATGGCCTGGATGCCGGCAGCCGTTGCGGGGATCTTCACTATCATGTTGGGAGCGAGCTTCGAAAAATGCTCGGCCTGCTCAAGCATGGCCTTGGGGTTACGGTAGTACTTGGGATTGGTCTGGATGGACAAGCGTCCGTTCCTGCCTTTTTCCCTTTCGAAGGTCGGCAGCAGCAGTGCCGCGGCCTTCCGTGACATTTCCTCCACAATGACCCAGGCCAGCTCTTCTTCATTCGCCATCGGCATCTCGCGGACAAGTTGGGGGATCCTCTCCTTCCAGGCTGGCCACTCCTTCTTGAGGACCGACAGCACAATTACCGGGTTGCAGGTCGCCCCGACCGTCCCGTTCATCTCGATCGAAGTCGCCAATTCCTGGAGCGCGCTGGAATCGTTCCACAGGACCGTTGGGCCGGTCTGGGTCATCTCGTGAAGGCGGCTCCTGAACTTGCTGTCAGACATGGTAATCTCCTTATGTATAAACGACTACCTTGAGTGGTTCCGCCGCAGTGTCGTTGGCCAGTTCCATGGCCCTTACGATGTCCGCAAGCGGCATGCGGTGGGAGACCCAGGGCAAGCCTTTCAGCCGCCCCACACTGAGCAGTTCTATAACAGGCCTGAAATCATTGGCATAGCGATAGATACCCTGGACGACAAGCTCCTTTCGGAGGATCTCGGCGTGGGGAATGGTTTGTTCTTCCTTGCCCATCCCCACGAAGACCACCCTTCCGCCTTTTCGTACCGAGTGCAGGGCGTCTCCCATGGCAGACTCGCTGCCCGAAGCCTCGATGGCGCAATCCGCCATCCTGCCTCCCG
>JBAXTA010000388.1:0-3651 GCA_037130415.1 Spirochaetota bacterium
GTTGCAGGGAGGTATGCATTGGGGATGGTAGCAGGGCGATCCAAGACTCGCTTTTCGTCCAGCAAGAGCCGCATATTGCTATAGGTTGACTGGGCTTTCATTCGTTCAGGGAACCCCTCCCCTTTCTTTTCCCGTTCCAGAGCCGGGTTGCGCCTAGCAGTGCCGAGACCATGCCAAGTGTATACAGGATGAAGGGCAATGGCGCAAGCGGGCGCTTTTCTGAACAGGTTACAGGGTGCAGAAAGCGATGGCGGTGAAAAAACCGAGCACCCCTCCCACCAGGACCTGGAAGGGAGTATGGCCCATAACTTCCTTGACTGGAGTGAAATGCATATCAAAGCGGCTGGAGACCAGGCGTCCGAGTGAATTGAGAGACTTGGCCTGCACCCCTGCGGCTCTGCGAACACCCATTGCATCCCGGATGACTATGAGCGCGACAAAAGTCGTGATTATGAACATATTGGAACCGGGACCTTCTACGATCCCGACCGAGGTCGCAAGGGAAACAACAAGTGAACTATGGCTGGAAGGCATACCGCCGGTCCTCCAGAGGAAGGTGGCAAAGGCGTCATGCCATGAATATTTCTTCCACCTGAAAATATTTACAATGACTTTGACGAACTGTGCCGAAAACATGCTCCAGATAGCGGACAGGAAAACCGGATTCGAGAGCAATGAGGTTGCCGAGTGGTCGACATTGTTCCACATTGACTGATTTTCTTTCGGCGCGGCCATCCTTGTCAATATGCTTGGCGCATCCTACTATGAATCGTGTTGCCATGGAACGAGTACTGTACAGGGACCGATGACGCGGGAAGACGGCTTGACCGCGTCATCAGGCGCATGATGCCCGACTCAAGCCTTTCGGAAATCTACCGTGCCCTCCGCATTGGCCGGATCCGGGTGGATGGTCGCATTGCGAAGCCCGAAACCCGCCTTCTGAAAGGATCCATGATTCGTGTCGACAGGGGTTTGTCTAGCTCGGCCAAACCAGCGAATACGGAGAATCCCAAGACAATGCCCTATGCCACAGCTCCAGATTGTCTTGTCCTCGCGACCGAACATCTGGCATTTTTCTCGAAGCCTGCAGGTATGCTGGCCCATGGGAAAGGCAGCCTCGACGAAATGGCTAGGCCCTGGATCCTGTCGCGCGCTGAATCCTCCCTCTCCTTTGCTCCAGGCCCACTCCACCGACTCGATCGCAATACGAGCGGCTTGATGACCTTCCCGTTAAGCTCTCGTGGTGCCAGGGTTTTTTCGGCCCTCCTGGCTGGTGGCGGCCTTCTCAAGACTTACCTCGCTGTCTTTTCCGGCCGGTTCGAGGAAGCGGCTACCTGGGAAGATGCACTGGCCAGGGATCGTAATCTCGGAGTCACGGGGGCCGCCCTTGAAATCGATGGTGACGAGCTCGGAATCGCGGTGACCCGAGTTGATCCCCTCCTTGCGACAGCCGCAGCGAGTCTCGTCCTGGTACGAATTGCGACCGGGAGAACTCACCAGATACGGGCCCAGGCTTCCTTGCATGGATTCTCCTTGATTGGGGATAGGAAGTACGGGGGGGCTGCCCATGAAGGTGGCTACCTCCTCCATTCTTTCAGGCTACGATTTGCTCAAAGGCCATTCCATGACCTGCCAGAAGAAATCCGCGCTCCTCTTCCCGGGATTTTTTGCAAAAGAGCTGAAACACAGTTCGGAGCCGAGTGCCTTCAGGATGCGCTCGAACGCGCCAATTTCATTCTATCAGTAGATTCAGGAGACAAAGCCGCGCCTGACAAGGACGGTTCATCAATACAAGGAGGCCAGAGTGGCTAAATCAGGAGGCGGATTGCCGCGCTTCCGGGTGTCGTACGTAATCATCGCGTTGGTTGCGGTGATTGCCCTCGCGTTTCTGGGAACGAGCTTTTTCATCGTTGACCAGACAGAGCGCGGAGTCGTGACGACCTTCGGGAAGTTCACCTACGTCGCCGATCCGGGATTGCATTACAAGGTTCCCTTCGGCATCCAGCAAAGTTTCCTGGTCAAGACCGAGGTGGTCCAGACCGAGCAGTTCGGATTCCGCTCGGAAAAGACAGGGCCGCAGACTACCTACACGACGGAAGCATACCCCGCAGAGTCGACAATGCTCACCGGTGACCTGAACATCGTCGATGTGGAATGGATCATCCAGTACCGAATTGTCGATCCCCGGGCCTGGCTCTTCAACCTCCAGGACCGGCACAAGACCATCCGGGACATTTCGCAATCAGTCATCAACCAGCTCGTAGGAGACAGAAGCATCCTCGGCGTCATCGGCCCCGAGCGGCAGGCGATCCAGGATATCGCAGTCAGGCACATGAACACGACTTTTGGAAGCTTTGGACTTGGCATCCAGGTCACGCAGGTGCAGCTCCAGACCATCACCCCACCCCAGGGCGTCCAGGAGGCTTTCGAGGACGTCAACAAGGCGATCCAGGACATGAACCGCCTCATCAATGAGGGCAAGGAAGCCTACAATTCAGAGATTCCCAAGGCCCGGGGCCAGGGTGACCAGATGACAGAAGTTGCCCAGGGCTACGCGACCGAGCGGGTCAACCAGGCCAAGGGCGACGTTGCACGCTTCGCCTCGGTGCTCCAGGAGTACCGGAAGGCGCCCGATGTCACGAGACAGCGGCTCTACTACGAGATGATCGAAGAAGTATTCAAGGACGCGAAGAACGTCGACCTCATCGACAAGTCGCTCCCGAATTTCCTGCCGATGAAGAACATGGACCGGAATGTGGGGGGTGGACAATGAAAAAGGGACTAATGGCAATCATAGCCGCCCTCGTCGTACTGGCTGTGGCCTTTGTCGCCATGGGCCCCCTCTGGGTGCTCAATGAAGGCGAGCAGGCGGTCGTAATCCGGCTCGGCAAGATCGTGGGGAGCAGCACCGACGCTGGCCTCAAGCTCCGGTCCCCCTTCCTTGATGTCGTGGTGAAATTCCCGAAGAAGATCCTTCCCTGGGACGGAGCTTCCGAGCGCATCCAGACCAAGGAGAACCAGTTCATCTGGGTGGACATGACCGCGCGCTGGAGGATCGTCGACCCCTCGAAATTCTACGAATCGGTAAGCAGCCTCGACAACGCCTATGGACGGCTCGACGATGTCATCGACAGCGCCGTCCGTACCGTCATCTCGGGCAACTACCTGCGCGAGGCGGTCCGAAACACCAATGAATTGACCAAGACCGCACCGAAGGAAAGCTTCATGGCAGGCGACTCCGAAGGCTCGGCCGCCCTCGACCAGCTCATGCAGAGCGATATCCAGCATGAAAACATTGAGAAGGGCCGGCAGCGCCTGTCCAACGAGATGCTCGCAAGCGTGAAGCCGATCATGCCGCAGTTCGGAATAGAAGTAATTGATATCATCCCGCGCCAGATCAAATACTCGGACGAACTCACCGAAAGCGTGTACCAGCGTATGATCAAGGAACGCAACCAGATCGCCCAGGCTTTCCGCAGCTATGGCGAGGGCAAGAAGGCGGAGTGGCTCGGCAAGCTCGAAAACGAGAAACGTTCGATATTGTCGGGGGCCTACGAGAAGTCGGAAACCCTCAAGGGCAAGGCCGACGCAGAGGCGACGAGGATCTACGCGGAGACCTACAGTCGCGATGCATCCTTCTTCGATTTCTGG
>JBAXTA010000389.1:0-3581 GCA_037130415.1 Spirochaetota bacterium
CCTTGCTTCACTGCCCTGCCCACGGTCATCTTGAAGGCCTGGTGGCCGATCTCGGGAACCAGCGCTTCCAGGTCGGCCAGCGAAAAGAGGTAGACCGTGGGGCTTGCGAGCTTGTGGAGGTAGGCTTCCAGGATCCGTAGCGCGTGCATGTTGGGGTTTCTATCCTCTGAGGATAGGGAGAGACCTCTCTTCAGTCAACATAAGGTAACGATTATCGTTACCTTGTGTTGACCACTGTCTGTTTTGGAGGGTTCTGAGGGGAGCTTCACCGAAATCTGCCGGGCTGCGACACAGCCATTCCTGTCGCCGCCACCGAGGGAGAAGTTTCCCTCGGTGGCGGCGGCAGGGCTCTTTAGCTAGGTCGACTCAGAAGCCTGCCAGTTTGGTCCAGGTCACTCCACTGTTGCTTGAGAGGTAGATCGAGCCTGTTGTAGCTCCAGCCGAGACCGCGACCAGGCGGCTAAAATCACCCGAGCAGGCCACTGCCGTCCAAACTTGTGCGAGGGCTGTCGTCCGTACGGTCCAGCTACCTCCACGATTGCTGCTCGTGTAGATTTCTCCGCCATTGACGCAGGCTACGAGGGAAGCGGCTGTCCTGCCACTACCAAGCGCGCTGACCCCTTTGGCGCTGGTCAGCGTGGTTGTAGGCTGGGTTGCGAGCGCGGCGCCATTGAGGTTGGAACCGGTGGCTGCTATCCAGTTTTCGGCGAATATCGTTCCCGTATTCGGATTGACGCCGAAAGAATACTGGCTTGTGCCTGTATCCTGGATCACAAAGGTACTTATACCAGGCTTTTGCAGGTTGGCGATATAGGAAAACGTGACGGTGGATGCATCGTGGGTAGCCAGGGCACCGGCGACCGTCGGGTAGAAGACAAACTGCGAGTTGTACTGGACGGCGATCCCAACCTTGGTGGATGTCGAATCGCTGTACGCGAAGGACAAAAGGGCTCCGGCCCGTCCCTTGAGCGCTTCAGATTCGATTGTATCTGGAATAACCTTCCACGTCGCACAGCCGTCGTCGGAGATGTAGGCCCGCCCGCCCATATAGGGTACATTGCTCGTCGTATCGCTGACCGCGACATAGTCGCCTGTGGGGGAAATGGCGATTCCTGCAGGCCCGGTACTATTGGGCATAGCTTTGGATGCCCAGGTGGCTCCATAGTCCGTCGAAAGCCAGATGGAATCGTAGATGGTAGTTGAGATAGCCCCCATAGTCTTGCCATCACGGGATATCACGACCCTTCCCCACCAGCTCTTGTCGAGGTGCTTGCTCCAGTGGACTCCATAGTCGGAGGACACATAGACCGAACCCTGGAAGGCGCAGGCCACGAGGTACTTGCCGTCGTCGGAACAGGCCACATTCCTCCAATCCTGGGTGGGAGTGAGGAAAATCGCATAGGCAGTCTGACTCTGGCGAATGGTGGAGGCTGCCGTGATTTCGGTTCCGCTGCCATCGGCCTTGCTGTTCCATCCGCCGAAGAGCGCGCCGGATGCAGGTGTTGGCTCAGTCGGCAAGGCCCCGAGCGTGAGGCTGGCTGGCACCGTCGTTGTCGTAAGAGTTGTCCCGTTCACCGAGAACGTGACGACTGGCGATGCGAGCAGCAGGACATACACGGTGGTGTCCGCAGAGACCACGGTCGTCCCGAGGAAGGCATCCTTGGTGGAGTCCATCCAGTCTGGCGGATAGACGAGCCATGATCCAGATAGGTAAAACCCTGCCTTCGTGATGGTTGGCAGTGTGCCGACCGTCGTGGCTGGCGGCGTCACGTACTGGGTGGCAAGGAGCGACTTGTCTATGGCGTCGAGATAGCTTACGGCAAATCCGGCATTCCACTTGGCAAAGACCGTGAGGCCAGCGCTGACTGTCGTAGTTGCGAGGAACTGACTTCCTCCGCCATCGGCTGCGGTGTACCAGCCCCCGAAAGTGAAGCCGGTCTTTGTAGGCGCAGTTGGAAGGGCTGCGACGGTGGTGGCGGGGCTGGTCACCGTCTTGGTCGCCGGATCCGCCGCCGTCGTAGCGCTTTGGCTGTCGAAGGTCACCGTGTAGACCGGCGGCGCCTTCACCTTGACTTTCACACTGACGCTCACCGTCGGCGGGGGCGTCGGCTCGCTCGGTTTCGCCACAACCGCGGTCAGCGTCACCTCCGTAGTTCCCGTTGTCGGCGGGATGATGTCCACCGTGCAACTCGTCACCGTCTGCGCCACGGTACAGACACTCGGGTCGGAGCTGGTCCAGGTGAGGGTCGTATCGCGATCACCCTTCACCGGCAAGGCGAAATCAGTCACCACCGTGTTGTCGGAACTCGCGCCTGGGAGGGCTGAGATCACGCTCGCTACCATTTCCGGCAGGGCGATAACGTCACCCTCGACAGCCTGGGCTGGGGTGAGGGGTGGTATCGTGATAATGATGGGATCGGGCTGTTTTGCGGGTTCTACTGCTGCTGCGCTGCCCTTTTTTTTCTTTACGGTCGGGGTGAGCGTCGCCTGTGCGGGGGTGGCAGTCGTTGGCGTAGCGACCGATACCTTGCCGGTGGCGGCGTCGAATGCCACACCATCGCCGGTCACGGTCCAGGTGATATCCGTACCGAAATTGCCTTGCAGGGGCAAGGTGAAATTTCCGCTCACGCTCGAGACAGAGTCCTTGCCCGAAAAGTCGAGCAACTTCCCACTGAGCGCTGAGGCCACCGCGTCGGCTATCTGCGTGTCGCTGGCAGGAACGGACAGCGTGAGGGAGAAGTCCTTGGTTGCGCCCGTAGCGGTCGCGACCGCAGTATCACGACTGCCCTTCGGCGAGGCTGTGACACTCAGTGTCGCCTGGGTACCCGCAGGAATGACATCGGGCAGATTAAGGAAAACCTGTCCGGAAGTAGCATCGATCTTCGTGACGTACTCGCAGGTCGTTGACCACGAAAGGCTCCAGAGCCCGTCACTGCTCGCAAGCGGCAGGATGAAGGGGCCGGTGACAGCGGCGCTGCTCCCACCCCCCGGGAACTGGATGTCGGCGAGGCCGAGCGTGTCCAGGGCCTTTTGTGCGGTGGTCCGAGTGTCGTTTTCCGGTGTTACGGCCGCTGTGCAGCCTGTGGCAAAGAGCGCTAACGCCAGCGCTGCCAGGGCGAAACAAGTTCGAGACGTCGCGGCCATTGTAGAACCTCCCTGAGGATTTCAAAATCCAGGATGCCAGCGGCTCAAATTCACTCAAAACCGCAGATGGGCAGTATGGAAGCCAGCAGGAAGAAGCAAAAGGCGGGGAAACCCTCAGGCCAGCCGGTGTTTAGCCTCACCGTGCGGCGAGTGGTGTTTTAGCAGATCCAGGTCGGCCAGGTAGCCATGAGCGACCACTACGGACGCCATTCCCGATTGGTCAAGGGTTATGTGTTTCAATGCCCCAGCGGATGTAGCGTGAAACTCGCGAGTCAGTGGGCGCTGGAACGCCGTCTAAGACCCACCGAGGAGCTCGTTTTCATCCACCGACCACCGTCACGCTGCCCCCCGCCGTTTCGAGCTTCTCCCAGGAGAGCCGCTCCTCCCAGCTTTTCTTCCTGCCCGCCGGCGTGCGGTCGAAAACCACGAGCCAGGCA
>JBAXTA010000039.1:0-20376 GCA_037130415.1 Spirochaetota bacterium
TACGTTATTCTGGCACGTTGGGGAAGAAAGAGGAAATTTTGCCGGGCGGGGAACAACAAAGAGAATACTTCGGCTTGCTCGTCCTGCTGATGACACTTTTGACGCCACTTCTTGCCTTTGCCCAGACCAAGGACCTCCCGTGGAAGATGGCCGTCGTCAAGATGGAAGCCGGCAAGGAAGTCTCTATCCCCTTCAGCCGCCCCCTGGCATTCCATGACGGGGACAAGTTTTTTCTGGTCATTGTCCCCGGCGCCGATGGCTTTATCGACGTGCTCTACGAGGACACTGCCGGGCAACTCGCGGTGCTTTATATAGGCGCAGTCAAAAGCGGTGGAGCAGTCATGCTTCCGGGAGCGACCCAGGCCTTCGAAGTGACGCCGCCGGACGGGACAGAAAAACTCCATGTCTTTTTCGGCGCACAAGCCCCGGCCTCCGTCGAGGCCTTGTTCAAAGGGCTGCCTGCCAGCTCGGCTAAACTTCTGGATGCCATAGCGGCCTACAAGACCTCGCTCTCGCGCCTTGCCGAAGCGCCGGAAAAGCCGGTCCCCATGGGCGGGACGCACCGGGGATTGCTCGACGCAGCGATGACCGAATTCAAGGGTAAGGACGCCTATGTCAAGACCATCCGCTTCGACCACTGACCTGGGTTCTCCCGCCACGCTCATTCCGCTCGGAGTCTGTGCTGCCCTGCTTCTCCTTTCGCTCTCGGGCCTGTTCCAGACCTGGGACCGGGCCTGGTCCGACCTGTGGCTCCGGACTCGTGTCAGTTCCCAGCCGCTACCGCTGAACCCCCGTATCATGCCAGTTGATCTGAACGACAGGGCGGAGCGGAACCTCGGAGCGGCGGTAGACAGCAGGAGGGCTTTTGCCGATCTGTTCACGGTGCTTGGAGACGGGAAGCTCGCAGGGGGGATGGACTTCCTGTTTTCGGGGAGTGCTGATCCTGCTGGAGATGCCGCCATGGTCGAGGCAGCCTCGAAGATGGATGGCCTCGTCCTCGCCGTTGTGCCGATCGACCAGGGAACCAACAAGTTCACCGGCAAGGAACTTTCAGGGGAGGAGACAGCGATCCTCACGAAGCAGCTCTGGCATCCCAAGGTCAAGAACGCGGGGCGCATTCCAATTGCTGAAACCTTTCTCCTTCCGAACCTGTCCCTCGCCAAGGGCAGCAGCTTCCTGGGCCACATCGGTGTCCGGCCAGACAGCGACGGGCTCTATCGCAAGACTGCGCTCTTTTTCAGATGGGAGGGCGGCTACATGCCCAGTCTGGCGCTGGCCCTGGCAGCTTTCAAGCTCAAGATTGATCCGTCGCAGGTCACGATCGACGCGGGGCGCTTTGTCGAGCTGCCAGCCAAGGATGGAGCGATCCGGATCCCGGTCGATGAGGAGGGCTACGCATGGATACCCTATCCTGGCAGTTGGGACAAAGGCTGGAAGCGCATCCCGATGGACAAGGTCGTGGCAGCGGCGGCTGATGTCGACCTGGAAAGCGAAATGCTGGACGCGCTGGGTGACGGCCTGGTCATTGCCGCAGACCTGACAACCAGCCACAAGGACTTCGGCCCGACCCCCATTGAATCCATCTACCCGCTTTCCGGCATCCACACAAGCCTTCTCAACGGCATCCTCAACCGCACATTCCTCCGCTCGCCTGGCTCGTCCGAGATAGTGGCAGTTATTATATTCATGATACTTGGTATCCTGTTTGTGACAAGCCGAAGGGCTCCCTGGAGCCTCCATGCCGGCTTTGCTGCCCTGGCCCTGCTGGTACTGGTCTGGTCAGTCGTCTCATGGTGGTGGTTCCTTGTAGTTCCCTGGTTCTGCCCACCCTTTGTCGCGGTTGTCGGTGCATGGGGAGCAGCAGTAGTCCTGCGCCTCGCCAAGATACGCCAGGATCGCGCCCTCATGGAAAGCGCTCTTTCCCGCTACTTTCCCCGCGCCTTGGCCAGTCGTGTTCTCAAGGAGGGCAAGGTCGATCTCAAGCCCGCCGACAAAGACCTCAGTGTGATGTTTTCCGACATCTCGGGCTTTACGAAATGGTCGAGCGACAAGCCTCCTGAGCTGGTTCACGCCTTCCTGTCCGATTACCTCGAGTCCATGGCCTCCATCCTTTTCGCGCAGGGTGGCACCGTCGACAAGTTCATGGGAGACGGGATACTCGCGTTTTTCGGCGACCCCTTCGAACAGCCCGACCACGCGGATCGCTGCGTCCGGGCGGCAATGGACATGCAGCTCAGGGTCAAGGAACTCTGCAGCGTGTGGGCTCCCAAGGCGGGCATCGACCTGAAGGTACGCATCGGCATAAACACAGGAAGGGTCATTGTCGGCAATCTCGGATCAATTACCCGCATCGAATATACGGTGATTGGTTCGGCCGTCAACCTCGCGCAGCGCATGGAAAGCAATGCCCCCCTCGAAGGCATCCTTGTGACGGGCGAAACAAGGTCGAGGCTCGGCGACCGCTTCCGCTTTTCGCCCCTCGAAGTGAAGGTAAAGGGCTACGACAACTGCTTCGAGGCCTATGTGGTGGAGGGCGAAGCGTAGCGGCATCGGCAGGCCGCGAAGGGTCGGACCCCAAAACAACCACACTCTTCGACGGCGCGGAATGCGCCAACGGCGTTTCAGCTCACGACGCGAACATCATATTTGGCGACATTCTCGTCGCTGCTGACGAGGGACATCCCCTCCAATGCCGCTTGCACCACCAAAAGCCGGTCAAAAGGATCGCGGTGATGGAGTGGGAGTTCCTGGACCGCGCGCGCATGATCCCAAGTAATTGGAAGTTCTATGAACCCTTCCGAACGCAGTTGTTTCATGTAGTGTGCTTCGATGGCCAGTTTGCCGATGGCTGCCTTGATGCTGATTTCCCAGACGGTCGCCGAGCTTACAAAGCAGGTATTGCGCTTATCCTGGATCGCGCTTCTCTGCCGCACCGACAGCTTGGGATCATCAGTCAGCCACCAGATCACGGCATGAGTATCGAGGAGGAGGTCCATTATCAGTCTTCCATGCCCAAGGACCGAGCGATATCTTCTGGCAGATCGTCAAAGTCGGGAGCCATAGTGATCTTCCCACGAAGCGCACCAGGCTTGCGCTCCTGTACATCCTGGACATAGGCATGGATAACGGCGATTGGGGTCCCACCCTTCTTGATGATGACTTCTTCTCCAGCCTGCACTTTTGCCATAAGTGCGGAAAAATGGGCCTTTGCGTCGGTGATCGTGTTGACTATCATTCGTACTCCAATCAGACCGGATCAGATCTGGTCTGATTCGATGATACAGAAGTTCCGGTTGGCCGTCGAGTGTCAGGGCCCTCCGTGGGTACTCGCTTTTTACGACGCGGGCCACTACGGCGAAGGTCTCCGTAATGATTCCTAAGGCAATCGCCTTGACTCCAGCAATGGAGTTGGCATATGCTTGGCATATGCTGAAGATGAGACATGCCAGCCTTTTCCGCAATGGTCGGAATCAGGCCGTACGGATTCCCCGGGAAATGGAATTGCCCGGCAAGGAAGTGATCATCTATCGGGAGGGGATCAAATTGATTATTGAACCGATAGATACGCCCAAGAATTTGATCGAAGTGCTTGAGGGAATGGCTCCTATCGATGAGGAGTTGCTGAATGTAGATATCGGCTTGCTGACCTTGGATGATATCCGCTTATGACGGGAGACAGGACACATCTTCTTGATACCAACATCCTGTCCGCCCTTGCAAAAGATCCCCACGGCAGGGCTTTGGGACGTCTCCAGGCACTGGGAGCCGAGCGGATGTGCACAAGCGTCATTGTCGCCTGCGAAATCCGCTTTGGACTTGCAAAAAGAGCTTCGGCGGCATTGACCGAAAGGCTCTCCACTATGCTTGCCGCGCTCGAGATTTTGCCGCTTCTGCCGCAGATGCAGGAGCATTATGCTGAAATTCGCGTGCATCTTGAGAAGGCTGGACTGCCCATTGGTCCCAATGATTTGCTCATTGCAGCCCAAGCTCGTAGCCTCGGCTTGACTGTCGTGACCGACAAGGTTGGCGAGTTCTCACGAGTCCCTGGATTGCTTGTTGAGAATTGGCTGGAATCTGGCTGACGGGCCTGCGGGGTCTGACCCCTTCACTCCGCATTATATGATACCCACTCGAATAAGCAGGGCCATTTGGCCCGGATTCCCGAAAAGGCCGGACAATCGCCAAGGGTCAGCATTTTCCCGTTCTATTAATCTTAGGTCACGGGAACAGGAATTCCATATGTTGGACGGGAATAAGCAGAAAAATGGCTGCACTGTAGAATCTGACTTGGGCAAAGGTACAGCTCGGGGAAGGGGGCTGGATTGTCAAAGCATTTTGCCAATGCCCACTGCGTAGCTATCTTCCAGAGAGTGATCGGAGGAGTTTCCCATGTTGTTGAAATCAGCATCTCGATACTTAGTCTTCCTTGCCATAGCCTTGCTTTCCTTTTCATCCTTCGCCCAGCAAGGACCCCTGTCCCTTGTCCCCACGGTGGATCCCGTCCGCTACTCGGGGCTCTGGTATGAGGTGGCGCGTTTTCCGCAATTTTTCGAGAACAACCTGGTCGGTGTAACGGCGAAGTACGAGATTCGAGCCGACGGCAGGATCGATGTTACCAATTCGGGTTTCAAGGGCAAGCTTGATGGTCCTCTCAGCGTGGCCCGTGCCATCGCCCGCGTGCCCGATCCGGAGAAGCCAGGTGCCCTCAAGGTGAAGTTTTTCGGGCTCTTCGAGGCCGATTACCTCATCTTCGGACTCGACGATGTCGGGTACAGCTGGGCCCTGGTCGGCGACAATTCCAGAAAACAACTCTGGTTTCTTTCCCGCAGTCCGACCCTCGACGAGGCTACCCTTGCGCATATGCGGGAGCTGACCAAGGCGAGCGGCTACGACCTTTCGAAGCTGGTTACTGTCCTGCAGCGCTGACTCCCGTAGGCGAGGCCGATTGGGCCGGGCTATCATCGCCACATGGTATCGAGAATAGGAAAAGCATCGGGAAGTCGGGCCGCACGGAGTGCATCATCTGTGGGCACGCTGGTAGGGGTTCTTACCTATTCGATGTGGGGGCTTTTCCCGCTCTACTGGAAGCGCCTTTCCGGCATCGAAGCCTTCCAGGTGCTGGCCCATCGCATCGTGTGGGCAGCGGCTTTCTGCATCCTGATCCTGGTGCTGACGGGACGTCTTGGGCTGCTCGCCGAGCTTGCGCGGAGCAGGAAGCGCGTGCTGGTTGCTGCCCTTGCCGCCTTGCTGGTGACAATTAATTGGGGTGTATACATTTGGGCTGTCAACGCAGGCCATATCATAGATTCGGCCCTTGGCTATTATATTAATCCACTTTTTTCCGTAGCCTTCGGGGCGATCTTCCTCAGGGAGAAGCTCGATCGATTTACGATCGTAGCAGTGAGTATTGCGGCTGCCGGCGTCATTGCGGCGACAGTCATGATGGGAAGGCCGCCGATCATCCCCCTGGTCCTGGGCTCCAGCTTCGGACTCTACGGCCTCGTCAAGAAAAAGGCAGCCCTCGATCCGGTTGCAGGCCTTGCCGTCGAGACTCTTGTCCTATCACCCTTCGCGCTGGCCTTCCTTTTTTCCAGGCACCTCGCCGGTATGGGAGGCTTTGGCGGCCCTGACGGCATCGCAACCCTGATGCTTGCCCTGGCGGGTCCGGTCACCGCCATCCCCCTCATGACCTTCGCCTTCGCCACCAACCGCATCACCCTCCAGAGGCTTGGCTTTGTCCAGTACATCTCCCCGAGCCTGCAACTCCTCCTTGGGATCTTTTTGTACCACGAGGCCCTCTCGCCAGCCCTGATGGTTGCCTTCGCCTCGGTGTTCGTAGCAGTGATCATTTACGCAGGAACCCGTCGCAGGAGCTGAAGACTTCGTGCTGCCGGGTCTGAACCCCTGGCTCGGACGAGGGTTTCCTCCCAGACTCCCCCTGGCTCGCGCCAGAAATATCCGATAGCTGCTGATCCTACCTTGTGGCTTGGGCTGTTCGCTGCTATACCAAAGCGAACACAGATCAGCCGCGCCATCCGCATATTTCCAGGGGGCGGCACAAAGGAGAGCAGCATGAAGAAGTCAGCGAAATTCATTCTCCTCGCCCTCGCTTTCGCCCTTGTGGCGGGTGCGGCGGCCTGGGGACAGCCGGCGGCGGGGAGCAATCTCACGGTCGGCATCCTCCTCGTCGGTCCCTACAACGACCATGGCTGGAGCCAGGCTACCTATGATGGCCTGACCTACGTCACCCAGAAGGTGGCGGGGACCAAGATGGTCTACATCGACAAGGTGAATCCGGCCGACCGCCCGGGCACCACGGCTTCCCAGCTTGGCGAGAGCCTCGTCGAGCAGGGCGCGAAGATGGTCATCTTCAACTCCGACGACATGTCCGACGAAGCCGCCAAGTTCGCTGCGGCGCATCCGGACATCTTTGTCATCTTCGCCTCCGGTGACACGACCTGGAAAGACGGGAAGAACTTCAAGGACCTCCCGAACATGGTCTGCATCATGGGCAAGATGGAGTACATGAAGATGGTAGCCGGCGTTGCTGCCGCCATGACCACCAAGACTGGCAAGATCGGCTTCCTCGGGCCCCTCATCAACGATGAGACCCGCCGTCTGGCTGCCTCCGCCTACCTCGGCGCCAAGTACGCCTGGGTCAACTACCTCAAGAAAGACATCTCCAAGCTCGATTTCAAGGTTACCTGGATCGGTTTCTGGTTCAACATCCCCGGCGTCACCTCCGATCCCACCCAGGTTGCCGATGATTTCTTCAATTCAGGCTATGACGTCGTGATCTCCGGCATCGACACCACCGAGGCTGTCGCCGAGGCCGCCAAGTACCAGGCCAAGGGCCAGAAGGTCTGGGCAGTCGCCTACGACTACAAGGACGCCATCAACGAGGGCAAGACCGTCACCCTCGGCGTTCCCTACTTCAACTGGGGTCCCTCCTTCGCCGTCGCCGCCAAGTCGGCCATGGGTGGTTCCTGGAAGAGCCACTGGGAGTGGAATGCTCCGGACTGGAAGAACATCAACAATCCTGACACTTCCCCCGTCGGTTTTGTCAAAGGCACCGTCCTCACCAAGGACGCTGCCGCCGCGGTCGACAAGTTTGTGGGCGAGCTCGGCAAGGGCCTCAACCTCTGGACCGGCCCCCTCGACTTCCAGGACGGCAGCGCCTTCCTGAAGGCCAAGGAAGTCGCCACCGACAAGCAGATCTGGTACCTGCCCCAGCTCCTGAAGGGCATGTCGGGACAGAGCGTTTCCAAGTAACATCTGAGCCTTGGTTTCTGATTCCGAAGGGGCTGTCCGCATGCGGACAGCCCCTTTTTTCATTGGAAAATGTCGATCCGGCCGTCAGGGCTTCCCCGACCGCCAGTCGATCTTTTTTCCCCTCCAAGCCTCAAGCTGTAGTATCCTGTCTCCACATCGGTCCCGGATGGGGTCCGCGATATCGTGTCTTATATGGAGCAGCCCATGCGGGTCGAGCTACGAGCGATAACCAAGACTTTTGGCAAGCTGAAGGCCAACGATTCGATTACCCTGGACATTCCTCCCTCTACGATCCAGGGACTCCTTGGTGAGAACGGGGCAGGGAAGAGCACCCTCATGAAGATCCTGTCGGGTTTCATCTCCCACGATTCGGGGCAGATCCTCCTGGACGGAAGGCCGGTCAGCATCGAGTCGCCGGCGGATTCAATACGGCATGGCATCGGCATGCTCCACCAGGACCCCCTTGATTTTCCCCCATTCCGCCTCATCGAGAACTTCATCCTTGGTTCCCAGAGTGGTACCTTCAAGTCGCGCGGCCTTGGCATCGGAAGGAAGCAGGCTACTGCGGATTTCCGTGAGCTTTGCAAACGCTTTGACTTTGACCTCGACCCCGACTCCTGGGTGGACAGCCTCACCGTCGGCGAGCGTCAGCAACTTGAAATCCTCAGGCTGCTCAGGCTCGGCGCGCGGGTCCTCATCCTCGACGAGCCGACAACCGGCATCAGCCTCCCCCAGAAGCTGAAACTCTTTGCGACGCTCAAGAAACTGGCTGTCGAGGGCGTGACGGTCATCTTTGTGTCGCACAAGCTGGAGGATGTCGATTTCCTCTGTGACAGCGCCGCTGTCCTCCGGCAGGGCCTGCTTGTAGGTTCGGCAGCCCGGCCTTTCTCATCGAAGGAACTCGTCGAGCTGATGTTCGGCAAGGAGCTGCCCCAGCGTGAAAGGCGTCACGAGAAGCCAGGCAAGGGCGTGCTCCGGGTCAAGAACGTTGCCCTTGAGGGCAAGAGGCTCCACATGGAAGCCCTCGACCTCGAGGTCTGCGCCGGTGAGGTCATCGGCTTTGCGGGGATGGAGGGATCGGGACAGGACCTCCTCCTCGGGGCCTGCGCGGGTCTCTCGCAGCCGGTGGAGGGCTCGGTCTGTCTCGATGAGGGGGCGACCGACATGGCGGGCCAGAGCCACCACGTCTTCCGCAAGGCGGGAGTCGCCTGGCTTCCCGCCGCCCGCCTCGAAGCGGGTCTCGTGCCCGGCCTTACCCTCACCGAGCACTTCATCCTCGCCGAGGGCATGAAGGGAGTCTTCATCGACCGCAAGAAGGCCACGGCCCTGACTGAATCGCGCATCGCGTCCTTCCGGATAAAGGGAAGGCCTGACAGTACCGTCGAGTCGCTTTCGGGTGGCAACCAGCAGCGCGCCCTCCTCGCCCTCCTCCGGACCCAGCTTTCGCTGATCCTGGTCGAGCATCCCACGCGGGGCCTCGACATCGAGTCGACCGCCTACATCTGGGCCAAGCTGCGCGACCGCTGCGCCCAGGGCACCTCGGTCATCTTCATCTCCTCGGATCTCGACGAGATCCTGGAATATTCGGACCGCGTCCTGGTGTTCTTTGCGGGCAAGGTCTCGCCTCCCCTCGATACATCCGAACTCAACGTGGAGCGCCTCGGCAGCCTGATAGGTGGCAGGGGCTGGGAGGACTTCGCGTTGAAGAAGGCCGAGGTTTCCAAGGAGGGCGCCCATGCGTAACACGAGGCTCTCCCGCTTCGCCTTCGATGCCGGCGGCATCCTCTTTGCCTTCCTCGTCACGACCCTTGTCCTCGTGGCGGCCAAGGCCCCGCCCCTCCAGGCCTTCGGCAACATCGTCCATGGGGCGGCCGGGTCCTGGAACGTGGCGGCCAACGTCCTCGTATCCTGGGTCCCCCTCGTTCTCGTGACCTCGGGACTCCTCGTAACCTTTACTGTGGGACTCTGGAACATCGGCATCGAGGGACAGATAATCCTCGGTGGCGTCTTCTCCACCTGGGCCCTCCGGAGCCTCCAGGCTTCGGCCCTCGATCCTGCCCTTATCATGGTAATTGCCATAATCGCGGGCATGGCGGGCGGGGCCCTCTGGGCCATGCTGGCCGGGGCCTTGAAGACCTTCGGCGGGGTCAACGAGATCTTCGGAGGCCTGGGGCTGAACTTCGTCGCAACTGCCATCAATCTCTGGCTGATCTTCGGACCCTGGAAGCGCCCTGGCGTCGCCTCGATGTCGGGAACCCTCCCCTTCGATCCAAAGCTCTGGCTGCCGACCCTGTCTCCCGAATCACGTCTGTCTCCATCGAGCATTGTCATCGCGATCCTGGCGATCCTGGCGGTCTTTGTCCTCGTGCAGGGCACCTACTTCGGCCTCCGGCTGAAGGCGGTCGGCAAGAACGCGCGGGCCGCCTATGTCCTGGGAGTGCCGACCTGGCAGCACATGATGGCCGCCTTCGCCCTCTGCGGCCTCTTTGCCGGCCTCGCTGGCAGCATGCAGGTCCTCGCCGTCTACCACCGCCTGATCCCCTCGATCTCCTCGGGCTACGGTTACCTGGGTCTCATGGTGGCCATGCTGGTGAATTACAATGTGGTCTTCGCAGCGCCAGTGGCCCTTTTCTTTGCGGCCCTCAACGTGGGCTCCATCCAGCTGCCCATCGTGCTCAAGCTTGACTCCTCGCTCGCCGGTGTCCTCCAGGGCAGCCTCGTCCTCTTCGTGATCCTGGCAAAGGGCGCGAAGGACCGCTTCCTCGGACCTGCCACTACGATGGCGCCGGCCGCTACTGCGCCGCCGGGAGCAGGCACGGCGCCGCCGCTGCCTGCCGCAGAAGCACCCGCTGCGGGGGAGGCAACGAAATGAACGAATCCATCCTCCTCGCTGGCCTGGCCGGCGTCCTTTTCTCGGCAGCGCCGATCATCTTCGCCGTGATGGGCGAGACCATCTCCGAGCGGGCGGGTGTCATCAACCTCTCGATGAACGGCACCATCCTCCTGTCGGCCATGGGGGGCTTTGCCGTCTCGGTTGCCACCAATTCCCTCATTCTCGGCTTTGTCGCAGGGGCGGTCATCGGAGCCCTCGTGGCCCTCGTGGTGGCCTTTGCGTCGATAACGCTGAAACAGTCGCAGGTGGCTGTGGGCTTTGTGCTTACCCTACTGTGCCGTGACCTTGCGTATTTCCTGGGCAACCCCATCATGGGCCAGGTCGGTCCCCGCCTCCCGGAGATCCCGGTGCCGGTACTGAAGGAGATTCCCATCATCGGCCGGCTCTTCTTCACCCAGGACCTGATGACCTACCTGTCCTTCATCCTCGTGATCGCGACCTGGCTTTTCATCTTCAAGACGAGGCCCGGGCTCGAGCTGCGGGGCATCGGCGAAAAACCCGCCGCCTCCTACGTGCGCGGTGCCAACGTCGAGCGCCTCCGCTATTTCTACACCGCCCTCGGCGGAGCCCTGGCGGGCATCGCGGGGCCGATGTACTCGCTGTCGGTCAAGGCAGGCTGGAAGGGCACGATTTCAGGATTGGACGGAATTGGCTGGATAGCCTTGGCAATTACGATCTTCGGCGGATGGAACCCCTTCCGTGCTGCCCTTGGCGCCTGGCTCTTTGCCTTCCTCCAGTGGCTCGGACTTGTGCTGCAGCCGGTCCTGCCCGGTGTGCCCTCGCAGGTCCTCCAGGTCGCTCCCTTCCCCCTCATGATCCTGACCCTCTTGCTCGTGAATGTCGGCAATGCGGAGTGGGTGGAGCGGAGCCTCGCGCGTATGCCCCCGAAGGTGCGGAAGCGGGTGGCAGGCATCCTCCGTGCGATGCGGGCAACGCCGCCGGCCGCCCTGGGGACGCCCTTCGAGAAGGATTGAGGGGGGAGGGCTGTCACGTTCGCGGGCGTGGCCCACCGGGTTTCCGCGAGCCAAGGCGTCAGCAGGCGGAGCGGGGATAGACCCTGAAGGGCAGAGCCGTTTTCTCAGCGTCTGCCTCCACTTCAGGGCTGTCCGCGAGGCCATACCAGGCTCCAACCCTTGACGGTAGTGTACGAAAATACGTACAGCATTTCCAGGAGCTACCATGACCGCCATCAATGTCACCCGCTTCCACGAACCCCTCATCGTCACCAGGCCCAATGGCCAGAATGTCGTGGTCCTCTCCTACGAGGATTACGCGGCGGTGGAGGAAACGTCCTACCTGCTGCGCAGCCCGGGAATCGAGCGTGGCCTGGTCGACATGGTGGCTGAGGGGTGAGGCTTGTCTTCCATACCAACGCCTGGGATGACTACCTTTTCTGGCAGGTCGAGGATCGTTCGATCCTGCAGGATCGTTCGATCCTGCGAAAGATTAGCGAATTGGTACGGGATATCAAGAGAGCCCCCTTCACTGGCCTCGGCAAACCCGAGCCGCTCCGATTCGAATTCTCCGGTTGCTGGTCTCGTCGCATCGACCAGGAACACCGGCTCGTATATCGGGTAGAGGGCGAGGATATCCATATCCTGGCCTGTCGCTATCACTACTGAGGGAAGAAGGCACGGCGCAGGTCTGACATGAAAAACCTGGGGATCAGGCCTGAGCCATCTCGTTCCCCGCCAGCCTCAGGGCCTGGGCTGTGACCTGCCCTGGGGGCCACGGGAGGAGCGGGGAGGGCCGCCCAATCCCGTTCGCGGGCGGGGCCCACCGGGACCTGAAGGTTTCCGTGCGCCAGAAGGGCTGCCTGCAGAGCTTGCCGACCGGCGCCCGGCTGGGGCAGCGGCGCCGCTTCGGTGGTCGGCGGCGCCGCTTCGGTGGTCGGTGCTGCCGCTTCGGTGCTCGGTGCTGCCGCTCCGATACTCGCTGTCGGCTGCACGCGGACTGCCACCCACTGCCTTGGCCCGCTGTCTGTTGCCCTGACCCGTGCCACGGCCCCGGAAGGAGCCGCGGCTCTCGTACATGCGGTCGCGCTCGCGCTCGGCGATTTCCGTAGCCGTGGGTGCGAGGGCTCGGGCGGCCTTGGCTGCCTCGTAGGCGGCATCGAACTCGGGGCCCGATGCCGTCACCACGTTCTGCCGCATCAGTTTTTCGATGGCCTTGAGGAGGGGCTTCTCCTCGCTGTCGCAGAGGGCGACGGCGCGGCCGGAGGCACCGGCGCGGGCAGTGCGGCCAATGCGGTGGATGTAGGTCTCCGCCACTTCGGGAAGCTCATAATTGAACACATGGGAGATACCGTCGACATCGATGCCACGCGCCGCCAGGTCGGTGGCGATGAGGATGCGGATGGAGCCGGAGCGGAAGTCTTCCATCGTGCGGGTCCGCGCGCCCTGGCTCTTGTTGGCGTGGATGGCCGCGGCTGGGGTTCCCCCCGCGTTGAGGGCTTTCGCGAGGCGGTCGGCGCCGTGCTTGGTGCGCGTAACCACGATGGCGCGGTCCACTTCCTTTGATGCTACGAGGCTGGCCAGGAAGGCGCGTTTGTCGCTTTTTTCGACATAGGCGACGACCTGGTCGATCAGCTCGACGGTCGGCTTTTCGGGGCTGACAGCAACGCGGGCGGGGTTTTTGAGGATCGTAGCCGCGAGGTTGGCGATGTCCTTGGGCATGGTCGCCGAGAAAAGCATCGTCTGTCTCCGCTCCGGAAGGAGGGAGATCACGCGGCGCACATCGTGGATAAAGCCCATGTCGAGCATCCGGTCGGCCTCGTCGAGGACGGCGATCTCGACATGGTCGAGGCGGATCGAGCCGTCTGAGTGGAGGTCCAGGAGTCGGCCGGGGGTCGCTACCAGGACATCGACGCCGCGGCCGAGGGCCTTGGCCTGGGGACTCTTGCCGACGCCGCCGAAAACGCAGGCGTGGGTGCAGCGCGAGCCGCGTCCGTAGACCTCGAAGCTGGCGTCGATCTGGGCGGCGAGCTCGCGGGTGGGGGCTACGACGAGGGCGCGGGCTGACCTGGGACCGGGCCTGCCGGGGCGCGCTGCCAGAAGCTGGATGATCGGGAGCGCAAAGGCCGCAGTCTTACCGGTGCCCGTCTGGGCAGTGGCCAGGAGGTCCTTCCCTTCGAGGAGGGGCGGGATGGAAGCCGTCTGGATCGGAGTCGGCATGGTGTAGCCTTCAGCGGCAACGGCGGAAAGTAGGGCCTCCGCAAGGCCGAGGGACGCGAACGTGGACTCGTGCATCATATTCCTTGGTAGTAGGGTGGCGCAGCCATTGTGGGCGCCTGCCCGTAGATGAGGGGGTGAAGATACCTCAAAAATGCTGGCAAAGGATAGGGGAGTGCAGGCTGGTGGCTGGAATTGCCCGGAAACTGCGCTGATCAAGCCTTCCTGGAGCTCATTTCCCATCGTGATGTGATCGCGGCCAAGGTGGGTCCGAGGAGTTCCTCGGCCATCTGGAGCGAAGCGGCGAGCCCCGCGAGGTCCCGTTCCTTCCTGAGTTGTATCTCGATCAACCCGCAGAGCCGCGAAAGCCTCATGCCACCCAGCAGGGCGCTGGAGGACTTGAAACGGTGCACCACGTCGAGGACCCCCTCGATGTCGCCGCCCTCGCGGGCCTTCGCCAGGATCACCATGCGCGCCGGACTCTCAGCTAGGAAGAGTTGCACGATTTCGACGGCGACCTCCTCCATACGCAGCACCATGTCATCAAATATGTCAGTATCAAGGATGGGGCTGTCACTCCAGCCTTCTTCCATCTGATCCATTTTTACCCTCCTGGCTGGATTGGGGCCTCTGCGGCTGCCTTTAAGCTGGCCTTCCGGTCCTTTGATCTTGTAGCAGTTGCCCTTCATGGAAGAGTATAGGTGGCGTATCCAGCGTTCGCAACCTTTCTGCCATTTCCAGGCCCGGAGGAACCATGGCCCGCGATACTCCATCGTCGCTTCTCTCCGCTTCCATCTACCAGGTTTTCATCAGGAACTGGTCGGTGGAAGGTACTTTCGAGGCAGCCCTCCCCTCCATCGACGCGGCAGCCCGCATGGGCTTCGACATCCTCTACCTCACGCCGATCCACCCCGTCGGCAGGGTTGCCAGGAAGGGCAGTGCCGGAAGTCCCTATGCCATCGCCGACTATCGCGCCGTCGAGCCCTCCCTCGGAGGCGAGGCAGCCTTCAAGCGCTTCCTCGACGCAGCCCATTCCCGGGGGCTCAAGGTCATCATCGATGTCGTGTTCAACCACACGAGTCCGGACTCGGTTCTCTGCCGCGAACACCCCCAGTGGTTCTGGAAGGGTCCGGACGGCAGGCCCGCGCCACGCTTTCCCGAGTGGTCCGACGTCGTCGACCTCGACTACTCGCATCCCGAGCTCCGCGAGTACCTCTTCGAAACCCTCATCCACTGGCTGCGTTTCGGAGTCGACGGCTTCCGCTGCGATGTCGCGAGCATGGTGCCTGTCGATTTCTGGGTCGAGGCGAGGAGGCGTTGTGCGATCGAGGCAGCGAAGCGGGTCGGCTTCCCGGCCTGTCTCTGGCTGGCGGAGAGTGTCCACCTGGGCTTTATCGAGCATCTCCGGGGGCAGGGGCACGCGGCAGCCTGCGACGCGGAACTCCACGAAGCCTTTGACCTGAGCTATGACTACGACGGCCGCGAAGCCCTCGAAGCCGCCTGGGCTGGCCGCGCATCCCTTTCGCGCTACCTCGACCACCTCAGGCTCCAGAAGACCATGCTCCCCGCGCACGCAGTCAAGGCGCGCTTCCTGGAGAACCATGACCAGGCCCGCGCGGCCGAGCGCTTCGGGACTGGCGCGATCCTTCGCAATTGGACTCTTTTTGCGATGCTCCTCGAGGGCTGCTTCTTTGCCTACATGGGACAGGAGCTGGCCATAGCCAGGCGGCCCTCCCTCTTCGAAGCGGATCCTGTGCCCTGGACCGAGGGAGATGCTTCCTTCGGGCCCTGGTTCACCAGGGCCCATGTGGTGACCAAGGCGATCCGTGCCCGCGAGGAGCGTTTTGCGGCGACCGAGATTGCCGATGGCCTTGTCCTCGTCGAACGGAGTGGCGGCCCGAGGCCCGTCAGCGCCCTCCTCAATCTCCGGGGCCTCTCCGGCACCGTCGCGCTGCCCTCCGGCTGCAGCCTCTCCGGCCGCGACCTCCTGACCGGCGCTCCTGTCATGCTGTCAGGCAGGATCGAAATAGCCTCGGAGCCAATCCTTGTCGAAGCCGGAGTGCCACTAACGCGTCCTTGACGCGGCACCCTCGGGCCCCCAGAGTATCAGTATGGAAAGCGAAGCTGGCATTCTGAGGGAGCGCAGGCTCTGGCAGCGCATCCAGGCTCTCAAGGCGAGCATCGACCAGCCGCTTGTGGAACTTGCCGCAAGCGTGGCGGTCTCTGCGGAGCCCGAGCCCTTCGACCGACGCATGGAGCTTGAGTGGGCTCCGATCTCGCGGGGGCAGTCCTGGGGGAAGGCATACTCCTGTGCCTGGTTCCACCTTTGCGGCCGAGTTCCCGAAACGGCGCGCGGTGCCCACGTCGTAGCCCTTGTCGACCTCGACGGTGAGGGTCTTGTCGTCGACCAGGAGGGGAAGGCCCTCGCCTCGGTTTCGAGCGTCGGTACCTGGATGGATCGCGTGCAGACTGGCCGCGGCCGCTCCACTGTGGAGCTCTTCCCCATCGCGAAGGGCGGCGAGGAGGTAGATCTCTGGATCGATGCGGGCTTCAACGGCAAGATCGTCCTGCCCTTCGGCCGTGCCCGTTTCAGGCACGCGCGCCTGGCGGCTCGTCGCGACGACCTCTACAGTCTGTATTATGACTATGCTGTCCTCGCCTTCGCCGTCGCAGCCCTCAAGGGGAAGCGGAAGGACGACAGGCTTCGTGCCGCGAGGCTCCGTTCCATCCTCGAGGAGGCCTGGACAGTGCTGGCGCCGGGCGATGGAAAGTTAGGCGACCCCAATGCCGCTTCCGTGGCCAGGGCACGTGGGGTTCTCGCCCCCGAGCTCTACGCGGCCGATCCCGGGCCCGACAAAAGTGGCCTCCCGGTCTTCACGGCCATCGGCCACGCCCACCTCGACCTCGCATGGCTCTGGCCGCTCCGCGAAACGCATCGCAAGGCCGCGCGTAGCTTCACGGCCGCCCTCGACAACCTTGAGCGTTTCCCCGGCTATGTCTTCGGGGCAAGCCAGGGCCAGCAGTTCGCGTGGATCAAGGAGGAACGGCCCGAACTGCATGAGCGGATCAAGGCTGCTGTAGCGGAGGGACGCATCGAGCTGCAGGGCGGCATGTGGGTCGAAAGTGACGCCAACCTCCCCTCGGGCGAGGCCCTCGTCCGGCAGCTCCTCTACGGCAAGCGTTTTTTCCGCGAGGAGTTCGGCCGGGACATGCGAATCTGCTGGCTGCCCGACGTCTTCGGTTTCCCGGCCAGCCTTCCCCAGATACTCCGGGGCGCGGGCATCGACTACTTCATGACAATTAAACTCTCCTGGAACGAGCGCAACAGGTTCCCGCACCGGAGCTTCCGCTGGCTGGGCATCGACGGCAGCGAAGTCCTCGTGCACATGCCGCCGGAGGGCGACTACAATTCGGGAGGGACCCCCCTCTGCGTTCGCCACGCCCACCGCCACTACCCCGAAGCGAGGATCGCCCCCCTGGCCCTCCTGGTCTATGGCGCCGGTGATGGAGGCGGTGGCCCTGGAGAGGGCCACCTCGAGTTTGTGAGTCGCCAGCGCTCCATTGCTGGACTGCCCCGGCTCAGGCAGGGCAGCGCGATCGGCTTTTTCGAGAGCCTCGCACGCCTCCGCGAAGCCCTGCCGACCTGGCGTGGTGAACTCTACCTGGAAAAGCATCAGGGCACCTACACCACGCAGGGGCGGCAGAAACGAGCCAACCGACTCATGGAGATATCCCTCCACGACCTCGAGCACGCCCAGGCCCTCGCCTTCATGGCGGGACTGCCGAGCTCGCGCGCGCGAACCGGGGAGCTGTGGAAGGAGACCCTCCTCTACCAGTTCCATGACATCCTGCCAGGTTCGAGTGTCGGGCGCGTCTACCTCGAGAGCCTCGCCCGCCTGGCCCTCCTCCGGAACGAGGCAGAGGCCGAAGGCCTGCGTATCCTGTCGGAGCTGGGCAGGCCAGACAGCGGAGCCTCCCTGGTGAACCAGGCGCCCTTTGCCCGCGAGGCCTTTGCGAAGGTCGACGGCTCCTGGATGCGGGCCGAAGTCCCCGCCTACGGCGCAGCCCGGCTCCGTCCCGCCGCAGCTACCTTCAGCACGAGGATCAAACAGTCGGGAAGCAGCGAGATCCTGGAAAATGACCTGCTTCGCGCAAGCTTTTCCCCCAAAGGCTGTCTCCTGTCCCTCATCGACAAGGCCTCGGGCTTCGAGAGCTGCGGAGCCTGGCTCAACAGGCTCGTCGTCTACGGTGACCCCTGGCGCTACTTCAATGCCTGGGACATCCTCGACGGCTACTGGCGCCTGCCAAAAAAAGTGCTGCTGGCGCGTACAATCGAGACGAGTGTCGACGGACCCCGTGTCATCTGCCGCTCCACCTACAGGCACGGCCGGAGCTACATCGTGCAGGATGCCATCCTCGAGGAGGGCAGCCGCGTCCTCGAGTTCGAAACCCTGGTTGAGTGGCACGAGACCTTCAGGATGCTGCGCGCCGATTTCCGGTCCGCCTTTGCTTTCGACAAGGTGCGCTGCGACATCCAGTTCGGCAGCATTGAGCGGAGCACGCGCAATGACACGGGCCCCGAGCGCGCCCAGTTCGAGGTCTGTGCCCACCGTTTCGTGGACGTTTCCGACGGCCTGCGCGGGCTGGCACTGCTCAACGACTGCAAGTACGGCCATCGCGTCAAGGGCGGCCTCGTGAGCCTCGCCCTCCTCCGTTCGCCCCTCTACCCCGACCCCAAGGCCGACCGGGGTGAGCATCGCTTCCGCTATGGCCTCCTCCCCCACGCCGGTGACGCCTTCGAGGGAGGCGTCGTCCGCCAGGCGACACTTTTCAACCAGCTGCCCCTGGTCGTGGACGATGGCCCGGCTACCCTGCCCCGCTTCGCGATCGCGCCCGATACGGTTGTGCTCGATACGATCAAGGTCGCCGAATCGGGGGAGGGCCTGGTCTTGCGGCTGTACGAGAGCCAGGGGAAGAACACAATTGCTGCCATCGGCCTGCCCGAGGGCTGGACCCGCATCATGGAAACCAACCTCCTTGAGGAGGAGCTGGGGCCGGCCGATCCTGGGAACCTCCACTTCGGACCCTTCCAGATACGGACGATCCTGCTGCGGAGGGAGGGGGCGTAGCAGTCGCCACCCGGGGTTTCAAAGGTCGTTTTGCCTTGTAAAACCATCCCTCGCCCATTCTTGACCCCTGCCGCCCCTCCGAATTACTATCGCCCACCATGCTGACAGCCAACGAACTCCGCTCGAAGTACATCGAGTTTTTCAAGACCAAGGGCCACGCCGAGATATCAGGCAAGTCCCTGATACCCGAGAACGACCCCACGGTCCTCTTTACGACCGCGGGCATGCACCCCCTGGTGCCCTACCTCCTGGGTGAACCCCACCCCGCGGGCAAGCGCCTCGTCGATTACCAGAAGTGCGTCCGAACGGGCGACATCGACGAGGTCGGGGACCCCGCCCACCTCACCTGCTTCGAGATGCTGGGCAACTGGTCGCTGGGCGACTACTTCAAGAAGGAGTCCCTGGCCTGGTCCTGGGAGTTCCTCACCGACCCCGCCTGGCTCGCCCTTGATCCACTGCGGATCTCGGTTACGGTCTTCGCCGGGGACGAGAACGCGCCGCGCGACGAGTATTCGGCCGGGTGCTGGGCTTCCATCGGGGTACCGGTCAACCGGATCGCCTATCTTGGGGCGAGCGACAACTGGTGGGCGGCTGGCCCCACTGGTCCCTGCGGTCCCGACTCCGAAATATTCTGGTGGGTGGGAGAGGGGCTGCCGCCGGCGACTTCCAACAAGGGCAGCGACCCCGGGAACTGGATGGAGATCTGGAACAACGTCTTCATGGAATACAACCGTGTCGACGAAAAGACCCTCGTCAGGCTGCCGGCCCAGAACGTCGACACGGGCATGGGGCTCGAGCGCACGGTCACCGTCCTCCAGGGCAAGACGAGCGTCTACCAGACCGAGATTTTCTCCCCGGTCATCTCGGCCATCTGCACTGCAGCCAATTATGAATATGGGAGCGACGAGGAGAAGGACAGGTCCGTGAGGATCGTCACCGACCACGTCCGCTCCGCCACCTTCATCATCGGCGATCCCAAGGGGCCGCTCCCCTCCAACGTGGGCGCGGGTTACGTGCTCCGCCGCCTCATCCGCCGCGCGGTGCGGCACGGGCGCAAGCTTGGCATCGAGGGCACCTTCCTCGTCAGGCCCGCGACCGCGGTCATCGACAATTTCCTCGGGGCCTATCCCGAACTCGACGTCAACCGCGCGAAGATCCTCGAGGGCCTCGATGCCGAGGAGGTGAAGTTCCTCGAGACGCTGAAGACCGGCGAGCACGAGTTCGAGAAGATGCTGCCTAACTTGCTCAAGAACCCCAGCAAGGTCATGTCAGGCCGCCTCGCCTTCAAGCTGTATGACACCTATGGCTTCCCCATCGAGCTGACCGAGGAGCTCGCCGGCGAGAACGGCATGAAGGTAAACAGGGCCGAGTTCGATGAGGCCTTCAAGAAGCACCAGGAGCTGTCACGCGCCGGTGCTGACCAGCTCTTCAAGGGCGGCATGGCCGATACCTCCGAGGTCTCGACGAAGTACCACACCGCGACCCATCTCCTCCACCGCGCGCTCAAGAACGTGCTCGGCGAGCATGTCAACCAGAAGGGTTCCAACATCACCTCCGAGCGACTCCGCTTCGACTTTTCCCACGGAGCGCCGATGACCGCCGATGAGGTCGCGAAGGTGCAGGCCATCGTCAACGAGCAGATCGGGCGCGACCTTGCCGTGACAATGACCATGATGAAGCTCGACGATGCCAAGGCCTCGGGTGCCACCGCCCTCTTCGGAGAAAAATACGAGGAGACCGTCAAGGTCTACACAATTGGGGACTTTTCGAAGGAGGTCTGCGGAGGACCCCACGTCGAGCGCAGCGGCCTCCTTGGGAAATTCCGCGTCCAGAAAGAGCAGTCCTCCGCCGCCGGCATCCGGCGAATTTATGCAGTGCTCGAATAAGGGTGCATGGCCGGATGCCGCAGGCG
>JBAXTA010000390.1:0-3573 GCA_037130415.1 Spirochaetota bacterium
TTCTGGAGAAGCCCCAGACCAAGGCAGAACTCGACATGGTCCGCACCGATCCGGGGTGGATCGACCGCCAGGGGATCCCCGCCGGCGGTCGCTCGCTCATGGCGAGCATGGGGATCTATCTCTTCGACCGGGTGGCCTATAAGCGGGGTCTGGAACTCTATCATATTGCTGCCAAACTCAGGTCGGGCTGCTTCAATTACTTATCGCAGGAGTCTGTCTTAAGCGATGCCGGCTGCATCTCCCAGGTTCCCCTCCAGCGGATCACCCTGATGACCTCGGGCAGGAGCAGCCTGGCCAGCTGCGGCATTTGGGGTAGCATCGAGTTCACGCACACCAAGAAAGTCCTGGACCGCCTCTCCGGGGAACTGAGCTACGACCCGGAGATCCGACTGCTGCGAGCCTCGCCTCGACTGGCCCTGGCCGATCTCAGGGCTGCGCGAAGGAATCTCGACTTGACTGGTCAGAAGGTCCTGGATTAGAACCCTTTTTTTAAGTGCTTCAGGGTTTCGCCACTTTCCTTGCCCTCGCGCGCAGCGCAGTCACGACAGGCGGAATGAAGGACACCAGTACGATGCCGAGCACGACGAGGCTGAAGTTCTTTTCGACTACGGGGAGGCGGCCGAAAAAGAAGCCCGCGAGGAGGAAGAGGCCCACCCAGGCGAAGCAGCCAACCAGGTTGTATATGTAGAACTTGAGCACGTTCATGCGGGCGATGCCGGCCACAAAGGGCACAAAGGTCCTGATGATGGGCATGAATCGCCCGCCGATGATCGTGAGGCCACCGTATTTGCTGTAGAAGGCGTGGGCCCGATCGAGGTAATCCCGCCTGAAGATCCTGCTTTTATCCGACTTGAAAACCGCTGGTCCGAGAATGAAGCCTACAAGGTAGTTGACCGAATTGCCGGTGAAACCTGCGGCAAGGAGGACAAGGCCTATCACGCCAAGGTCGAGCCCCCCCCGCGCGGCGAGGGCTCCGAGGGCGAAGATCAGCGAATCCCCCGGCAGGAAGGGTGTGACCACAAAGCCTGTCTCCGCGAAAATGATGAGGAACATGAAAAAGTAGGTCCAGCCTCCGTAATCCTGGAGCATCGGGACGAGGTAGCGATCGACATGGAGTATGAAATCGAAGAGATTCATGATGATCTGCATCGGTCCTCCCGGGAATGCTGGATCATAGAGGGCTGGCGTGCCAAGGGTCAACAAGCCGCTGTCCTTGACCATGGCGTGACGAGGCGTTCATACTGGCGAGGCGTTCGTGCTTCGGCCACTGGCTCTGCATGGGCTTTTCAATCCGGCATCACCCCCCGAGGTTTTCATTGCTGACTCGCTATAGAAAGACTGAAGACGGAAAGACGGTCGCGCGGGCCCTCGTTTACACGGCCTCCGAGCACGGCATCGACCGCAGCCATGTCGACCCGGATGCGGTTCGGATTGTAGAACGGCTCCAGGCCGATGGCCAGGAAGCCTATATTGTCGGCGGGGCCGTCCGCGACCTCCTTCTCGGTCGTACTCCCAAGGATTTTGACATCGCCACCGCTGCCGAGCCTGCGCGGATCAAGCGTGTTTTCCGGAACGCCCGCGTCATCGGCCGCCGCTTCAGGCTGGTCCATGTCTATGCAGGGCCGAAGATCTTCGAGGTAGCCACCTTCCGTTCGATAGCCCTGGGTTCGGTGGGAAACGAGTACGGTACCATCGACGAGGACGCCCTCCGCCGCGATTTTACCTGCAACGCCCTCTACTACGATCCTGTCCAGGAGCAGCTCGTCGATTTTGTGGGGGGCTTCAAGCACATCAAGTCGAAGCGTATCGTGCCGGTCATCCCCCTGGCCAAGATTTTCGAGGAGGATCCGGTCCGGATGATACGCTGCGCTAAATACGCAGCGACTACAGGCTTCCGCATACCACTCACGACCAGGTGGGCCATAAAGCGCGATTGTGGCCTTTTAGCAGGGGCCAGCCCCTCCCGCCTGACCGAGGAGTTCTTGAAGATCCTGGCCTCGGGCAAGAGCGAGGACATTATCCGGAGCCTCGAGGCGTTCAAGCTGCTTACGCACATCGTGCCGCTAGCCTCAACCGAGCTTGCCACGAGCAGCGCCTTCCGAACTGCCTTCATGGCCGAACTGGCCGAACTCGACGCCGCGCGCAACGCCGAGGGCGGCCGCGAACGCCGCATGGCCGTTCTGATCGCACATTTCCTCAGGGCCTTCCTCGAAACGCGGGGGGACTTCATCGCAGACCGCCCCGATGCCTACCAGGAAGCCCTTCGGGAAGCTCGGTCCTTCCTTTCGCCCCTCAACCTGCCCCGCGTCGAACTCGAGGCAGCGGTGATGATGGTCTTCAAGAAGCGGGGCTTGTCCCCACTCGAACGTCCCCACCGACCAGGTCCAGAACGAGGCCATGGGCTGCCGGAGCGGTCCGGACAGCGCCGCGGCGAACGCGGCGGCGGCGAGCGCGGCCCCAGGGTCGAGGCCTTGCCTGCCATTGATAATAATTCCAAGGAAATTGCAGGGAAGCGCCTCGAAACCGGAACAGGACAGCCGCGCTCGGAGCGCAGCGATGGGCGCAGGCCACAGCTGCAGAAGGGCCCGCCTGAAAGGTCAGATGACAGCGATGGCCCACTGATCGAGGAAACCAGGGACGATGCCGCAGGAGACCAGCTGAAAAAGCGCAGGCGGAAACGCGGGAGAAAGCCCGCAGGCGAAGACTCCAGCGCCTCCGAGCGTTCCGAAACCGGCGGGGCTGAGAATCCTGACAGCGCCAGACAGGAAGAAATAGGGCTCTCGAGGACCTCGGGTGCCGCACGGCGACGCAGGAAGCGTCAGAAAAGGGACGGAAGCCCGCCCGAACAGGCCGAAGGAGCGTGAATGTTCCTCGCAGCTTGACAACACGTGATCAAGCTTTTCAGAATGTAACAGTGGATGCAGAAAACCTTGCTTCGCTGGCAGATGACGACATCTGGGCGATCGCCGATCGAATGGGCCTCGGCCTGCCCCCTGGCCTCGAAAGGATCTTCGTAATCGAGGAGATACTCGATGCCATTGAAGACGACCGGATCGAGAGGGATCGTGCGGGTAAGCTTCCCCTTTATAACGAGGATGCCAAGTACAGTTCGGCGGGCGAGTTTTCCATCGAATCCCTCGCCGGCACGTCTTCAGTGTCGATCGCCGATATGCGCTACAACGAAACCACTATCAAGGCCCTTGTCCGCGACCCTTCCTGGACCTTCGCATTCTGGGAACTTTCAGAGCTTGATTTTGACAGCCTCGGCATCGAGGACGACGAGCCAAGACTCTTCCTCCGTGTCACCCAGCTGGAGGGACCGGATCGACAAAGCTCCTTCGACATTCCCATCTCGCATCTCGACAGCCAGTGGTACATCAACATCCCGAATCCCGGGACACGCTATCGCATCGACCTCGGGGCGCGCACCGGGAGCAAATCAAAGGTTCTTGCGCGCTCGGTCGATTTCTTCGTTCCGCGCCAGCATAGGGAGTCCCTGTCCACCGAGGGAAAGGGACAGACCCTGCTCGAGCTTTCGGACATGCTCGACACCGAACCCGAGCCGTTGGACGA
>JBAXTA010000391.1:0-3572 GCA_037130415.1 Spirochaetota bacterium
ACGTTCCCATCGGAGAAGAGCCCGATGAAATGGAGGGTCCCGCCGACCTTGACGTTGCCGACAAGGCGCTTCCAGGTGGCACCCTCGAACATTGCGCCTGAATCGATGGAGGCGCCCACAAGTTTGGCGCCCTGGGCAAAGACGCGGCCGCAGCCGATGGCGTTGTGCCCTACCTCGGAATTGCCCATGTCCTCGTCGGAGGGAAGTCCGACGGCCTTGCCGTGCGCCTTGAGCCTTGTGCGCGGACAGCTGGCTTCGAGGGCGCGGAAGGCGTCCATCTTCGCATCGGCGACAGCGTCGCCCTCGCGGTAGGCGCCATAACCGACGCCGTCCATGATGACGAGCACGAGGGGGCCTTTCCGGCCCTTCCATGAAGGATTGCGGTTCAGTGCCTGGACCATGGCCATGTCTCCTTGCTGCCCAGCGGGAAGGGGGCGGGGCGCCCTGCTTTCATTCTCCGAAGTATTCGATCAGCGTCGTTACGGGAAGATCGCCGAGGCAGGCGGCGTAGTCGAGGAAGGGAAGACCAATGACAGCAAAGATACCAACCGGCTCGGCCCCGCCTGCCCTGAGGAGCTCGACTGTGGCGCATACTGTTCCGCCCGTGGCGATGAGGTCATCGATGATGAGGACCCGTCCTCCGACGGGGATGTCATCGACGTGCATCTCGATCTCGGCGTCGCCGTATTCGAGTTCGTAGCTGCGGCTGATGGTCTTCCCCGGAAGCTTGCCCTTCTTGCGCACGAGAAGGAGGGGAATGCCGAGGCGCTCGCAGAAAGGTGCAGCAAAAAGAAAGCCCCGTGATTCGATGGCGGCAACGGCGTCAAGGTGCTCGGAGCGGTACAGCTTTGCCATGGACTCGATACAGAAGCGGAAAGCATCGGGGTTGGCTATGACGCTCGTTATGTCGTAAAAAAGGATGCCAGGCTTGGGGAAATCCGGAACCTTGCGAATGGCATCATCCAGGTTGAAACCATGGGAAACGGGGCTTTCTGCGCTGGGCATGGCTCGTCCTTGGAAGGGAATCAGTCGAAGGCGCGTACAAAGGCGCTGAGGGCTGCTGAGTCGGGGGTGGAACCGATGAGGTCGGGAACTGCCCGGGACAGCTCGGCGTCGGCAGAGAGGTCCTTGAGCCAGGCCACGACAGCCCCGGAATAGCCCAAATAGCCAACCCGCCGTCCCGAGAGGTTGACGCCCTTGAAAACCCGCGCAGCCTCGGCAAAGGAATCGGCGTCGATATCCTCCGCCGCCAGGATGAAGGCACTGCCTGCCTGGATCTCCTGCGGAGGGACATCGCGGGCCGAGAACACGACCACCTCACGCTCGGAGGTCTCGAGCTTTTCCCGAAGGGCCTTGACCGTCCCTTCGAGGCTGGGACGACCTGATTGTTGCAAGACCACGATATGGGATTTCATCAATGCTACCGACTGAGAATTGTATTGGCCGGCAATCGTGCTGTCAAGTTGAGTGCGCCGATGATCAAGGGTCGGGATTCCCTGCAGGAATCTCGGCAGGCACTGTCGGCTCAGAGAGGGTGGGAGGCTCAGGCGGAAAGGGATCCTTCCCGCTCTCGAAACTCCTCCGAACCCGGGCCTCGGGGATAAAAAGGGCATCGATGACTGCTACAGTCAGGGAAATGAGGGCAGCCAACGAAAGGCGTTTATATTTTTCGCTGTCGCTGAGGGCGGGGGCAGTCAGGCTCTTGAATGGCCAGGGGGCGTAGGTCGGACTGAATCCATTGAGCAGCCAGTCCCCGATATCGAAGGCAAAGCCGACATACATCAGTGACAGGGGAAGGCTGCCTACTGCTATCTTTTCGAAACGGAGGGGATCGGTCTCGGTGAAGAGGCGCCGTGTCAGCTGCCCCCAGTCGGGAGCCGTGGCAGCTGACTGGGCCCCGGCCCCGGCAGCCACTACGGCGGCAAGGCAGATGCCGAGGATCGCGGCACGGGCCCGTATCACGGAGACCTCTGCCCGAGGAGGGCAGTGCCGATCCTGACCAGAGTCGATCCCTCCTCGACGGCGAGGCGATAGTCTCCACTCATGCCCATGGACAGCACGTTGAAATCGGGGGGGCTAAAACGGGTCCCTATCGCCTCGGAGAGGCGCCGGAGTCTCTGGAAGGAAGAGCGGATCGCGGCCTCGTCTTCTGTAGCTGGAGCCATGGTCATAAGGCCACGAAGGCGCAAGCGGCCTTCGAGCCTTGGGTAGTGGCCAAAAATGAGTTCGCAGGCGTAGAGCAGCTCGTCTTCTGAAGAGAAGCCCGACTTGGAATCCTCCGCAGTGTGCAGCTCAAAAAGGAACTCCCTCGTCACCGTGGCTGGCGCATCCATCCGCTCGATGATCCGGCCGAGGAGGTCCCGGGAATCGATTGAACAAATCCTGTGAAAGAGGCCGAGGGCCTTGCCCAGCTTGTTGGACTGGAGGTGGCCAAGAAGCTCGAGCTGGGCTCCGGCATGCGTAGCAAGGAAGCCGGGGAACTTGTCGAGGGCTTCCTGGACGCGGTTTTCGCCAAAGCTCCGGAGGCCAGCATCCCAGGCTGCCTCCACCGCAGCGATGGGGTGGAACTTGGTGACAGCCTGGATGACAACACTGCCTGGATCGCGTCCGGAGCGCCCCGAGGCCTCCGCAATGCCCTCCCGGATACTGGATAGCCTTTCCGGAATCAGGGCCCTGTAGTCGCTGCTCATCGTGGTGGCGCCTTGTCTTTGCCGCTGACGGCGGAATGCGCGGCGGAAGCCCCAGCTGCAGTTTCGGGCTCGGCCTCACAGAGAAAGGCTATCACATCGCCCTGCCCTGTCCGCCGTGCAAGGGGATCGAGGAGGGGCTTCAGGAAGGCAGGCTTGAGGCCGGCAGCCCAGCCGCCCCAGGTGACCTGGCTGCGAATGCGGAAGCCGCTTTCTGAAAGGAGGCGCGCGAGGCTGCGCCGGGAGAAAAGGAAGAGGTGGTCGTGTATCGCGCTCCGCCAGCGGGAACCGAGTAACCTGGCCTGGAAACCCGAGATATTGGGTGTAGTTATGAGGATTCGGCCGCCGGAGGCCAGAAGGTTCCGCGCGCAGGCAAGGAAGGCACCTGGCTCGTTGAGGTGCTCGATGAGGTGGGAGGCGTGGATGAGGTCGAAGCTGCCTGGGGCAAAGCCTGCCTTTTCGAGGACTGTAGGCCTGATGTCGAGCCCGAAGCGCTCGCGCCCGTAGTCGGCGGCAGGGACACAGACCTCCACCCCAGCGCAGTCCCAGCCCTCATCGCGGAGAGAGGCCAGGAGGGCTCCGGTGGCGCAGCCGATATCCAGGACGCGGGCTGCCCTTCCCTCCGATCGCGCCGCCCGGTGGCTGCGGTGGGAACTGGTGAGGTAGCGCCTCTCGGACTCGCCCTCTGAAAAGCAGTTGGCCGTCTGAAAGGGGACTGCGCTGTGGGATAGTTCGGCCTGTGCTGACGGATGTGGCCGCAACCGCCCACTCGCCCGCTAAGGCGATGCGCGCAGGAGTGGTGCTGGCCGCCCTGGGTGTGGTGTTCGGCGACATCGGCACCAGTCCGCTCTACAGCATCCAGACGCTATTCCATCCCGCCGGTCC
>JBAXTA010000392.1:0-3559 GCA_037130415.1 Spirochaetota bacterium
CTCGGTCAGACCCGCAGCGTAGACGGCCTTAGTCCAGCCGAGGAAGCCCAGCCCCGGCGTCGATGTCCGTGGATCCATCAGTATCAGCTGCTTCGCGTATACAGGTTTCGTGAAGTCGGCCAGGGATGTAGGAAGTTCCTTCGCCTTGGCTGAATCGTAGATGATCGCAAAATAGCCGTAGTCGAAGGGAACAAGGCGATTGGAAGGGTCGATGCGGAGCGCGCGCTCCACCGTGTCGAGCCCCTTTGGCCGGTACGGCGCGAAGAGCCCGAGCGAGAGGGCCTTCGGAAGGAGGAGATTATCAAGGCCAATGGCGATGTCCGCCTGCGGGTGGTCAGCATCGAAGGCGAGGGCCGAAAGAAGCTGGCCCCCGTCTCCCTTCGAGACAAAGCCCACCTTGACACCTGTCGCCTTTTCAAAGAGCCCGGCAAGCTTCTGGCCGGGACCGTACTCCGAGACAAAGGAGTCGTAGGACCAGATGACAAGGTCCTTCGTGGGTTTCGCGCAGGACAGGAGGGTGAACGCCAGGAAGGCCATGGCCGCCGTCCTTGGCGCCAGCCCGCCTGCCGATGACGCCCCCCGCGCAGCACGCGACGCCGGGCCGATCAGCGGTGACGCGGGTTCCGCAAAGGGCGAGATGATAGCAATTGTATGGTTGCGGTGACGCATGGTTCCCTCCGCCGGCATTATCCGGATCAGGTTCTTCGGGTATTTTCTCAGATCTGCCGGAAAGCACTTTCCCCGCAGACCACCCCGTGGACGGACGATACAACCCTGGGACAGGGAGGGTCAAGCCTGGGTCGGTGAAGGCTCGGTCGGCGAGGCAAGCGCTGCGGGCAAGACTGGCTCCGCAGGCGAGGTTCCGGCAGGGGGGACGGCCTTGAGGGGAAAGCTCCCCTCTGGAAACAGGCTCGGCACGGCAGCCGCTATGGTCTTGGCGAAAATGAACTCGGTCGACTCAAGTACTTCCTTCGGGACATCCTCGAGGTCCTGTCTGTTGCCCTCGGGCAGGAGCACCACCCGGATGCCGTTCCGATGTGCGGCGAGGATCTTTTCCTTTACGCCGCCGACGGGGAGCACGCGCCCCGTCAGCGTGATCTCACCGGTCATCGCCTGGCCGCTCTTGAGTCCGAGACCCGAGAAGGCCGAGAGGATCGTCGCTGCCAAGGCGAGGCCTGCCGAAGGGCCGTCCTTGGGTATCGCGCCTTCGGGAACATGGATATGGATGGCGCGGTGGGCGAAACCGCTGTCGGGGAGCCCGAAGTCAGCGGCCCTGCTCTTGATGTAGGTAAAGGCTGCGCGGGCGCTCTCCTTCATCACATCGCCAAGATTGCCGGTCAGGATGAGCCCGTCCTCGCCGGCGAAGAGGGAGGCCTCGATGGGAAGGAGGGTGCCCCCGGTCTCTGTCCAGGCCAGCCCGTTGGCGATACCCGCTTCACCGTTGGCCATGAGGATGTCATCCCCCCTCCGGCGCTTGCCCAGGAGCTTTGTGGCACGTTTGGCAGTCACGGTGGCCGACCACGATTTGAGGCGTTCGGGATCGGTGGCACATCCTGCGGTGACGGCCTCCCTGGCGAGTTTCCGCGCCATGCGCGCGATCTCGCGCTCGAGGTTGCGCACGCCCGATTCCATCGTGTAGTGCCTGATGACCTCGAGGATGGCCGCGTCCCGGAACGAGACCTTCGGCCCGGAAAGCCCGCTCGAGGCCAGGGTCTTGGGAATTATGAACTTCTTGGCGATCTCGAGCTTTTCGAATTCGGAGTAGCCGGGAACCTCGATGACTTCCATGCGGTCGAGGAGGGCGTAGGGGATGCCGTGCAGCGAATTGGCCGTTGCGATGAACAGCACCTTCGACAGGTCGTAGGAAACTTCGAGGTAGTGGTCGACGAAGGCCAGGTTCTGCTCGGGGTCGAGGACCTCCAGGAGGGCGGAGGCGGGGTCCCCGCGGAAGTCGCTCGACATCTTGTCAAGCTCATCGAGGAGGAAGACGGGGTTGATCGTGGCCACACGCCGCATCGACTGGATTATCTTGCCGGGCAGGGCCCCCACGTAGGTCTTCCTGTGTCCCCGTATCTCGGCCTCGTCGCGGAGGCCGCCGAGGCTGAAGCGCACGAAGCCCCGCCCGAGTCCACGCGCCACCGAGCGGCCGAGGGAGGTCTTGCCGGTGCCGGGCGGGCCCACCAGGCAGAGGAGGGGCGTCCGCGCCCGCTCGGAAAGCTGCTGGACTGCGATGTATTCAAGGATGCGTTCCTTGGGCCGTTCGAGGCCGAAGTGGTCTTCGTCCAGGGCGCGGCTCACATATTCTATGTCCCGGTTGTCGGCGCTCTGCTCCGACCAGGGCAGGTCTGCGAGCCATTCACAATAGGTACGAATAACCCCTGCCTCGGGGGAAAGGGCCTGGACCTTCGACAGCCGGGCGAGTTCCTTCTTCGCCTTGGCCAGGACCTCTGGGGGCGGGTTCCGTGCTGCCAGCCGCTTCTCGAGCTCGACTGTCTCCGGCTCGTCACCCTCGCGGCCGAGTTCCTTGTTGATCTCCTTGAGCTGCTCCTGGAGGAAGTATTCCTTCTGGTTGCGGTCGATGCGGCTTTTCACCCTGCCGGAGATCTTCCGCTGCAGCGTGAGGATTTCGATCTCTCCCTCGAGGGTCGCCTCGAGGACTTCAAGCCGCTCGATCGCACTCTCGGGCGACAGGAGATCCTGCTTCCGCGCCACGCCCACCTGGAGGGCCCCGGCGACAAGGTCGCAGAGCTCGTGCGGCGATTCAACCCGTTCTACGGCCGCAAGGGTTTCGGGGGGGATCTTGCGCACAAGCTCGGCATACTGCTGGAAGGATTTCCGGGCCAGCTTCAGGGAGGCTTCCATGAGCCTGTCGTCGGGGAGGTCGGAGTCGTCGGGCATGGGTTCCACAAAGGCTACAAGGTGGTCTTTGCGGTAGGCTGTCTTCTTGATGCGCACCCGTCGCTCGCCCTCCACCAAAAGGCGTGCCGAGCCGTCGGGAAGGCGCACCTGCTGGATGATGCGGACAAGGGTGCCGACCTCGTGAACCTCGATATCGGGCTTGCCGTCGTCGAGGGCTCCCTTCAGGAGGGAGATTACCACACGCTTTTCCGTCTTCGCCGACTCGTCGGCTGAAGCGACGGCGAATTTTGTTCCTGCAAAAATGGGTGTAATTGATTTGGGGAAGACTACAACATCGCGCACATGGACGAGGGGAAGTTCCAGCGTGGAGTTTCCCTTCAGGGCTTCAAGGAAGCTCATGCGCTTTTCTTCAGGACCTCCACGATCGGAGTCCCCGCGCCGGTAACGCAGCCTGCATCGATGAGGACGCGTTTGCTGCCATCCATCGAGGGAATGTCGTACATCAGTTCCATCATCAGGGCTTCCACGATCGAGCGAAGACCGCGCGCGCCAGTGTTGCGTGAGATGGCCTTGTCCGCTATCGCATCGATCGCGCCATCGTCGAAGATCAGCTCGACATCGTCGATGCGGAGGGCTTCCTGGAACTGCTTGAGAATGGCGTTCTTGTGCTCGGTGATGATGCGACGCAGGTCCGCACGCG
>JBAXTA010000393.1:0-3552 GCA_037130415.1 Spirochaetota bacterium
GCACTAGCGCAGCGAGAAACCCGGTATTATGCTTTAAGGGATAGTTGCGCCGACTATCGGGCCGCCCACGGGCGGGTTAACAGGCTTCTTTCCCTTGAATTGAGGCGTGAATATCCGTAACTTCCAGAAACAAGGAGGAATCATGAAACTGAGTGCCAGGAACGTTCTCAAAGGCAGGGTCAAGGGAGTTCATCTAGGCGAGGTCAACGCCGAAGTGATCATAGAACTGCCAGGTGGGGCTGAAATAGTATCAGTTATAACGAAATCATCCGTGGCAAGCCTGGGACTTGCTGTTGGTGGAACCGCCTATGCGGTGATCAAGGCCTCGAACGTAATCGTAGCGGTGGAATGACGGCCGGGAAGCTTGAGCCTGCGTGAGGTGCGCGACAACACGGGGAGTTTCCGCCAGGCTGTCCGCCATATGAAAGCTGCCCTCCCTTCGCGGGCCCTGATTCTTGCGCCCATGGTTGCCCTTTCACACCGGGCGCTACGTCAGCTCATACTGGGTTTTGGTGGCCTTGACCTTGCCTTTACCGAGATGGCGAGTGCGGGGGGCCTTATCGCTCACACTTCTTTTGACGGTTGCTATCTTGACGCCGAGCCGCAGCCGGAAAGAGTTGTGTACCAATTCTTTACGACCAGGCTCGAGCCCCTGCCCAGGGCCCTGGAAATGGTCTCGACTCGCGGCGTTTTTGGAGCGGATATCAACTTTGGTTGCTCGGCTCCGCACATATTGCGCTCCGGCGGTGGAGCAGCATGGATGCGCGAGCCTGAAAAGGCAGCCGGACTCATTCGCCTGGCGCGCGGAGCCTGGAGCGGTTCCCTGTCGGCGAAGCTCAGGATCGGGGCAGAGGACGACTATGACCGTCTCAGGTCCTTCTGCGACGGCCTTGTAGAGGCAGGGCTGGATTTTCTTACGCTCCACCCGAGGCTCGAGGGACAGAAATTCAGGCGGACCGGGCGCTGGGACTATGTGGCACGCCTCGCCTCCGAGCTGCCGGTGCCCGTGGTGGGCAACGGTGATGTTCGCAATTATGATGGATACGCCCGGTGGATGGGGGAAGCCCGGCCCGCTGGCATAATGATCGGCCGCGAAGCAGCAAGGCGGCCATGGATCTTTGCCCTCATCCGCGGCCGCGAAGCCGATCCTGCCTTCGAGATGGAGATCGACCTCCGCGAGGTGGCCCTGCGCTTCCTCTGCCTGGTCGAGGAATTCCTGCCTCCCGAGTACCATGAGTCCCGGGCAAAGCGTTTCCTTGGCTATTTCACCGACAACTTCAGCTTCGCCCACCACCTTCGAACGGGGTTCCAGAACGCCGTCGACATCCCGGCCATGCGGCTTGTCCTCGACAAGTACCTCTCCGAGGTCCCCGGGGACAGGCTGAAAGTTGAAAGGAACTAGCTAGTTCCTTCTGCCATGCCGATCGCCATCGCTGCGTAGCCCACGAAGGAGTCGGCCGGCCGGAGGTCATAGCTGGTTCCGTAGCCTAAAAGCTCGGTTCCGCTGGCTGCCATTGCCTTCGCGAAGCTGATGGCTGCGGCCACAGCCCCTCCCGAGCAGGCCGAGCGTTCGGCCTGGCAAAGGGAAAGCGCGGCCCCGGCATCGAGGGCCAGGACGGATTCGATGAAGCGCCGGTCATTGGTGTCCTTCATCCATCCAAGGCCTGTTGTCCCACGGCCCTTGGGCTCAAAGCCATAGTCTGGGCCATAGTGGGTAAGGTCGGAGGAAGCAACCACGGCCAGGCTCCGCCCGATTGAAGCGGCAGACTGTGCGAGTACAAGTCCCAGTTCGATGCTGGCCTTTCCTTCTGGAGCCCGCAGGCAGATGCAGCGCGAAAGTGGGGCATGGAAGGCCGCAAAGGGAAGCTGCAGTTCCACGGTATTGTCGGACTCCCGCTCCGCCATCATGCGGAAGCCGCTTTCGGCCAGAGTCCTGAGGCAAAGGTCACGGAGCTCTCTATCGACCTGGATCTCGCCCTGGGGCGTGGCAAGGCTTTCCTCGGGAGCGAAGATAAAGGAAGCCAAGGGGCCGAGGTGGCCCCCGATGATGACGATGGTATCCGCCTCTTTGAGGCGCGTCCAGGCAAGCGCTGCCAATTTTCCTGAAAACTTCCATCCAGCGTGGGGTGCTACAATGGCCAGAGAATCCCGGGGACCCTCAGTCAGCGCCCAGGCTTCGATCTGATCCCTTACACCAGCGGGCTCTGCAGGATACCAGCTCCCTGCGAAGCTGAGTCTTCGGATGGCCATATTCATCCCCTTTCACAATAGCTTCGAAATTGCCGCAATTCCGTCTTTCGCTGCCGGGCATTCTTGGCTATTATAATAGTCACTCATGAAACGGAAACATAGCGTCATAGTAGCCATCACCTCGGGCGTCGTGCTTGTCTTCGCCATTGGCTCCGTTCCCCTGCGCCTGGCCTTGGGGCAGGATGCAGGAATCAGGGCAGCCCGCGCCAGTTTTGCGGAACTCGGCCGCAGCTTTGAAAAAGGGAAGCCCCCTTCGATGCTCGCGGATGCCAAGCTGCGGTCCCAGGCGGGTCGCCAGTACCGGGCGAGCGGGAACCTTCTTCTTCTGGCTGTGACGGATAGCAAGGCAGGCCTTCTTTGGAGCATCCCCTCTTCCTCGCCCTATCTGGCTGGAGGGGCACGCGGTTCGGATGCTGCTCTTTTCCTCGTGCCCGAGGGTACGGCAATCCATCTCGAGGAAGGGCTCGGCTCCCCTCTGGGCGGCGGACTGAGCTTGCACGCCGTTTTTGCTGTCCTTCCCCAGGGCGAGGTTTTTGCGGCCTTCCGTGACGCCGCGATCCTTGCTGCAGCGAGCATGGTTCTGGCCTTGGCCTTCGCCCTGCGATTCAGGCGGCATGGAGAGGATGCGAGCTGGGTGGCTTCTGGACCGAACCCCGGTATTCCCGAGGATGCATTGATAAGCGGTTTCAGTGTCCCCGATCTCAAGTCGCCAATCAGGGCCGATGCTCCTTTCGGAGAAAAGCAGACCGAAACGGAAGCCGATGGCGATGGATCCCGACTCGAAGCAGCCTCCCTTGTTGAAATGCCCGAAGAGAGATCCCGCTTCGCAGAAGGCTCCGCTGGCCTTTCCTTGGTCGCCCGTGACGGCGCCCGAGAGGAGTCCCGCTTTGCCAAGCGCCTTGCCCGGGATCTGCTCGTGGCAACTGAAGCCTCCGAGGACCTCAGCGTAATCCTGATAGACGCAGCAGGTTTTTCCGATGATCCCGTTGCCCTCGTCGCCTGTGCTACGGAAGTCGAGCGTTTTTTTGCCTCTCCGGAAGGCGTGTTTGAACCCGAAACAGGAGTGTGGACGGTGATCCGCAAGCAGGTGGGGGCAGAGGCAGCCCTGGCCCAGGCAGAAGCGCTCAGGACGCGTATCCTCGACAAGCTAGGGAGGAGGGGCGTTGATCAGGCCAAGGCGGCATCCATCCTCGCAATAGGGCTTTCTTCCAAAAGTGGGCGGGATATCGAGGCCTCACGGCTACTTTCAGAAGCGAGGGCTTCAGTGGAACGCGCGGCCAGTGAGCCAGGAACGCTAATAGT
>JBAXTA010000394.1:0-3534 GCA_037130415.1 Spirochaetota bacterium
GTCCAGCCCCCTGCGAGGGCGCCTGCACGATGGGCAGCATGGATATGCCAGCCATTGCCATCAAGCACGACGAGCTGTCCATCATCGACCGGGGCTGGAAGGAGGGCTGGCTCCAGCCCACTCCACCGGCACGGCGGAGCGGGAAAAAAGTCGCCATAGTTGGTTCAGGTCCCGCCGGGCTTGCCTGCGCCGACCAGCTCAACCAGGCAGGGCACGAGGTTACCGTCTACGAGCGGGCCGAGCGGCCCGGCGGCCTCCTCATGTATGGCATTCCCAACATGAAGCTCGACAAGGAAGTCGTGTCACGCCGCCTTGCTCTCATGGAAGCGGAGGGCGTGCGTTTCATCTCTGGCGTCGAGGTCGGTACCACACTGCCCGCAGCTGAATTGCTGGCCAAGCACGACGCGGTTGTCCTGGCTGGAGGGGCAGCCAAGCCCCGCGACCTTTCGATACCGGGCCGCGATGCCGGGGGCGTGCACTTTGCCCTCGAGTTCCTGGGCAGCTCGACACGACGTCTTCTTTCCGGCGCGCCCGAAGCCACGATATCGGCCAGGGGCAAGGATGTCGTCGTCATCGGTGGCGGTGATACCGGCACGGACTGCATCGGCAGCTCCATCCGCCAGGGCTGCAGGAGCGTGACACAGCTCGAGATAATGCCCCGCCCTCCTCTAGGCCGGCCAACGGACAATCCCTGGCCACGCTGGCCCCGGATCCTCCGTACCGACTACGGACAGGAGGAGGCGGCGGCCCTCTACGGCTCCGACCCGAGACTTTTCCTGGCGACAGCCACGTCCTTCGAACTCGACTCCAAGAAGGCATTGGCAGGGGTCTCCATCGTCGATGTGGAATGGGTCAGGGACGACAAGGGCCGCATGCTGCCCAGCGACCTGCCCGGGACTGCACGCACGATACCTGCCCAATTGGTACTGATCGCCATGGGCTTCCTCGGGCCCCAGGAGGCGCTCCTTTCCTCCTTCGGTGTCGAAGCCGACGCGCGGAGCAACGTGAAGGCCGAGTACGGGAAGTTCGCAAGCAGCGTCAAGGGTGTTTTCGCCGCGGGCGACTGTCGCCGCGGCCAGAGCCTCGTGGTCTGGGCCATCGCCGAGGGCCGCAAGGCAGCGCGCGAGGTCGACCGCTGGCTCATGGGGACAACGATGCTTCCCTGAGTGGCCTGCTGGTGGGTTGCCCGGGCGAGATGTAACCGCTGGCCTAGACTCCTACTACCGCCTGGGCCGCGCCCTTGCCCGTCCAGCGGTTGACGAGGTAGAGGGCGATACCCGTCACCACGAGAAGGATCGTCGACATCGCCGACGCTGTCCCGAAAAAGCCGTCAAGGACCGAGAGGTAGACCTTGATCGGCATGGTCATTGTCCTTCCGACATAGAGCAGGATCGAAGCCGAAAGCTCGTTCATCGAGGTGACCCAGCTCATGATGGCGCCCGAGATGATGCCTGCCTTCATCAAAGGCAGCGTGATGGTTCGGAAGGTCCTGCCCGGGGGCGAGCCGAGGTTGATCCCCGCCTCCTCGAGGGCAGGGTCGATCTGCCGGAGGATCGAGGAGGCGCTCCTGACAGAATAGGGCAGGCGCCGAATGAAATAGGTCATGATTATGATTATCGAGGTTCCCACCAGGAAGAAGGGTTTCCGGTTGAAGGCCACAATGTAGCCGATGCCGAGCACCGTGCCGGGCACGATATACGGAATCATGAGGAGTGGGTCGAGGATTCTTGCAGCGAGGGTCCGCCGCCTGGCCAGGATGAAGCCCAGGAGGGTTCCAACCACCGCGATCAGGGCCACGGCAATCAGCGAGTACGCAAAGCTGTTCATCACCGTCTTGGGAACATCGAAGAGGATCTGGCGGTAGCTTTCGAAGCCGAAGCCCTTGGTGAAAACCGGCCCCTTGGTATTCTTGAACGAATAGAAGACGACGACCGCCAGGGGGAGGGCCGAGAGGCCGACGATGAAGTAACAGACCGAGTGGGCCAGCGCCGACTTCAGGCCCCGGAGGCTTTTGATGACGGGCCTGTTGACGAGCATGCTCGCGTACTTCCGCCGCGTCGAGGCCCACTGTTGCAGGGCGATGATGGCCGCCGCGCAGAGCATGAGCACCAGGGAAACCGTGCTGGCCATGCCGGGCCGTTCGGCAACCTCGCTTGTGAAGAGGTTGTAGGCGAGGGTGGGGAGTACGAGGTAATTGCCTCCGATTATCATTGGTGTGCCGAAGTTCGACAGCGACATCATGAAGGCGATGAGGGCCCCACCCGTCACGGAGGGCAGGACCAGGGGCAGGGTGACGCGGAAGAAGGTGCGCGTCGAGGAGGCACCAAGGTTCTCGGAGGCTTCTTCGAGGGAGCGGTCGATGGTCATGAGTGCGCCCGCCGTCATCAGCGAAACAAAGGGATAGTACTGGAGTGAGTCGGCAAGGACGATGCCGAGGGCTCCGTAGATGGGCGGGACGTGGATTCCGACCGAGTCGAGGGCGAGGCGGAGGAATCCGCTGCGTCCGAGCATCGTGACCCAGGAATAGGCGCCGATAAAGGGCGGCGACAGGAGGGCGAGGACAGCCACGGTGTTGAGCGCCGTCGAACCGCGGATCCGATAACGGGTGGTAAGGAAGGCCAGGGGGATGCCAAAGAGGAGCGAGAGCGCCGTGGTGGACACCGCGATGAACATGGAGTGGAGGAAGGCCCGGAGATAGTATTTCCTGGAAAGAAACTCCACCCAATTGGAAAAGGATAGAAGGCCGCTTTCCTTGTCGGTAAAGCTGTAGCGGAATACGTCGGAGAGGGGCCAGACCAGGAAGACCGCCACGATGGCAAAGCCCCCCAGGGTGACGAAGGTCCAGACATCGATGCGGCGCGGGGGGCCCTTTGTGGCTGCGCTCAAGGTGCGGCTCCAGCTTGGCTTGCTGGGATGGCCGGGCGGAGCCGTGCGCCATCCACTGGATCGAAGAGCATGAGGCCCTCGGTGGGCAGCGAAAGCCTGATGGTGTCGCCGGGAGCCGGGATGTCCCCAGCCCGCGGGTGGTGCCGGTCGATGATGAGGGTAGAACCCTCGCACTCAGCTACTATGCCTGCGACCGTGCCAAGAAAGCTTGTACGCAGCACCTTCCCGGCAACGAGGTTGCCTGATTTCGCCTGGGGATTCTCCACCGCGTCCTCGGGGCGGAAGGCCACGATCACCGTGTTTTTGCCAAAGCCTTCGGGGGCAGGAACAAGCAATTCCAGCTTTCCAGCACGGGCCTTCCTGAAGCCTTGCCCGGCTGCCTCTCCGAGCTCTGCGGGAATGAGGTTCACCTTGCCGACAAAGGAGGCGACGAAGAGGTTTGCCGGATCCTTATAAATGTCCCAGGGTGCGCCGACCTGCTGGACGCGGCCGCCTGAGACCACGGCGATGCGATCGGAGATGACGAGGGCCTCCTCCTGGTCGTGGGTGACGTAGACCGCGGTGATGCCGAGCTGCTTCTGGATGGCGCGGATCTCGTCGCGCATCTCGACGCGGAGCTTGGCGTCGAGGTTTGACAGGGGTTCGTCA
>JBAXTA010000395.1:0-3529 GCA_037130415.1 Spirochaetota bacterium
CGGCTTCGACCAAGTCTCGTTCGGCAATCTGAATGAATTGCGCGCCGCCATCGGGCCGGAGACCGCGGCGATTTGCCTGGAGCCGGTCCAGGGCGAGGGCGGTATTCGCACGCCAACCCTCGACTATCTGCGCGCCGTGCGCCGGGTTGCCGACGAGTTCGGCCTGCTGTTGTTTTTCGACGAGGTGCAGACCGCCCTGCTATCGAAGGCGCTCAAGGGCGCCGAGGCCGATGGCTCGGCTTTGCTCAGCCTGCTCGCCTCCGCCGCGCCCCTGTGTTTGATGTAAGCTGAAATTCCCGGAAAACGCCACGAGGCGTTCCCTGATTTCGCCACGGGAAATTCCCGGGAAAAATCAGGGGCAGTTGAGACGCTGCACCCTTAGATTCCAGAATCCCCTGTCGAAGGACCACAACCGACGGGGGAGGATCAAGAGAGGTGCTCAACATGCCCGAGATCAACAGCATCAAGGAGATGGCCCGTGACGGACAATCGATCGCAGGGATCGCGCGGGAACTGGCCATCGACGAGAAGACGGTCAGGAAATACCTGAAGCAGGAGGATTTCTCGCCGCTCCCGCCCGAAGCGGCCGCGCGGCCGTCGAAACTCGACGCGCATAAAGCTCTGATTGACAAGTGGCTCGAGGAGGACCAGGCAATCTGGCGCAAGCAGCGTCATACGGCGAAGCGCATCCACGACCGGCTCAAGGCCGAGTCGGAGGGCTACGGCTGCGCGTACAACGCGGTCCAGCGCTACGTGAAGGACGCTCTCCGGGCCCAGCGTGCCCTCAGGGCGAGCCAGGAGCTCGTGTGGCACCCCGGAGAGTCACAGTGCGACTTCGGCGAGGCGGACTTCCTCGAGCGGGGGGATCTGGTGCGCAAGAAGTACCTGACGCTCTCCTTCCCGTACAGCAACGACAGCTTCTCGCAGGTCTTCGGCGGCGAGACCGCCGAATGCGTCTGCCAGGGGCTCAAGGACATCTTTGACTACCTGGGCGGGGTGTCGGGAGTCATCGTGTTCGACAACGCCACAGGGGTCGGGCGCAGGATTGGCGAGGTCATCCACGAGGCGAAGCTGTTCGCTCGCATGAGGGCGCACTACGGCTTCTCCGTCCGCTTCTGCAACCCGGATTCTGGCCATGAGAAGGGGAATGTCGAGAGCAAGATCGGCTATACCCGCCGGAACCTGTTCGTTCCGGTACCGGAGTTCGACGACCTCGAAGCCTACAACCTCCGGCTCCTTGACCTGCACGAGGACAAGGCACAGGAGGCGCATTACAAGAAGCTCCTGCCCATCAAGGAGCTGTTCAAGGCCGACCGTGCGGCCCTGATGAGCCTGCCGCGGATGCCCTTCGACGCCGTCCGATACGAGTACATCAAGGCCGATGGCTACGGGAAGGTGCGGATCGACGCCCGGCACCACTACTCGACCTGCCCGGAGTACGGAGGGCAGGAGGTGCTGGTGGCGATCCGCGCCCACACCATCGACATCCTCGACAAGGGCAAGAAGCTGCTGGTCAGGCACACGCGGAGCTACGGCGCGCAGCGCAGCGACACCTGCGATTACCGGACCTCCCTCGCCATGCTCATGAGCAACGCGGGGGCGTGGCGGAACAGCGGGGTCAGGGAGCTGGTCCCGGCGGCGTTGAAGGACGCCATGGACAGGCAGCCGAGGGACGAGCTGCGTGCCACCTTGCGGACGATGCACCATCTGACGGTCACATACAGCTTCGAGACGGCACTGAAGGCCCTCGAGGAGGGCCTCCGGATCAACCGGACGGCCTTCTGTGACGCGGCGGCGCTCGCTGCGCGTATCAGCGGCTACGGTCTGGACGTGGCGCCGGAGAGGGGACCGGACCTGCTCGTCTATGACGAGCTCCTCTCGGGGATCGGCCAGTCATGATAAAGCCTTCCATCGAGCGCGAAAGGCTGCGCCGGGACATCATGGACTACAGTCGGAAGCTGATGCTCTCCGGAGGGGTCGCCGAACTCTGCGAGACCGAGGCGACACCGCGGCAGGAGGAGTTCCTCCACCGCGTGCTGGGCGAGGAGATCGCACGCCGCGAGCGCGGCAAGAAGGGCCGGCTCCTGAACAGGGCGGGATTCCCTGTCTTCAAGAGCTTCGAAGGATACGATTTCTCGGAAATCCGCATGCCACCTTCCTTCAGCCGGGACGAGCTCCTTTCCTGCCAATTCATCAAGGAGAAGAAGAACCTCGTTTTATACGGTGGCGTGGGGACGGGAAAAACCCACATGTCCATCGCGCTCGGGATCAGCGCATGCGAGAAGGGCAGCGCCGTCAGGTTCTTCACGGTCACCGAACTCGTGCTCAAGCTGTCCGACGCCTACCGGAACGGCACGCTGGAGCGCCTTATCCGCGATCTGAAGCAGCTGGACCTCCTGGTCCTGGATGAATGGGGCTACGTGCCCGTGGACCGGGAGGGGTCGCAGCTCCTGTTCAGGGTCATCGCCGACAGCTACGAGGCCAAGAGCCTGATCCTGACGACCAACCTCGAGTTTTCCAAGTGGGGCGGGATTTTCACCGACGAGCAGATGGCCGCCGCGATGATCGACCGGCTCGTCCACCACGGGCACCTGATCATGTTCGACGCCAAGAGCTATCGCATGACACACGCCCTGATGCGCCACGGCGCCCTGCCAAAAGCGCCGGCGCGAAAGGAAGCATGATGACACTGACGAAAGGCACGATAGCGAGGCTCCGGTTTCCCGGACGGTTGGATATTAGCGATGAGCTTGAGACCCGCCTGCTCCGGGAATTCGGAAAGGAACCTCATACACAGGAGCATTCGGAGCAGGACCTGCATGAGCAGGTAAGGAAATATGTCAATTATTACAATAGCGAAAAAGGATCGGTCTCTCCGGCCAAATGAAAGACAATGCCACCCGCCACGTCCGTGAGCGTGCGACGTGGGGGTGGCTTGATGGCGGCGGCAGGAAGGCGGCAACCACCGCTATCGCATAAATCCACGGGAGAAAACCCGATGGCGAAACCCGGGAATTTCCCGTGGCGTTTTCCGGGAAGCACTCGTGGCGTTTTCCGGGAATTATGCTTGACAGAAAACACCTCCCACGGCGCAGACAACCGCGCAAAGGCTCAGACATAGCCAAGGATACGCCGCATACATGACATATTCAATCAGGTTATTTCCCGGGAGGCCGATAGCCCACACGACATACAATCACCTAATACGAGTTAGGCGAAAGAACGACGCGAGCGAGGCGAACAGGATTCCTTCATCTATTGGACGTCGAATAGATGAAAGAATCCCTCCAGGCTGCCGCCCATAATATAGGGCATTTTCCCTTTTGGTTAATGTGTTGGGAAAGCGAGGGTGAGAGAAAGTCGAAGACTTTCGTGAGCACTCGCTTTCCCAACACATTAAGGTTACGCCCAAAGAGAAGGCAGGCGCTTCACGAAATACAGCGAAATACAGAATAAACAAAAAGGAGAAAAACAGAAAGGAAAATATGGGCTATACTATTCGCGGCAGCCTGGAGCCGGTGACTTTTGC
>JBAXTA010000396.1:0-3527 GCA_037130415.1 Spirochaetota bacterium
ATATTATAGGAGCTTATTCGTCTACTATGTTTGCGGATACACGAGGTCTGAACTTAAGCTTACCCGTCGCCGCCTCAATCTTCGCGAAAAGGGGGAGGTTCGCCACGAAATCTCCGCACCAGTCATGCCCCAATACGATCCCAGTGCTTCCCGGTATGCCCTATCGCGGCGTTCTATAGTCAATGGCATCGTATTCCCTCCAAGTGGTGGAATGAAGATAGCGACAGAAGATGCAAACAGCCAGTGGCGAAAGAAAACATCTTCCATCGGCGCCGGAGATTGCATCCTTGGGTGGGTTTGAAGTCTCCATGTAGTCCGTCACCGCCACTGGAAACGCTATTCTTTGCAGCCTTGATGGAGCTGCTGAAATGAGCAGAGATCATCAAAAGACTTCCTCCATCATGCCTCATAGACCATCAGGTTGCTGGAGCAGGTCGCGACCAGCTTCCCTTTTTCGTTATTCGCCTCTGCCTTCATCTGGAGAAGGCGACGAGTCTTCGAAACGAACTCGGCCTTTATCGTCAGCGACTCTCCTGCCTTCGTCATACGAACAAAATTGACGTTCATATCGATGGAGACGCACGGCTTCTTGGCGGTGGCGAATGATAGTGGCCCGAATACATCATCGAAGAGGCTACAAAGTACCCCTCCCTGAAGAATGCCCAAGGGGCCTGTTTGCTTCTCGGTAATGGTAAACCTCACGCTGAGCGACTTTCCCTGCTCATGGGCGATGATGGTAGCCCCTGACTCAATGAAGCATGGAGGGGGAATCTTGGCATCAGGGTATTTCTCCAGAAAATCATTACCGAAGAGCGCCAGTGGCTCAAACTGTGGCTCCCTCTCAATGTCTGCGGGCATTCCTAATCTCCTTCATGTGGGCAGTTTCCGAACCAGTCCGTGATGGCTTGAGATTTTCACTTCGTATCACCTACCCAGTTCAAAGAAGGAATCCTTGTTGATATGAGGGAAATATTTGCTACAGAGCTTTTCGAGGTTTGAGCCTCGATCAAGAATTATCATCAACATGGATCGCGAGTCCATATTTGCTTTCATTTAGTATGAACTTGGCATGTTTGCAGTATTTTTCACCAGGTTTCCGATGATCTCCATTTCGCTTTCAGAAAACATTTTCTCGACCTTCTTGCGAAGAAAGACGTTGCTGTTTGGAGGCTCGTAGATCTCATACCCGTCAGGAATCTCCGAAATGCAATCATCAGTTCGTTTGGTCGAGAACGTATATTTCGTTTCCCGGTTTTCGTCAGGGATCTATGCAGGAAGTACTCTCGGCCTGAACGACTCACGTACATTTTACTCCTCCTTGCGTTTTCAGGAAGGGTAGGACATTGGGGGAGTCTCCTATCCTGTCCTATCCTACATTTTTTCATTTCTATCATCCAGTCCACAGGGGGGGGGCTTGAACACCCGATTTTGCCCTCCCAAGGTCTGGAATTTGCTCCCCGTTCGTTTAAAACTTTTCCACTTTTATCGAGGACAATCGAGGACAGAGGACGCTTTCCTGCTCCTCCCACCAGCCTGGAAGCGATTTGGCCAGATTCTCATGTTCACATCGGATATCATGCATTTCGGCACGGTAAAAGGAGGCAGGCATGGGCAAGTTGGATGGGAAGGTCGCGTTGATCACCGGAGGCAATTCCGGGATCGGGCTGGCCGCGGCCCGGCTATTCATGGAGGAAGGCGCGCGCATCGTCCTGGCGGCACGAGGCGAGGAACGGGGGCGCGAGGCAGCGGAATCGCTGGTCCGCACGGGGGGGCAGGCCATCTTTGCTCCCTGTGACCTGCGCCGCTCGGCCGATTGCCAGCGCCTCGTCGAGCTTGCCATCGAGACCTACGGCCGCCTGGATATCCTCTTCAACAATGCCGGCGTGATCCACATCGACCGAAGCGTGGTGACCACCTCCGAGGAGGAGTGGGACGAGACGATGGACGTGAATGTGAAGGGGATTTTCCTGATGTCGCGGGCAGCCATCCCCTGGATGAGGAAGAATCAGGGCGGCGCTATCGTCAACACGGCTTCCATCTTCGGCCTGGTGGGCGGCTCAGGGGCGGCGGCCTACTGCGCCTCGAAAGGGGCGGTCATCCTTTTGACCAAGGCCATGGCGCTGGATCATGCGGGAGAAAACATCCGAGTCAATTGTGTGTGCCCTGGAAGCGTCGATACGCCCATGTTGCAAGGGGAGATGGATACGCTTGGCGGCGTGGAGAAGATGCGCGCCTCCTTCGCGGCGCGCCACCCCCTCAACCGCATCGCCACCCCGGATGAAATCGCGCGGGCTGTCCTCTACCTGGCCTCCGACGACTCCTCCTTCGTGACCGGCATCGCCCTGCCCGTGGATGGGGGCCGCTCTGCCTGGTAAAGATGCAATTGGGCCCACCCGGCATTAGCCATTGCAGTCAGAACTCAGGAAGGACTCTCGACAAGGCAAACCCCCTTCGCCGCGATCACTTTGGCAAACAAGAACACGCTGCGCGCGTACTGATTCTGGACTGTAGGGGAGGACAATCCTGAACCCGACAAAGTGGATGTTGATTGCCGGCATATAGGCGTCACGACAGGAGACAGTGCAGCGACGCGAACCGTCGTTCCAGCTACCGCCGCGGACAATGCGGATCGGCCCCAACAAAGCCCCGGTCGGATTCGTCTGAGTCACAATGGGATAGGTCCAATCCCAGTTCAGGCCTCCCACAGTGAGCAAGCTCACTGATCACATCGACGGACTTTCCATCCCAGGGAGTTTCCTGCCACTGGGTGTAGTCAAAATGATCCTTCAAGACCAGGTTGATGAATGCTTCGGAATGTCATCCGCGCCGGTGACTTCGACCGGTTCACGCACATCATGGCCTCGGTGCTAGACCGCATCGACTACGGCTTCCTCGACGGCTTCGTAAGGGAAGTTGGAGACCCGCATCGCCTCGGCACGATCGCCGGGCTTTATCACCGTCTCGTTCAAGTAGTTGCGCCTTACTATATTCTAGACGATTTTGACTTCCACTCGTTTCCCCACAGCTGCGGCGAACTTCTCAAGCGTTGAGAGCTTGATATCTTCGGCATGATTTTCAATCCGCGAGATATTCGACTTCTTCGTTTGAGTTCGTTCACCAGAGTTTCAAGTGACTTCATGTGATCTCTCCTACGGACTAGCTCGAGTGAGGCCCTGTTCAAGCAGCCGCCCGCGTCTGCTATATTCACGGCATGGAAACAGAACCGAGGATGCGGCACGGAATTCCCCACCGTCTGACGCGCAAGTTCAAGTTTATCGGCTGCGAGATCCTGTACAGGGAGGCCTGCTTTCTGGCTGCCGTCGGCCCCGCCATGGTCGACGTCGAGTTCCTGCGCAAGGGCCTGCACGACCTGGAGCGGACGGACATGAGCTCCATTATCCAGGCCGCCGTGGACGCCGTGGACCCCGAAGCGGGCTACGAGGCGGTCCTGCTCGGCTACGCGCGCTGCAACGACGGGCTGGTGGGAACGACGGCACGCGGCATCCCCTTGGTCATTCCGCGGGCCC
>JBAXTA010000397.1:0-3524 GCA_037130415.1 Spirochaetota bacterium
GTGCCGCGCGACAATCAGGATGAGACTGGCGCGACAATCAGGATGAGAAAGCGCCGCCGGTGCCGTCACGCAGGGAAGGCCGAAGGCCGACCGCAGTGACGGCACCGGCGGCGGCGGATCCAAGACAGGGTCCTTTGGCAGTCGTGGTGACCCGGTATGGTCTGGTTTTCTCACATTGTTGAGGACCAGATCATTGCCGGGCCGACATATCACCGATTGCCAAATGAGGCTTTTCATGAAGTTTCGTAAGACCGACGCCCCGGCCTTGGCCGGGGCCAAGTCGGGGTTCAGCCCGGCGAGCGCTTACCGCATCGACGCGGACCCTCGACTTCCCTCCCAAAAGAAGGTGCCGCGCGATCGCCGCCGGCCGGATCCGCTGATCGCGGTGTGGGACGATGAGATTGTTCCCATGATGAAGGCGGCGCCGGGGCTGCGGCCTGTCGCCATCTTCGCGGAGATGCTACGGCGGCATCCCGATCTTGGGGATGGCGTGCGCCGGACCATGGAGCGACGGATCCGGGGCTGGCGGGCGATCAACGGCCCGGATCAGGAAGTGATCTTCCGTCAGATCCACGAGCCGGGCCGAATGGGGCTGTCCGATTTCACCGACATGGGCGATCTCGCCATCCGAGTCGCCGGGGTGCCGCTCGATCACCGGCTCTACCATTTCCGCCTGGTCTATTGCGGCTTCGAGCATGCCCACGTCATTCTCGGCGGCGAGAGCTACGTCGCTTTGGCCGAAGGACTGCAAAATGCCCTGTGGGCGCTGGGCGGCGCCCCGCGCGAGCATCGCACCGACAGCCTATCGGCCGCCTTCCGCAACCTCGATTCCGAGGCCGCCAAGGATCTGACCGCGCGCTACGAAGCGCTGTGCGCCCATTACCGGATGCTGCCAACCCGCAACAATACCGGCATCGCCCACGAGAATGGATCGATCGAGAGCTCGCACGGCCATCTCAAGAAGGCGGTCGAGGATGCCGTGCTGCTGCGCGGCTCCCGCGACTTCGACGGTCTCACCACCTATCGCCGCTTTATCGACGAGATCATTGGTCGGCGCAACGCCCGCAATGGCAAGCGGATCGACGTCGAGCGGGCGGTGCTCCAGGATCTGCCTGTGCGCCGGACGGCGGACTACGAGGATGTCAGCGTCACCGTGACCTCATCGAGCGGCTTCATCCTGCGCAAGGTGTTTTACTCGGTGCCGTCGCGCCTCATTGGCCACCGGCTGCGCGGTCGCCTGTTCGACGACCGCCTGGAGTTGTTCCTGGGCGGCACCTGCCTGATGACCCTGGCTCGTGGGCGGGCCGATCCCAGCGGCAAGAACGGGCATGTCGTCGACTACCACCACGTCATCCATTCGCTACGGCGCAAACCGATGGCGCTGCTCAACCTGGTCTATCGCGATCAGCTCTTTCCCCGGCCGGCCTACGCCAGGACCTTCGACGCCCTTCTTGCCGAGCAATCGCCACGTGCCGCATGCAAGGCCATGGTCGAGATTCTTGCCCTGGCTCATGAACGGGCCTGCGAGGCCGAACTTTCCGAACGCCTCGCCACCGAGCTCGATGCCGGGCGACTGCCCGACATCACTGCGTTACGCCAGATGTTTGCGCCGGACGCTAAGGCGCTCCCCGCCGTCGTCGTCCACCTGACCCCGCTCACCGCCTATGACGAGCTCGGCACCGTGGTGTTGGGAGCGGTCGCATGACTGCCGCCCAGCCCATCGACACCGCCCGCCTCAGCCTGATCCTGGGCGACCTCAGGCTGCCCGCCATCAAAACCCTGTGGCCCGACTTCGCCAGCCGCGCCGACAAGGAAGGGTGGCCGGCGGCGCGCTTCCTCGCCGCTCTCGCCGAACACGAGATCGCCGAGCGGGCCCGGCGCCGGATCGCACGCCACCTCGACGAGGCCCGCCTGCCCCCGGGCAAGACCCTGGAAAGCTTCGATTTCAACGCCGTGCCCATGGTCAGCAAGGCCCAGATCATGGCACTGGCCGCTGGCGACACCTGGCTGGAGCAAGGGGCAAACGTCATCATGTTCGGCCCGCCCGGCGGGGGAAAGAGCCATCTGGCAGCGGCCCTCGGCATGGCCCTGGTCGAGAACGGCTGGCGCGTGCTGTTTACCCGCACCACCGATCTCGTCCAGAAGCTCCAACTGGCCAGACGCAACCTCGACCTCGAAGCCGCCCTCGCCAAACTCGACAAATATCATCTGTTGATCTGCGACGACCTCGCCTATGTCACCAAGGATCAGGCCGAGACCAGCGTGCTGTTCGAATTGATCGGTGCCCGCTACGAGCGCCGATCCCTGCTGGTCACCGCCAACCAGCCCTTCGGCGAATGGAACAAGGTCTTTCCCGACCAGGCCATGACGCTGGCCGCCGTCGATCGCCTGGTCCACCACGCCACCATTCTCGAAATGAACGTCGAAAGTTATCGACGCCGAGAAGCCCTCGAACGAAAGCGAGGGCCGGGGCGCCCGGCAAGTCGCGCGACAATCAAAACATCATCTTGATTGTCGCGCCGCGTCAATCAAGATGAGACAAAATATAACTTGATTTGATGTCGCGGAGCGTCAATCATCCCTTCGCCGCGACTGACAATCCTCACTCAGATTGCCGCGCGCTTCTCACCCAGATTGACGCGCCATACAGCAGACCTGCTGTTACCATTGGCCATTTCAATGCCGTCATAGAATCGTGCTGACCACGCCCCAGCCAGGGCTGTTCAGTTCTCCTCATGCAACCCTGTACCCCATCGCGTGGAGCGGGTTTAGGGCATTGATGTAGAGTTCTCGGCTGATGTTGGCGGTGCCGTTGGCGCGCATGATGTTGATGGCGAAGGTGCGGAATCGGGCGAAGTGTCCGGGTTTGGTTCGGATGCGGCTGTGATCTTCGAGGAAGGTGACATCACGGACGTGGTGATTTCGATTCTCGATGCCCCAATGGCCTCGAATGGCCTCGGCGGCTTCAGCCGCTGAAAGGCGGGTTTGGGCCGCATAGAGAGAGATTTCCTCGGTCTTGTGCCAGAGCCCCGACTTGGTGTCCTTGTGCCAAGTCAGCCTGGAGACGCGAATGACGGCGACGATCAAGCTGTCCCAGTCGGGGGCGAGTGTTCCGGCGGGAATGTCGAAGGTCTCGACCCGGCGATGCTCTTGTCGGCCGTGGGCGTGCTTGTCGGTGGTTTCGGCCCGGTCGGCGGCTGGGGTGCTGGCGCAGAGCGCAGCGAAGGTGTTGTAGAGGCTGGGCTGGTTGGTCTTGACCTGGGCGATAAGGAAATTCCCGGTGTCCTTGGCGGCTTCAAATGTTTTTTTGACAGTGGATGGCGTCCGCGGTGAAGACGACGCCGGTCAAGCCGAGGTCGTTGATCATCTGCTGCGCGGCGGGAATCTCGTTCGATTTGTCGTCGATTTCGGTGTGCGCCAAGACAATGGCGTGCTCACTGGCGAATGCCGTCAACGTCTGTGCCGCTTTCCGGTCGTTGATGTGGTCGAAGCTGCCGCGCAACACCTTGCCGTCGAGCGCGATC
>JBAXTA010000398.1:0-3523 GCA_037130415.1 Spirochaetota bacterium
CTCGCGGCTATGTCGCATCGATGGCCGACCCCGAGGGCCGGCCCTTGGCTGCAGCCCTCATCCAAGCCAAGTACCCGGAGCGGCTCTACAACATCGGTCGCCTTGACCAATGGTCGCAGGGGCTCTTGTTGTTCACCAACGACGGCGACTTCGCATCGAAGGTCGGCCATCCTTCAAGCGGCATTGAAAAGGAATACGAAGTCCGCTCGGGCCAGGATATCCCGCGGCAGCTACTCTCCGAGTTCGAGAACGGCCTTGTCGCGGAGGGAGTCAGGTATCAGGCAGAAAAGGCGAGGCTCATCGCTCCCCGTGTTGCGCGCATCGTCCTCGTCGAGGGCAAGAACAGGGAAATACGCCGGGTTTTTGAATCCAGGATGGTTCATGTCGAGAGCCTGACCCGTGTCAGGATTGGCCCAGTCCTCATGGGGGATCTGGCCGAAGGCGCCTTCCGGGAATTGACCGCCGATGAGATTTCGGGCCTCTGTCCCCCAGCCAAGGACTGACTGGCCATGGTAGTAGCGATAGATGGCCCGGCAGGCTCGGGAAAGAGTACGATTGCCCGCATGCTCGCCGCCGACCTTGGTTTTGTCTATGTGAATTCAGGCAACCTCTACCGGGCTGTAACCGTAATCAGCCAGCGTGCCGGCCTTTTCCCTGATGATCCAGAAGTCCTGATCTCATTGGCCTGCGCCTCCAGGATCAGCTACCACAGAGGCTGTCTCCATATTGACGGAGAGGATGTCGAGGCCCTCCTCCATACCCCCAGCGTGGATGCCCAGGTAGCCCAAGTTTCAGCCATTCCTGGCATCAGAACCATTGTCAATGCACTCGTACATGAGATCGCAGGCGCTGGCGACTCCGTCGTCGAAGGGCGTGACATGACCACGGTGGTCTTCCCCGATGCGGAGGTGAAGATCTTTCTCGACGCGAGTCCAGAAGCCCGGGCCCTCCGTCGGCTGGCTGATGGAACCTGCGGCGATGACCTTGGGCTGGTCGCCGCAAATATCGCGATGAGGGACGAAATCGACCGCAACAAGTCAGTTGGAGCGCTCAGGGTTGCTCCAGGCGCAGTTGTCATCGACTCTTCGGGCTTGACCTTGAAGGAAGTTTATGAGAAAGTATACGGACAAATTCTGCGCAAAGGGTGCACAATGGGCGTGAAGGAAGTGGCGAAGGAAGTTACTAATCCCTCTAAGGATGACTTCCAGACACAATTGCAGGAGCAGTACCTCAAGAGCCTCGAGGGTCTTGAGGAGGGCGACCTGGTCGAGGGACACGTAGTCCAGGTTACGCGCGATTTTATTTTTGTCGATGTCGGATACAAGTCCGAAGGCAAGATCCCGATCATCGAGTTCGGTGAGACGCCTCCAGCCATGGGTGACATCGTCAGCGTCATCCTCGTCAAGAAGGAAGCGCGGAACGGTGAGATCGTCGTCTCGAAAAAAAAGGCAGACGAAAAGGTCTACTGGAGGCAGGTTTCCAATGCCTTCAAGGATCATCTGCCCCTCGAAGGCCTGATCGAGAAGGAGATCAAGGGCGGCTACGATGTCAATCTTGGCCACCAGCTGCGCGGATTCTTGCCTGCTTCCAAGGCGGATATCCAGCGGATCGAAAAACCCGAAAAACTCATTGGCCTCAAAGCCCTGTTTTATCTCGAGCGCCTGTATTCAGACCGCAAGGTCAACATTGTCCTCAATCGCCGCAAGTGGCTCGAGGAAGATATCGAGGCGCGCCGCGAAACCTTCTTCCAGAACACCCAGATCGGCGACACCATCATGGGCGTTGTAAAAAGCTTCACGAGCTTCGGTGCTTTCATCGATCTCGGGGGCTTTGATGGCCTTCTCCACATCAACGACATGAGCTGGGGCCATGTAACGCGGCCCAAGGACTTCGTCAAGAAGGGCCAGGAGATCGAGCTCAAGGTTATACGGATGGAGCCTGAGGAGAAGCGGATCAACCTTTCCCTCAAGCACTTCCAGGCCGACCCCTGGTCTACCTTTGAAGAGCGATACCATGTCAGCGATGTAGTCCATGGTACGGTCACGAAGCTTGCTGATTATGGTGCCTTCATCGAACTCGAGGAGGGCATTGAAGGCTTGGCACATATCTCCGAGTTCTCCTGGGTACGCAAGATCCGCAAGCCAGAGGAAATGATCCAGATCGGCGACAAGGTCGATTGCATGGTCCTCAATTACGACCTGCAGGCAGGAAAGGTTTCTCTCGGCCTCAAGCAGGTCCAGGATAATCCCTGGGACCAGGTCTCGGTGAAGTACCCGGTCGGGATGCGCGTTACGCGGCCCGTGGTCAAGCTCACCGCAGCCGGAGCCTTTGTTGAACTTGAAGATGGTATCGACGGATTCCTCCATGCTGACGATCTTTCATGGACCAAGCATGTCAAGAACCCCGGTTCTGAACTCGAGGTGGGGCAACAGGTTGAGGTCATGGTCATCGAAAGCGATGCCGAGGACCGAAACATAAGGCTTGGCATGAAGCAGCTTTCCGAAGATCCGTGGAAAAGCTTTGCGAAGGCTTTCCGGGTCGGTTCGCCTGTCGAGGGAGTCGTCTCCTCGGTTACCGATTTCGGCGTATTCATCAAGGTGCAAGGAGAGATTGAAGGCCTCATCAAGAAGCAGGATCTCTCCGAGGACAAGAACGAGCCCTACGATGACGCACTCAAGCGATTTACGGTCGGGATGCCGGTGAAGGCCCTGGTTGTCGAACTTAGCCTTGATCGTCAAAAGCTCGGACTTTCGATCCGGGATCTTGTGCGCCGGCAGCAGAGTGAGGAGATGTCCCGCTTCATGCAGCAAGATGGCGGCTCCGACGGTTATACGCTCGGCGATCTCATCAAATCCCGGCAGAACGGCTAATCATGTCGTCCCGTCAGCATATGGCGGGGCGACGCATTCCTCTCTCACCCTCGCGCAGGGGCGCGGGGGTGGCTATAGGGGACAATGGTGCTCGCTTATATTGACCCCAAGAAATTCTTGGCTCTCGTCGAAGTCAGCGCGGTAATCAATTCCAACTACGGAGATCCGCGAAAGCTCCTGACCTATATCCTGGAATCTGCCACACGGCTTGTTGAAGGTGAGGCCTCTTCGCTCGTCCTCCATGATCCAGGCTCGGGTAAACTGCGTTTCGAAATAGCGCTCGGCCCCAAGGGTCCGGAGGTTGCGAACTTTACGCTCAATCCCGGCGAGGGAATCGCCGGCTGGGTCGCGCTCCATGGCCAGGCCCTCATCGTGAACGATGTTGAGAAGGATTCCCGTTTTTTCCCCGAGATTTCCAAAAGCGTCGGATTTCCCACCCATTCGATCCTTGCCGTTCCCATGCGCCTCCGCGATGAGACCATCGGGGTCATTGAGATCATAAACAAGAAGAGCAAGAAGTATTTTACTCAGGACGACCTCGATTGGCTTGAGGCTTTCTCGATTCAGTCGGCTTTGGCAATACAGAATGCCCGCTATCTAGAGTTTGCCCATAACGAAATTCGTCTTCTCCGCGACCAGGTTCAGGCGGGGCA
>JBAXTA010000399.1:0-3517 GCA_037130415.1 Spirochaetota bacterium
ATATGTTCATATGTTCATGCGAGGGGATGTATGCTCATTGAGGCTCAGAAGCTTTGCGAAACACGCGTCAAGCCGCCATAGTGAAACGTCAGGCTGCGGCGCCGGTTGACTGCGGAGCCTACGGCCTGTTCGCCAGCGTTATGATGAGTTTGGCCGGCTCGAGTGCCAGGCCCTGAACGGTGACCAGGTCGTCGACCCGGGCGAATCCGGCCCTTCCCGAGACAAAGGGCAGCTCGGGCGCGATAAAGAGCCAGGCGATGCGGGCGGCGGGCAGGTAGATTCGTGCCGAGCGCTCCCCGTCCATCACGAGGCTGAGCGAGATCTCGATGGACCCGCCATCGGCAAGGGGAAGGGCCTCGATGAGGGCACCCTCGAGGGGGATTGAAAGCTCGCCCAGGATTCCGGCTCCGAAGCCGAGGGCGGGCATGAGTCCCGATAGCGGCCTGGGTATCCAGGCGAGGTTGGGGGCCTGCGTGAAATCCGCGCCTCGCTCGAGGAATCGGGGGGGCAGAGGGCTTGGTCCCCCGGCCGCCAGTCGTGCGATAAGGGCATCAAGATCTCCCGTGGATGCGGCGATCCAGCCTCCGCCAAGGGCGCGGATTCTGAGGCCAGTGGAGCGGTTTTTCCAGACTCCCCCCTCATCCCTCCAGTCCTTCAAACGCGATAGGGAGAGCCACAGGACGAAGGGCGACCATTCTCCCTCGATCACGGCCTCGAAGGCCGGGGCATTCCCGGTAATCGCCATGAAGATGTGGCGCGATCTGGCGGCAATGCCTGAGATCGAGGAGGCGAGGGCCACTGCCTGCGGGGAGAGCGTCATTCCGTCATACCCGAGGGCAGCGCTTGTTGCCTGCGCGAGGTCAGGCCCCGAGACGCGAACGAAGGCCAGGGCTCCAGGATCGAGGCAGCCCAGGATATCGCGCCCTGGAGCCGGAGCGGGGACGGTCACGCAGGAGAGAGCCAGTGCTGAAAGGAGGATGCAAGCCAGAAGGCCGGTGGCTTTGACCGCGGCATTGGCGACAGCGCGGGACGGAGATAAAGTACGAAATGTGATCATACTGACATTGAGCCGGGAAGGCGGCCACCAGAGCTTTCGCGGCTGCCAGAGCCGGAGCTGCCGTCATCGGCGAGGTGGGCGTCTATTGCTTCGAGGGCCGCCTGGCGGTGCGCCTTCGCGGCCTCGCACCAGGCGCGGAACTCCGAGCGGGCAAAGCGCCCTCCTGTATTGACGCGTCGTATGCCCTCTCCCATGCCACTCCGTTTTCGCAGTTCGGTACCTAGCCAGCGGAGGCGATCGTAGCTCCGGGGTCCAAGTTCGCCGTCGGAAGTGACGATGCCAGCGTCGGAGAACCAGGCATCTGCGTCCCAGGGCTCGACATCGAAGCGAAGGGTGAACTCCACCGCGCGGTCCCTGTCATCAAGGTCTGTACGTGCCCAGATGTCGGCAAGCTCGGAGAGTACGAGGTCCTCGTCGTCGAAGGGTTTTCGGAGGGAGGTGCGGAGAAAGCGGTAGATCATCCTGGCAGCTGCAAGGAAGCGGTCGACGTTGTTGATTCGCGAATCGAAGAGGCGGGGATCATCCCAGAGCTCGGAGGCCCGGTCAGGTGCGGCGAGGGCCTGGAAGTGTCCCGCTGCCGGCAGGGGCGAACGCGTACCTAGATCGTTGATCGCTTCCATTCGGCCGGAAAAATTCTGGTGCGCCCAGGTGTCGGCGAAGCAGTGCAGGGCAATTCCGATGCGGTAGGGGTCCCCGGAGCGGAGGGCCAGCACGAGGATCTCCCTCGCCATCGGCGAGTCGGGCGTGACGATCCAGGGATTTGTCGCCCCGTCGATGCGTTGCCTGCGCGCCCTTTCCGGGTCGCCGGGAACAAAATGGAAGGGCAGGTAGATGTCGCGGAAGACCGACTCGTCCCAGAAGATATAGTCCTGTGTCTTGGGCGTCTGATAGGGTGAGCCGTCTGGCTCGGGGCAATCCTCGACGAGCCAGGAGAGGTTAGCCTGGTCGACGTGCTGGGACGAAAGCCCAAAGCGGCGCGCTTCCCCAGGCTGGTATCCAGCGCGGAGGGCCAATGCAGTTGTCGCGTAGTAGTGGAACTCAAAGTTCATTACCCGCCCAGTATGCCGGGGCAGGGCATGACGGGCAAGACTCAGAATTTGACGCTCAGCGAGGCTCCCAGCGATCGTGACCAGGACTTCGTCTCGGGGCTAGCCCCTGAAACCGAAGCAAGGCCTGCGAAAGAAGACCGCGCTATGTCGACAAAGGCCAGCAGGCTGGAATTCTGCGAGCTGTCGAAGGCAAGGCTCGCTTGCGCGCGCCAGGGCCGCTCGGCAACAAGGCTTCCCGAGTCATCGAAGGGTGTGCCGGTCAGTGCCGCAGCAAGGCGTGCCCGGTCGGAAAGCGACCAGGCCAGGCTCGCAAAGAGCCAGTGCCGCCCTGGCCATGCCGGATCGGATTTCGCGCCTCTGCCGTTCCAGTAGTATTCGGAGGCTACGATGAAGTCGCCGAAGGACCAGTCGAAGCCCAGGGCCAGGCGTGGCTCTGCACTATCGAAGGGAGCGGAGGCGCGGGGATCGAAGGAGGCCGCAGCTTCGGCGTAGAAGCCCGCCCCGAGATCGAACTTGCAATCCGCTGCAGCAACAATGCGCCCCGTGCTGCTTCCCTTCCCCTCCCAGGCAGCAAGAATGCTGCCATCAAGTCCCAGGGCATTGCCCGACAGCCTCGCGGCGTAGCGGCCCTTGGCCGGGTCGGATCCAGGCGCGGCTACCGCCTCGAGGGTCGAGAGTCCTCCAAGGGACAGGCTTGCGCGGAGGGCGTCCGTCCCCAGGCGCTCGGGCGAGACGCCAGAAAGGTCAAATTGTGAGAATATATCCGCCGGACTCCACAGCTCTCCGCGCCCATGGTTGATGACCTGTCTGCCCGCCTGGATCCTGAGCTCCCCAAGGTCGAGGCGGGCCCAGAGCGTGCGCAGCCTGAAGGAGACGGCTGCCTCGTCCGTGGCTGCAGCAGTTACGATGAGTCCCGGGTCGGCGATGGCAGCTGCGCGGGCGAGGGCTGCTGACGAACCCGTCAATGCGGCCGCGGCGAAGGAGGCCTCGGCCCGCGTGCGCTGGCCCCGCACGACCAGGCCTGCCGAGATGCCCGTCGACTGTCCGAGGATCCAGCCATCGGGAATTCCCGCAATGCCCTCGGCCCCAAAGGCCATGGCCCTGGCGGTGAAGCTGCCGCCGAAGCTCGAGGCGGTGTCCTGTCCATAGGACGCTGCCGTCGCGGCCAGGCAGCAGAGGAGGGCGGCACAGACGACCGGGTGCAGGCTCACTTCGTGAGGGCGGCCATCGTGAACTGGCTGGCGTCGAGGACCACGTCGAGTTCGAGGTCCTTCATCACGAAGGTGGTCCTCGTGTCCTTCCGGAGCTTCGACTCCATTACCAGGGAACTCGCAAACCAGCGGCTGCCGACCTTCCTGGCCTCGAGTGTCTTCGAGGTCTTGAGGAGCCTGCCTGACCTGGCGTACATCTC
>JBAXTA010000004.1:0-45930 GCA_037130415.1 Spirochaetota bacterium
CCATCGACTCGACATCGCGGCCGACGTAGCCAACCTCGGTGTATTTAGTCGCTTCTACCTTGATGAAAGGCGCGCCGCAGAGCTTGGCAAGCCGCCTGGCTATCTCGGTCTTGCCCACTCCTGTCGGCCCGATCATGAGGATGTTCTTGGGCGAAACCTCGTCGCGGATCTCCTTGGGAAGCCGCTGCCTCCGCATCCTGTTTCGGAGGGCGATCGCCACGGAGCGCTTGGCCTTGTCCTGGCCGACGATATAGCGATCAAGCTCCTCGACGATGTGCTTCGGAGTCATCGTGTCAAAATCGTCGCTCATCCTATCTCCTCCACCATGATGCGGTCGTTTGTATAGATGCAGATGCCGGAGGCGATGCCGAGACTCCGCTTGGCGATATCGGCAGCCCCGAGGTCCGTCCCGTCGAGGTAGGCGAGGGCGGCGGCGTAGGCGTAGGGCCCCCCCGAGCCGATGGCGATGGCGTCCTCGGCCGGCTCGATGACGTCGCCCGTTCCCGACAGGAGGAGGGTCTTCGACTTGTCGGCGACAAGGAGGAGCGCCTCGAGCTTGCGCAGCATCTTGTCCGTACGCCAGTCCTTGGCCATCTCCACGGCCGCGCGCGTGAGATCACCCTGCATCTCGTCGAGCTTCCCCTCGAAGTGGTCGAAGAGGGTGAAGGCGTCGGCCGTGGCGCCGGCAAAACCGACGAGGACAGTGTTGTTCCTGATGGTGCGCACCTTCCTCGCGTTGTTCTTCATGACCGTCTGGCCCATCGTCACCTGGCCATCGCCCGCCATGGCAACCTTGCCCTCTCGCCGTACGACAAGCACTGTCGTGGATCGTATCCTCATTTGTTCCTTTCTCCGCTTCCGTGCGGGTGCGCCTGGTCGTAGACCCGTTTCAGGCGCTCCATGTCGACATGTGTATAGATCTGTGTCGTCGAGATCGAAGCATGGCCGAGAAGTTCCTGTACGGCCCTGATGTCCGCACCATTGCCGACGAGGTGGGTCGCAAAACTGTGACGGAAAGCGTGGGGCGAAATATGCTTTGCAATGCCACGCCTGGCCGCAAGCCGCTGTGCGTAGACCTCGACGACATACTCGATGCCGCGCCTGGACAGGGGCCTGCCCTTCGCGCTCAGGAAGAGCCGGTTTGCCGGGGCGATCCTTCCCTGGCCATTGCCGGATTTCGCCTGGAGGAGGGCCTGGCGATGGGGCAGATAGATCGAAACCGCCTTTCTCGCAGGACCGGCAAGGAAGACGACGCGTTCCTTGGCGCCCTTGCCCTTCACCCGGATCGTCCCAGTTATGAGATCAAGCTTCGCCGGATCGAGGTCGGCGATCTCGGCAACGCGGCAGCCGGTCGAGTAGAGGACCTCGAGGAGGGCCCGGTCGCGGGTGGACCTGTAGTCGTCCCCCTCGGCGAGGGCGATGAGTTCGGCCATCTCGTTCTCGAGCAGGAAGCGTGGCAGCGTGTCGGGAAGGGGCAGCCCCTCGACCTCGCCGGAGGGATCGGCCAGGAGGCCGCCGTGCCTGACGCGATGGCGATAGAAGCCCCTGATGGCAGAAAGAGCGCGGTTGACGCTCGCCGGAGCCAGGCCTTCGGTCACCAGGGCCGCGGAAAAGGCCCTGATGTCACGGGGACAAGCCGCATCGACTCCCTCAGCCTGGCCCATGACACCAGCAGATTCGAGGTGGGCTTCGAAGCGGATGAGATCCTCGCGGTACGAGCGCACGGTGCGTACCGAGAGTCCACGCACAGCGCCGAGGTAGGCGAGCCAGTCCTCGATCCTTTTATCCACGGAAAGTTCCCCCGGACCGGCCCCGGCAATCGGTTTTTTCGACTGTCGTTCCGGAACCAGTACCTGGGTTCAAGCTCCGTGCCCCCAGGTCGAGCCCGAGTTCGGATCGAAGGGAGGCGGCCAGGAAATCATCCTCTCCGAAGCGCCTCGAAACAGATCCCTCATCCGCTGAACCTGGGGCTTCTCCCGCGAGGGAGCCAAGGCCCCACTCAGCCAGAAGCTCGCCTGCGTCGCCAAGGGCCTGGGCCCCTTCGGCTGCCAGTCGGTCGGCACCTGCGTTCATGGGCCCTCCGAGCAGGGTCCGGGCCACAAAGACATCCCTTCCGGCATCGAGGGCGTGACCCGAGGTGATGAGGGCCCCTGAACCAGAGGGAGCTTCTACGACAAGGGTACCACGAGCTATGCCAGCGATCACCCGGTTCCGTTCGGGGAACCTGAAGGTAAGTGCAGTGTCTCCTGGGGGATATTCGGATACGAGGCAGCCCCCCGACTCGAGGATCGCCGCGGCGAGTCCGCGATTCGAAGGCGGGTAGACTGAGTCGATCCCGACGGGGAGGACAGCTATGGTCGGCCCTGCGCTGGCATCGCGTTTTCTTGCAGCAAGGGCTCCCCGGTGGGCGGCAGCGTCGATGCCCCGGGCGAGGCCTGAAACCACGGGAAGTCCAGCCAGCGCAGCCCGCGAGGCGAAGTCGCGGGCGGTGCCCTCTCCGAGGCCTGTCGACGATCTCGTACCGACTATGGCAATGACGGGCATCGCGTGATCGAGACGGGCGCCGCGCACGAAGAGGGCCCAGGGAGGGTCGTGGATCTCGCGGAGGAGGGGGGGATACTCCGGATCCTCCACGTGAACCAGGCGTATGTCCCGCGATGCCAGGAGTTCCTCGTCACGCCCTGCAGCCTCGAGGACAGCGGCGGGATTCCAGACGCGTGTCCGGAGGAGCCGGCCCACTATCAGTTCGAGCTCGGAAAAACCCAGCGAGGCAAAGTCGGCGCCTCCACCAAGCGCCACCGCAAGCCTGTGCTTTTCGGCAGCCCTGAGAAAGGTCAGTCGCCCGATGGCCAGCCTCGTCACCTGCGTGATTGCCGTTCTTGTGTCCACGGTTCTCCCCCGCAGATACCTACGCCCGCGCCTCCCCCCTCCGCTTGCGTGCAGACCAGGAATTCGGCGGAAAAACGCCCTAGCGACGCGGGAAGTATTGGTCATGGTACTCTCCGAGCGCCTCCGGCTCGATGTGGGTGTAGATCTGGGTCGTGGAGATGTCGGAATGGCCCAGGAGTTCCTGTACGGTCCTGAGGTCCGCGCCGCCCGCCAGGAGGTGGGTGGCAAAGGAGTGCCGGAAGGTGTGGACCTTGGCGTCGACGCCAGTCGTCTTCCTCAAGAGGTCAAAGCGCTTCCAGACGCCCTTCCGGGAGATGCCGCGTCCACCCTGGCTCAGGAATACGTGCTCGCTCCGTCCCGTCTTTGCAAGATGGGGCCGGCCCCGCGCAAGGTAATCTGACAGCCGCGCAGCTGCCTCCTGGCCGAAGGGGACGATCCTTTCCTTCTTGCGTTTTCCACGCACCCTGAGGACGCGCTCGTCGAGGTAGACCTGGTCGAAGCAGAGCGATGAAGCTTCCGAGATGCGGAGCCCGCAGGAATAGATGAGTTCAAAAAGGGCGCGGTCGCGCAGGCTCCTCGGATCCTCGCCGTCCATCGAGCCGAGGAAGCGGTCTACCTCGCCGGGAGCGAGGACGGATGGCAGGTTGCGCTCCTGCCGGGGCGTCTCGATGAGGGCCGAGGGGTCGTCGGGCCTCTGCTCCTCGAGCCGGAGATACTTGAAGAAGGCGTGTACACTCGAGACGACCCTTGCCATGGTCTTCCGGGTAAGCCCCGCCGCCTCAAGGACTGGTTCATCACCATTGTTTGCAGCTTCCCTCGGTCGTCCCGCCAGGCCCGCCTGCCGTGCCACGAGGAAGGCAAGCACCTCGTCGCTGCGCACCGTGACCGCATCGAGGTCCCGTGAAGCGAGCCAGGCCAGGAGGAAGCCCGCCTCGCGGAGGTAGACCTCCACGGTCAGGGGAGACCGCCGGCGCGCCGCGACGAGATGTACGCGGTAGCGTGAAAGGAGGTCGGGTTCCGGCCTGGTCGCTGCCATGGCCGTCGGGCCCGTCGACATCGCGACACGGCCCTCCGCCTTCCTCGGGCTTGCACTGCTGTGCAGGATCAGTTCCGATCGCCGGAGGGGCGGCTGCCCCGGGGGGGGCCGGCGGCGTAGGCACCGGCGGGGTGGACCCCGGCAGACTGGGTCCCTGTGGCGTTCACTCCGGAGCTGTTTCCCCCAGCGGCATTCATGGCAGAAGCATTCATTCCGGCACCCCTGCGGTCACGGAGGACAGTGGGGATCTCCAGCTCATCCTCGTCGTCGGGCCTTCCGAGGCTGTAGGGCTTGCCGCGCCCGGCGGGAGTCTCGGTAATGCGCTTCCACTCGTCTGAAGACAGGTAGTCCTCGAAGCCGCGCTTGTTTTCCTTTTCCTTGCCCTGGGGCACGCTGCCGACAGCCCGATTGAAGCCCGTGGCCACCACCGTGACGCGGACCTCGTCGCCCATCGAGGGGTCGATGATGAGTCCGGGCTTCTGGAAAAATTCGCGGTCGGCGGTCTCCGTGATAAGGCTGAGGATCTCCTCGAATTCCGTGAGGGCGAAGTCCTCTCCGGCCGTCACATTTATGAGGATGTTCCGGGCCCCTTCGATTCGGGCGTCCTCGAGGAGGGGATTGTTGAGGGCCTTGGAAGCTGCTTCCACCGCGCGGTTGTCTCCAGAGGCGCGGCCGATGCCCATGATGGCGTCACCCTGGCCCTGCATCACTGTCCGGACGTCGGCGAAGTCGATGTTGATCTCGCCCGGGAGCGTGATCAGGTCGGAGATACCCTGCACGCCCTGCCGGAGCACATCATCCGCGATGAGGAAGGCGTCACGGATGGGAGTCCGCCTGTCCACCACCTTCAGGAGGTGCTGGTTGGGAATCGTTATGAGGGTATCGACACACTGCCTGAGTTTCTCTATCCCTTCTTCGGCCAGGCGGGCCTTGGCTGGACCCTCGAAGGAAAAAGGTTTAGTTACAACTGCTACCGTGAGGGCACCGAGGTCCCGCGCGATCTGTGCTATGACAGGGGCAGAGCCCGTGCCCGTGCCACCGCCCATCCCTGCAGTGACGAAGACCATGTCAGCCCCCTTAAGGGCCTGCGCGATGGCCTCACGGTCCTCGAGTGCCGCCTTCTCGCCGACCTCGGGTTTGCCGCCTGCACCGAGCCCGTGCGTGACCTTGGTCCCCAGTCCGAGCCTCGTCGGCGCCAGCGAAAGCGCAAGGGCCTGGAGGTCCGTGTTGGCCACGATGAACTCGACGTTCTTGAGTCCGGCCTGGATCATCCTGTTGACAGCGTTCGAGCCGCCACCACCCGCCCCGATCACCTTGATGGTGGTCGGACTTGCCGATTCCTGCCTATTCTCCACGATTTCCAATATCATGTGCCCCTCCCCCACGAATCAGGAAGCCGCCCACGGGCTTCCATCTTTTTTTTCCACGGCTGTGCGATGCGATTCCCCAACCGCCGCGCCCCGCCATATCCTTGACCATTCCTGAATGACCTGTTCATAACTAAACCTACTTAGAAGAAACCTTCCTTGAGCCACGAGATTATCCGGCCGAGGGACTGCCCCTTCGGTTTCCGCTCATTCCTTTCTCCGCCCTGGGCCTTGGGAGCCTTGGACGCCTGCTGGCCCCGCGGCTCGCCCCGCCTCGGCTCAGGGGGCACGGACTCCGCACCCAGGAGGACGAGGCCGACACCGGTGGCCCAGATGGGGCTCCGGAAATCTTCGACCAGCCCGCCTACAGACCGCGGGTAGCCGACGCGCACGGGAAGGTCGAAGATCGCGTGCGCAAGCTCCGGCGCACCCTGCATGAGGGCACCACCGCCGGTCAGGACTATGCCGCCGCCGACGTGCCTGAGGTGGCCCATCTTGTCGAGCCGCTCCCTGGCAAGGGCGAAGATCTCCTCCATGCGCGGCTGCACGATGGAAGCAACTTTTCGGCGCTGCACCTCTTCGGGAGGCCTGCTGCCGATGCCTGGCAGGACAAAGCGGTCGTCCGCCTCCAGGGCAGGCATCCAGCACGAGGCGTAGTCGCGCTTGACCTTCTCGGCCAGGTCCATCGGTATGGACATCATGATGGCAAGATCGTTCGTCACCTGGGCTCCGCCCGCAGGCACAACGCTCGTGAAATAGGGAGCACCCTCCGCGTAGACCAGGAGGTCGGTGGTTCCAGCCCCGAGATCGATCAAGAGGCAGCCGAGCTCCTTCTCCTCTGGATTGAGGACGGACCGCGAGGCCGCGAGGCTCTGGAGCACAAGGCGTTCGACCTGGAAACCCGCCCGGTGCACGCACTTGACCAGATTCTGTGCGGTGGTTACCGAACCGGTGATTATGTGGACCTCGGCTTCGAGGCGGACGCCGATCATGTCGAGGGGATTCCGCACGCCCTTCTGGTCATCGACGATGAAGGTCTGGGGCACGACGTGCAGGACTTCCCTGTCCATCGGGATCACGACAGCCCGTGCAGCCTCGATGACCCGCGCGATATCCTCGTGCGTGATCTCCCGGTTGCGCCCCGAAACGGCGACGACTCCCCTGGAATTGATCCCTTCGATGTTGGCGCCGGCGACGCCGACAAAGCAATCCTTGATCTCGCGGCCGGACATGAGTTCAGCCGCCTCCACAGCATCCGCGATGGAGGCCAGGGTCGCCTCGATGTTGACGACCACGCCCCGCCTGAGACCCGTGGATGGCGCGCTGCCGACACCGATGATCTCGACTACACCTTTCTCGTTCCATTCGCCGACGACGGCCCTTGTCCGCGAGGTCCCGACATCAAGCCCGACGATCATGTTGTCAGCCAGGATGGCCCCCCTTGGTCCGGAAGACGATGTTACCGGTCCTGAAATCTATTTCGCTGATGCTGCCGTCGAGGCCGCCCTTGGAAAGCGCGTCGAGCACGAGGATCACCGACCTGAGCGACGCAGTATCGAGGGTCGCTCCCATGCGTACGGGAGCCGCATGATGGAGTGGAAAGAGCACGAGCTCGACCTCTCCCCACTGGGAGCGCTCGACCCGGATTTCCGAGAAGAGCGACAGGAGGGTAGCGTCGCCTTCCATCACCGTGACGATCGAACGCAGCGATGGCAGAAGGAAGGAAGGCAGCCTTTGTCCCGCCTGCCAGTTCTCGAACCTGATGCCCGAAAGCACCGGCAGGTCCCTGCCGCCAGCAGCACCCGAGCCACGGTATGAGACGCTGAACGCGACACCCTCCCGGTCGATGGCGACAGTCACGCTCTTGCCGCCAACAGTGGTCAGGGCCCAGGCTACAGGCCTGCGCTCAAGGATCGAGAGCCTGATGCGGTCAGGGAATACGACCGTTACCTCGGCCTTTTCCACGGGGGCCCAGGATTCGAGGGTCGTGCGCACCCTGTCCGTATCCACCGAAAGAAGGGGACAACCAGGGGTGAGGGCCGCTGCAGCAACCACATCCTTCGGGTCGAGGGTCGCGTTGCCGCGCACCTCCACTGCCTTGAGACGGAGCGAGGGCGGGATGAGGAGATAGCACAGGGCGGAAAGGACAAGGACGGCCAAGGCGGCGATGACAAGGGTGCGTGGTCGTAATTGGATCTTTTTCCCCAGGCCTGCCCCGGCAGCACCCAGTCCTGCGGCCCTGACATCGGGCTCGGTGGCCCCCCTCTCGGGTGAGGTTCCCACCCGGCCCTTCGCCGGGCGGACCTTCGCCAGGCGGACCATCGCCGGGCGGACCTTCGCCGAGCGGGCAGGGTCTGCCTTCGCGGTGCAGGCTTTGGCTTCCAGGGAATCAGTTCCCTCCATGGGAGGGGCCGTCTTCTTCCTCTCGGAACGGACCCGCGACCCGGGAGGCTGCGGCTCAAGAGGCAGCGGCCAGTCGCCTTGCCGGGCTTCCGTCCCCCCTTCGGGAGCGTGCGTAGCCTCTGCCTCGATCACGCGGAAGGGCAGGTATTCGGACGCCTTTGCCAGCTGCCTATCCATGGGCTTCCTCCCTCGTGGCGCCATGCGGTTTCATGCCGAGATTCACGAGCAACCCGGCTGTAACCGAGCTGCCGATGAGCGACGAGCCGCCCGCAGAAAAGAAGGGCAGTGCTATGCCCGTCGCGGGGACGACCCCCGCGGCAACCGCAGTATTTATGAGAACCTGGAAGGCAAGGAGGAAGGCGAGGCCGAAACCGAGGAAGGAGCGGAAGCCGTCGCCTTCGGCAAAGGAGTTCATGAAAGCCCGACCCGCGACCAGGGCCCAGAGCGCGAAGAAGGCAAGGACTCCGATGAATCCCGCTTCCTCGGCCCAGGAGGCGAAAATGAAGTCCGACTGCACTTCGGGGATGCTCCCCACCTTGAGGGTGCCGAGGCCGAGGCCCTTCCCGAAAAAGCCCCCCTCGCGAATGGCGCGGAGCGATCCGAGGATCTGGTAGCTCTGCCCGTGCGGCTCGTACTCGGGAAAGAGGAAGGCCAGGATCCGCCTGAGCCTGAAATCACTTGTCAGTACTATGAGGGCTCCGAGCGATGCCCCGGCGGCACCGAAACCCAGGAAGGCGGAGAGGGGGGCGCCCGCAAACCAGAAGACCGCTGCCGCTACGACAAGGGCTATGAAGGCAGTCGAGAAATCGTTCTGGAAGTAGATGATCCCGGCGCCGACCGCCACGAGGACGAAGGGCAGGACCAGCGAAACCTTGTTCTCGGTTTCCCGCGCGTTCCTGCGGTCGAGTACGTGGGCGAGATAGATGACCGAGACCGGCTTCCAGAATTCGGAGGGCTGGATGGTAGTGAGTCCGAGGTTGATCCAGCGGGACGCTCCGTTCCGGTCCTGGCCAAGGCCCGGGACAAAAGGCAGGAGCAATATCACCAGGCCTGCGATCGTTATCGGGAATATGTTTGTCCGGAGCGCCTCGATGGGCATCACGGTGGCGAGCACAAAGAGGACGAGGGCCGGCGCAAAGTACTGGAGCTGGCGAAGTGCGAAATACCAGGAGGGTTTTCCCAGGGAGATGGCATACCCGGAGGAAGCGGACCAGAGTGTGGCAAAGCCCACACCGGCCAGGAGGAATATTCCGGAAGCCAGGACGCCGTCAGGAACATTTGCTCCCTTTCCAAGCCCGCGCTCGGGCGAAATCGAAGATGCCATCCGCCCCGCCTACTGTATCTTCAGTGTCGATAGGGCAATGATGCTGAACATGCCCCCCAGGATCCAGAATCGCGTCACGACCTTGGTCTCCTTCCAGCCCGAAAGTTCGAAATGGTGGTGGAGCGGGGCCATGCGGAAGAGGCGCTTGCCCCCCGAAGCCCTGAACCAGCCGACCTGCATCACCACCGAAAGCGTCTCCAGGAGAAAGACCCCCCCGACGATCCCCAGGAGCACTTCTTTCTTGACAATGAGGGACAGCGTCCCGAGGACTCCACCGAGGGCAAGCGATCCGGAGTCGCCCATGAAGACCTCAGCCGGATGCGCGTTGAACCACAGGAAGCCCACGCAGGCCCCCAGGAGGGCGAAGCTCACGACCACGAGCTCCCCCGCTCCCTTGACGTACGGGATCGAGAGGTAGGCCGACCAGTCGGAACGCCCGGAGACATAGGTGAGGATGGAAAAAGCGATAAGTGCGATTATGACGAGTCCGGTAGCCAGCCCATCGAGGCCATCGGTCAGGTTCACGGCGTTCGACCAGTAGACCACGTAGATGACCGCAAGCGGGATCCAGGCGACCCCGAGGTCGATGATGGGAAACTTGAAAAAAGGCAGGAACAATTTAGTTGTGTCTTGTTTTCCAAGGGACCAGAGGTAGAGGGTGACGGCCGATGCCACGAGCACCTGCGCCAGGAATTTCGTCCCCGCCGATATGCCGTCCGAGTTGTGCTTCCGGATCTTCAGCCAGTCGTCGGCAAAGCCGATCGCGCCGAAGCCCAGGAGGGCACCCAGGACAACCCAGGAATAGGAATTCGTAAGGTCTGTCCAAAGGAGCACAGCCACTGCCACCGCGAGGATGACCAGGAGACCACCCATGGTTGGCGTGCCGGTCTTCACAAGGTGGCTCTCCGGCCCGTCGTTCCGTACAGCCTGCCCGAACCTGAGCCGCCGCAGCCACTCGATGACACTCGGCCCGAGGAGAAAGGCGATGAGGAGGGCGGTGACCGCCGCGTATGCCGAACGGAAGGTCAGGTAGCGGAAGACATTGAGCGGCGAGAAGCGCTCGGCCAGTGGATAGATGAATGCCAGGAACATCAGCGAGCCCCCCCCCCGAGCTGAGGTACCAGGGCGAAGAGGCGCTCGAGGGCCATGCCGCGCGAGCCCTTCAGAAGGACGAGATCGCCTTTCTTCACCTTGGCGCGAAGGGCCTTGGCGAGGGCGACGATATCCTCCTCGTGCGCCAACAGGCGCTTGAACCCAAGCTCCTTCGCCCGGTCGAAGCCTGCCTTCGAATCATTGCCGAAGAAGAGGAGCCCCTCCGCCTTCGATGTGGCGGCCAGCTCACCGAGCTCACGGTGGGCCGCTTCTGTTCCCGAGCCGAGTTCCAGCATCGAGCCAATCACGTACCAGCGGCGGCCCTTCCAGGCCAGGCCGTCACAGAAGGACAGGGCAGCGGCCGCGCTCTCTGGATTGGAGTTGTAGCAGTCACTTACCACGGTCACCGGACCGCGCAGTACCTGCGATCGGTCCGCCGGGGCCTTCACGGCCTCGAGCCCCGCTGCCACGTCAGCCGCGCGGATCCCCATCCGCGCGGTAAGCGTGATTGCCGCGATGGCGTTGTCGAGGTTGTGCTTCCCCACGAGCGGAAACCTGATCTGGAGCCCCTCCCAGTCGATGGCCCAGCCATCCAGCCCCAGATCCTCCGCCCCCTTGTAGCCCTTGGTCGCCGTCGGCCCGTACTCCAGGATCTCGCCGTGGACACCTTTTTTCAAAAGCTCGGTGAACTCACCCCCCGCGGGGATGACGCCGACCTCGCGGGACTCAAAACGCGAGAATATGCGTTTTTTCTCTTCAGCTATGGCCCTCTTCGTGCCGAGAATACCGATATGGGCAGTCCCGACGTTCGTTATGAGCGCAAAATCGGGTTCAAACATCCATGCCAGCTCGTCCATCTCGTCGCGGCGGTTCATGCCCATCTCGAAGACTCCGTAGCCCTCGTCGCCCCTGATGCCGAAGAGGGACAGCGCGAGGCCCTGGTCGGAGTTGAGATTACCGGGATTCATGGCGACGCGGCCTGCGCGCGACAGGATGGAAGCAACTATTTCTTTCGTCGTGGTCTTGCCGCTTGAACCGGTTATTCCCACCCGGATGAGCCCCGGGTGCCTGAGCCGTTTCTGGCGTGCGAGGGCCTGGAAGGACTGTAGCACTGAATCGACGACCAGGGCCGCCCCTCCCTGCTTCCTGACCTCGCTGACTACCGCCGGCTTCGACCTGAAAGCCCCCGACTCGACAAGGAAGGTCCTCGCGCCCCGGCCGAGGGCATCGAGGATGAAGTCGTGGCCATCGACCTTCCCACCCTTCAGCGCGACAAAGAGGCAGCCAGGACCAGCCTGCCGGGAATCGAGGGCGGCAGTCTCCCAGGTCTGGGCTGGATCGCCGACAAGTTCAACGGAAACTCCGACATCATGGAGTATGTCCATGGCTGGTCCTGCGACAAAGGCAACGGGCTTAGCCATCACTTCTCCCCTCATTGTTCGCGGCAGGCATCTCTATGAAGATCCTCCGCTTGGCTTCGGCCCTGGCGAGGCCCAGCCGCTCTGCGCCGCGAGCCGCCCTTTCACGGTTGGAAAGGGCAGCGATGCTCCCGATGAGATTCCTATTGAGATCGATCCACAGCTGCTGCTCCTCCTCGAGGAGCCGGGCTTCGTAGACACTTGCGGCACAGCGCCCGGACTGCCATACGACTGTGCTGAGGAAGAGCGGCACCGAGGCCACCATGCCGATCCATTGCCAGCGCCTCACCGCTCCACCCCCGCGTCCCTGGCCCGCTCGAGGACCCTGAGCTTGGCACTCCGCGATGCCGCGTTCCCGGCCACCTCGGACTCGGAGGGCTCAAGCGGCTTTTTCGTGAGGATCTGGAACTTCAGCACATTCTCCATCCCCACGATGATCGGAAGGATGTCAGCCGGGAGTGAGGACCGATCGCCGCGATTGCACAGGACCCTGAAGATGTTCTTGGCAATGCGGTCTTCAAGCGAATGGAAGGTGATGACCGCAAGCCGGCCACCAGGCGCGAGCAGGGAGGCCGCCAGGGCAATCCCGCGCGCGGCTCGGCCAAGTTCGTCGTTCACCGATATCCGGAGCGCCTGGAAGGTCCGGGTCGCCGGATGGATGTGCCCATGCCGTAGCTTGCCTGGCATCGCTGAGAATACGATCTCCTCGAGGCGGGAGCTGGTGGTTATCGGCGCCTGGCGGCGTGCAAGGGCGATGCCGTGGGCTATCCTCCGGGAGTGGCGTTCCTCGCCGAACTCGTAGATCAGGTTCGCGAGCTCTTCCTCGCCCAGGCCGTTCACGATGTCAGCAGCCGTCCGCGTCCCCTCGGCCGAAAGCCGCATGTCGAGGGCCTCGTCGCGTGCATGGGAAAAACCCCTGCCCGACTCGGTAAAATGAAACATGGAGATGCCGAGGTCCATGAGCATGAGCTCGGGACGAGCCTGCGCTCCGGCGGCGACCTCAGCTGCCATCGAGGCCAGGACCTCGTCAAACCAACCGAGCTTGAACGCCATGCGGCTGCCAAAGGAAGCCAGCCGCTCGCGTGCCTTGTCCTGTATTTCCCTGTCGGCGTCGATGCCGATGTAGCGGAGCGAAGGATGGGAGCCAAGGAAGGATTCGGCGTGGCCGCCTTCCCCCAGGGTGCAATCTACCATGAGGGAGTCGGCCCGGGGAGGCACGAGGGAGGTTCTGAGCTCAGCGAGCATGACGGGCCTGTGCGCTATATTCATGGCGTTACAGCGTGAGCCCCCCCAGCTCCTCGGCGGCCGACAGGAACTCGGACTCGTTTTCGTCCATGTACTTCCTGTAAACCTCTGCATCCCAGATCTCGATATACTTCGTGATGCCGAGGATGACGCACTCCTTCGTCAATCCCGCCCACTCCCTGAGGCTCTGCGGCACGGACACGCGTCCGAGCTTGTCCACATCTATTTCCTGCGCCGGTGCAAGGATCCGCCTCTGCACAAGACGGGCCTTGGCCTGGAACAGGCTTGTCGAATCCATAAGTTTGCGCGAAAGGATCGCCCACTGATCGGGCGGAAACAGCCAGAGGCATCGATCGACGCCCTGGGTCAGCACGAAGCTCGTACCCTCGAGCTCTCCCCGGAGTCGCGCTGGAAGGGAAAGTCGTCCCTTCTCATCAAGATTGTTCCGGAACTCACCGGTAAGTAGGTTCATGCCACCACTTCCTACTTTTTCCCACTTTTTCCCACCGCTTCATACTAATCCTCAATCGGATCCTGTCAACGAAACCGAGGGTGAAAAGAGTCGACTGAAATAGAATTTATTCGGGAATAAACCAAACGCCCGTGTAGTAGAATTCTGAAGCCCTGTCGGCAAGGCCTGTAGCCGGAGCTTGCGAATGGGTGTTGAAGGGTAGACAGAACAATGGAGCCGCCGCAGGACCGGTCAGTTCAGGGCCTTCGGGTAGTTTGAGAATTTACGGGTTCTCGGATCGGGATGCAGCCTAGACCGAAGCCTTCGCCTTTTCTGGTATGGAAATGGTTACAAGCGCACCGGGCCCCTCGCCGATCCGGATGCTGCCGCCGATCGTTTTGGTAATGGACTCGAGGAGCTCCCATCCCAGGGAATTGGAACTCACGACGCGGCCTCCCGGTATGCCGGGGCCGTTGTCCCCTACCGAAAGCTCAAGGCGGCCATCGCCGACTGCGCAAAGCCGTAGCACAATGGCCAGCTCGCGCCCAGGCAGCTGTGCGTACTTGAGCGCGTTGGTGACAAGTTCAGCCACCATCATGCCGAGGGACACCGATGCATCGACGCCATATCGGATCTCCTCAAGCTCGTAGACAAAGCCTGCCTTACCCTGGCCGATGGGAAAGGCGTCGATGATGGTGGAGCAGAGCCTCCCAAGGTACTCGTCGAGGCGAAGATCCTCGCCAGGCTCACCGCGGTACAGGAGTTCGTGGATCAGACCTATGGACCCGATCCGGGTCTGCAGGTCAAGGAGAAAGCCCTTCGTCGCTTCGCTCTCCGCCCGACCCATTTCAAGTTCGATGAGGCTGGCTACCATGGTCAGGTTGTTCCGGACCCGGTGGCTCGCCTCGCGGATTGTCATCTCGCGCGCTGCAAGGGCCTCCCTGAGTTCCTCCTCGGCCTTGCGGCGCCGGAGGATCTCCTCATGGGCCTCGCGGATAAGGGCCGCAACCTCGGTGCGGTCCTCGATTGAGAAGATGATGCCGCCATTGGAGATCGACGAGGCACTACAATAGCGGACCCGCTGGATACGGTCATCACTGCGATGCGGAAAGAGATCCGCGTGGAGCTGGTAGGAGAAGATGACTGGAGGACCACCCTGCATCAGGAAGCTGAGCCGCGCCCGGATCGATGCCTCGTCGAAGCGCGGTAGCAGCTTGTGGAGTGGCTGGCCGAGGGCATCCGCAGGCTCGATGCCTGTCCATTCAACAAGCCTGCGGTTCCAGAAGGTGATGGACCAGTCCCCGTCGATGGTAAAAATGCCGACTGGAAGCGTCTCAAAGAGTCCGGTTTCGCCCAGGGCGACCCTATCCATTGGCGAACCTGAACAGGGCGTGCTCGAGTTCGACGAGGGTCTCCAGGGAAAGGAAGATGGCGATGTCCCCGTCCACCAGGATCGACTCTATCTCGAAGCGGGTGGAAACGAGTATGACAATGTCGGCCCCTTGGGCAACACCAAGGAGGAGGTTCTTCGCCTTTCCATGAAGATAGATGGGGACTGAATACACGAGTTCGGCCCTGACCTCATTGACGATGGTTCCCAGGATGGCGTTGAGGACTATGTTTCCGACCTCACAGAGGGTTCCAGCGCGGATGGAGTCGAGGTCCCCTTCAAGCGATGACACCTCGGCGGTGATGACATCCACCAGACGGCTCGCATCCGCCGAGGTGAACACCAACTCGGCGCAGCCGGAAAAATCGCCCGTGAACTCCATCTCGACAGCCGAAAGGGAGTCGATGCTGCGGTCCTCGAGGATAGCCGTGAGGTCTCCCGCCTGTACCTCGCGCAGCGTAGGCACGGAGAGCCGTACATGCGACCCGAGCATGGTATTGAGGACTTCGCCTGCCCTGCCGACCCCGATTCCGATCAGTTCGGTCATCGCCGACAGGGATCGCTCGTTGAACATCATCCTGGTTGATGCCCGCCGCGTCCCAGCGCGGACTCGATCGCTTCTGTAAGCTTGTCCTTGAGAAGGGGCTTGTTGATCATGGTCTCGGCACCGAGGGAAAGCACCTTGGCACGGGTAGTATCCTGGATATCTGCGGTCATGACGACAACGGGAAGCTCCGGATGGCCTTCCTTGATACGGGCGAGAACGACCTTTCCATCCATGTTGGGCATAAGCAGGTCAAGAAGCACCAGGTCAAAACGCTGCAGCTCGATCGCTTCGAGGGCGGCTATCCCGCTTCCCACTGACACCAGTTCATAGGCCGCGCCGATCAATCGCTCGACTATTGCCCTTGAGGTCGAAGAGTCGTCTATGACAAGAAGCTTTCGCATACCCTTCCTTTTCTGAGTGGCAGCAGCAGACCTTCCAAACGATAGTCGATGCCAGGTACAGGATCAAGGGCAGGATGGACGCAACCATGGCACCGACAAGGTCGAGGGTGGATTGACAGTCATCACTGCATCGGTAAACTTGTCATGATGGCGATTGATCGGAGAAACATCAGCACGGCCCTCTGGCAGATTGCCATTGCCGCCCTCGGATATTCCCTCGCCCACGCAGCCAGCTTCCTTTTCCCCGATGCCGACCGGATGGCGATCATGCTATTGCTCACAGCCGGTGTGAGCCTGGCTGCCTTCCTTCTGGTTCAAGCCAGATCCTGGCCCTTCCTTGCCCTGGCCCTCTTCGTGGTCGGCAGCCTTGCAGTCATTTTCGGGGGCCATGCAGTCCTTCCCAGCCTGGGCCTCATTGGAATAAGCCTCCTGGAGTCATGGATCTGCGCCCTCGTGATCCGGAGGTCGGGCCCGTCTGTCAGCTTCACGCGGCTCCGCGAGGTAGTCTACCTGGGCATTGCAGCAGTCACGGTCAACGGTGCTGCCGCCCTCCTGGCTGCAGCCCTCGCCCTCTCCGGTCCCCGCCAGGGCTTAGGGGCGGGCACTTTGGCCTGGTGGCTCGCTACCGGCTTTGGCATGATCCTCCTTGCCCCCCTCCTGGTCTCCTACTCCGTACTGCCGCGTGGGAACTTCTGGGAAAAGCCCTGGCAACATTTCCTGGATCTCGGCTACCTCGCGATCGTCGGGGCCTACACCTGGTTCTGTTTCGATGTCGCATCCTCGGAATCCCTCATCCATCCCCAGCCCTACCTCCTCGTGCTGGTGCTCCTCTGGCCAGCCCTCAGGAAGTCCTCGCTGACCCTGGGAATTGCCCTGTTCCTGCTCACGGCCATCATAGTGACGAGCCGGGCTATCACCGAAGGCCCCTCTCCCCTGTTCGGCGACGACCTGGTCGAACGCCTCCAGCTGGCCCTGGGCTTCCTTGCAGCCCTTTCCTTCACGTCGTACATGCTTGCAGCCGCCTTCGCGGAGGTGCAGCGGGAACGGGAAAATTCCCATGAGGCTTCGCGGAACCTCGAGACCCTCGGTGACAATATTCCGGAGGGCCTGGTCTACCAGCTCATCGTGACAGGGGACGGAAGGCGCAGGTATTCCTATATCAGCCGGAACATCCAGGGCCTCTCAGGGATAGACCGGGCCGAGATCTATGCCGATCCCCTGGCAATGCGGAAACGGATCCATCCGGAAGATGAGACCATCATAGCCGAGGCTGAGACAAAGGGCAGCACGACGCTGTCGCCCTTCACCGTGACGGTGCGCTTCCTGCACAGCAAGGGTATGTATCACTGGGTGATGATCTCCTCCTCGCCCCGCCTCCTCGCCGACGGCTCCATCCTCTGGAACGGCATCATGGTGGACATCTCGCGGCAACGGCAGATCGAGGACGAGCTCCGGGCAAGCAAGGAACAGTACCGGGTCCTCCTCGAGCGGGCAGCCGATGGCATCTTCATCAGCGGACCCGATGGCTGTTTCACCGAGATCAACGCCGCCGGACACGCGCTTGTCGGCGCCAGCAAGGGCGCCCTCATGGGTAAATGCATAGAGGACCTCATCGATCCTGAGGATCTCGCGGAGCGACCGGTCGCCAGAGAGCTTCTTGAACGCGGCCTGCCGGTCTTCGCCGAGCGAAGGCTCCTGCGCGACGACGGCTCGCCAGTCAGCGTCGAGATCTCGAGCCAGCAACTCGAAGACCATCGCACCATCGCCATCCTCCGGGACATCTCCGAGAGGAAATGGAGCGAGCGCAAGGCCCTCCTCAGGCTGCGACTGAGCGAGGTCGCATCATTGAGCGAACTCGATGGGCTCATCCAGGTCATACTCGACGAGGCCGAGGCAGCGACCGCCTCGGTGATCGGCTTCTATCACTTCATTGACGAGGATCAGAAGACCCTGACCCTCCAGGTCTGGTCGACAAACACCCTCGTAACGATGTGCACGGCGGAGGGCAAGGGAAGCCATTACGATATCAACGAGGCCGGGATCTGGGTGGATGCCGTGCACACCCGGCAGCCGGTCATCCACAACGACTATGCCAGCCTCCCCAATCGCAAAGGTCTGCCACCCGGCCACGCTCCTGTAGTGCGCGAGCTTGTCATCCCCATCATCCGGAACGGACTCGTTGTAGCGATACTCGGTGTCGGAAACAAGGCTGCCCCCTACGACTTCCGCGACATTGAAAAAGCCCGGAACCTGGCGGACCTGTCCTGGGAAATCGTCGAGCGGAAACGGACCATGATCCAGCTCAAGGAGAGCGAAACACGCTTCTCACAGGTCTTCCGCGGCAGCCCCCTGCCGACGGTCATCACCAAGGCAGAATCAGGTGACATCGTTGATGTGAACGATGCCTTCATCGAGTTCTTCCAATACTCGAAGGAGGAAGTCGTAGGCAAGAACGTCGGGGATATCGGCATATATGAGGACATCCGGCAGCGGGCCCACCTTGTCGACATTTTCAGGGGAGGGAAGACAGTGCGGTCCTGGGAGCCGCGCTTCCGGAAGAAAGACGGGCAGGTCATCGACACGAGCACTGCCATCCAGGTCATCCACCTCGACGGCGAGACTCTCTTCATGGCACAGATCCAGGACCTCACCGAGCGCAAGGCAGCCGAAGACCGCATCGCGAAGTCCCTCACAGAAAAGGAAGTGCTCCTTCGCGAGCTCTACCACCGCGCCAACAACAACATGCAGGTGATCACTGCCCTCCTCGATTTCCAGGCCCAGTCCCTCGACGATGACCGCTTCTCGCGCGCCATCGAGGAAACCCAGGACCGCATCGGTTCCCTGGCCCTGGTCAACCGCAAACTCTTTGAAGCCCAGGATCTTTCCCACGTCAACTTCCGGGAGTACGTGCTCGACCTCCTCGGCATGCTCGCCCAGAACCATAAGAAAAGCAGCAGCCACATTGCAATCGTCACCGAACTCGAGGATGTCCTCCTCCTTGTCGATACGGCCATTCCCTGCGGACTGATCCTGAACGAGCTCATCTCCAACGCCTACCGGCATGCCTTCCCCGGAGGCCGCGCCGGAACACTCAGGATAGCCCTGCACAAGCTCGAAGGGGGGGCGATCTCTCTCAGGATCGAGGACGACGGAGTCGGCGTTCCGGAGGGCTTCGATGTGGCGCGGGACGGCAAGATAGGACTACAGAGTATCGTGGGGCTCTGCGCAAGCCAGCTCAAGGGAAAAGTCAGTTTCAATATGACAAGGGGTTTCTCCTGCGAAATCGGATTCTCCGATAATCTCTACAGTGCAAGGGTATGAAGGCACCAGAATGAGCGAAACCAAACCGAAGATACTCATCGCCGAGGACGAGTTCCTCCCGGCCACCCACCTCCGGACCATGCTCGGCCGGGCTGGCCACGAGATCGTGGGGCCTGTATCCACAGCAAGGGAATGCGTCGAGGAGGCGAGACTCGCGAAGCCCGATCTGATTCTCCTGGACATCCGCCTCGCCGGCGAAACCGACGGCATCGACGCTGCGCGCGAGATCCGCAGCTTCGACAAGGACGTGGACATCATCTTCATGAGCGGCTACCAGGAGTCTGCGCTCCGCGAACGGGCGATGGCCCAGGGTCCCCTGGCCTTTCTGGTGAAGCCGGTGCTGCTCAAGGATATCCAGTCGATCATGGACAGACCAAGGAAACCGGCGGAGCTGCCGCCGCGCGACATCACAGCATCGTAGGTCCTGGCATGTGCTCCGGGATCAGCGGAAATCCTCGTAGGACTCGAGTTCCATCACGGCCATGGGCGAGCCGGGCATCCCTGTCATGCCCTCGGTCCTGACGGGAATGTGGCGCCCGTCGACAGAGAACCAGTAGCGGGTCTTCCCCGCCATGCCGCCGAAAAGGGTTCCGAACACCCCGCCCACCCCCAGTTCCAGCTTCCAGCAGTCCCAGCCAACACCCGACAGCATGATCCTCTCCCGCCCCACGACCGACACCGTGAGCGTAAAGGCGGCGTTGGGAGGGCCGCCCTGGAAAAGAATGCGGTATTTAGGAAGGCTTTCAAAGGGAATGGTCCTGAGCCGTTCAAGGAAGGGTCCGGTCGAAGTGAGGACAAGCTCGTCCGGCTTGAAGACTGCCGAATCGGAGATGACATTGGTCACCCTCCTGATCACCGAGGTCGGCCCCCTCGTGGTGACATCCGACCAGCTGGCCGCGAAGGTGGCCGGGTCGAGGCGATAGTCGCCGTCCTCCTCGGGGGAGCGCCAGGAATAAGCGAGGTAGGGGCCCTGCGCGTCGCGCCGCGACGAAAGCTCGGCGATGACACGCTCGCGCCGGCCCTCCACCGAGCGGACATAGGTGAAACGCTCGTGGCGGGCAGCTACGGTCAGGGTCTGGGACGAAACCTGGATTTCGGCGCTGGCGACCTGGACCAGGACTGCAAGATAGGTAGCGACGACTGCGACCACGGGCGCGATGGAACTTCGAAAAATCATTTCATGCTCCTTTTTGCTTTTCTGTCCGTAGCCTGAGTTCCGGACTTCGGCCAGGAACGAGGATACTGAGCCGCGCCCCTCCTGAGGGCGAAGCCGAGGCGATAAGATCCCAGCCATGGCCTCTGAGGATCGAGCGCGCGATGTGGAGCCCCAGGCCGCTGCCCTCGCCTTCCCGCGCGCCAGCACCCCGGTAGAAGGCCTCAAAGGCACGCTCGCGCTCCAGCTCGGGAATGCCGGGGCCATCGTCATCGATATCGACCACAAGGGCAGCAGCAGCCCCGGCCCGTGCGGACAGGCAGAGGGTACCACCTTTTTTTCCGTGGCGCAGCGCATTGGCCACGAGATTCTCGAAGGCCCTGCCGAGAAGGGCGCGATCAGCCCTCTCCTCGCGCCCGCCAAGGGCAGAAAGCTCGGCTGAAAATGCCGTTCCTTCGAGGGCACACTCTTCGGCCGCCCTTGCCGCAAAGCCTTCGAAGAGGGGACCGAGGGGCAGGGACTCAAAGCGAAGCCGCCATTCCCCTGTCTCCATGCGCGCGAACTCGATGAGGGCCTGGATGCGCTCCTCAAGAACACCCGTCCGTTCCTTCATGGTCTCCACATAGCGGGCGAGGGTTTCAGGGTCAGCGGCGAGCCCGTCCTCGATAGCCTCAAGATAGCCTCCGATCGAGGTGAGCGGCGTCCGGAGATCGTGGGAGATCGCGGCCAGGAAGCGGGAACGGCGGCCCAGGTCCTCCCGGATGGAACTGCGCATGGCCTCCATGGCGTCGGCAAGACGTGCGATCTCGCGGGAGCCGCCGGCGCTGACCCTCGTTTCAAGGTCGCCTGCGGCGATGGCGACAGCGGCGCGCTCGAGGCGCCCTAACTGACCGGCGAGGTAGGCGGCCACCGCTATGCTCATAAGGAGGGCCACAAGTGCAAAGGCGAGCTGTCCCCCAAGCTGAAGCAGGGGCTCGCCCTCCCCTGCCACCGCCCGGGCCGAGTCGCTGGGGAGGATGGCGTACCAGGTGCCCGCCACCCTGTTGTCCAGTTCGACCAGGTCTGAAAGAAAGGTAGCCTGGGGCAAAATGGTAGCCGCTATTCGTGAGACAGCCTCGAGCCCTGCTGGAATGCCCGTGGGCAGGGACGGCAGGGTGGAGAACACGACCCGCCCCTCGGAATCCGCGATGACCAGGTCGAGCCAGACAGGGGAGGCGTAGCCTGGCGTGGCAACCAGCCTTCCCGCCGAGTCGAGCCCGACGGCGCGCCTGACCTCACGGAGGGCTGCGATGGAGCGCATGAGGGGCCCCTGTGAGATCCGTCCCTGGTTCATCGAGAAAATGGCCCCCACAAGGAGGGCAGGGAGGACTATCGAGGCAATTGCGACAAAAAGGATGATCAACCTGAGGGGGGGACGGCGTCCCCGGGGACGGCGTCCCCGGGGACAGCGTCCCCTGTGGAATCGCGGTGCCGCCTTGTCCTTGATTTCACCCGCCCGCCTCATTGTGTCTCCTGGCCGGGCACGAAGCGGTAACCGGAGCCCGGGACGGTCCTTATCCAGCGGGGCTCCGCAGGATCGTCCTCTATCTTCCGGCGGAGGCGCTGCACATGGACGGCAACAGTAGAGAGGTCACCGTGTTCGAGGCGCCAGACCTCACGGTGGAGTTCCGCTGCCCCGAAGCTTCGGCCCGGCTGTGATACAAGGAAATAGAGGAGCTGGAATTCCCGGCGGCTCAGAGGGAGGGTCCCGCCGTCACGGGAGAGGGTGCAGGCGTCGCCATCGAGGAGGAAGGGGCCAAAGGCCAGGACATTGGAACGACCAGCTGCTGCAACGCCCCCAGTGCTGCGGTCGGGATCGGCTCCTGACTCCAGGTCGATGCGGCGGAGGAGGGCCCCGACACGCGCGGCGAGTACCCGCGGGGAAAAAGGCTTGGAAATAAAATCGTCCGCGCCGAGGCCGAGGCCCTCGAGCTTGTCCTCGTCGGATTCCCGGGCCGAGACAATGATGACCGGGGCCATGCTCGCAGTACGGAAGGCGCGGAGGAACTGAAGCCCATCCATGCCGGGGAGTCCAAGGTCCAGGAGGACGAGGTCGGGGATCTCGTCCATGCGGGCGAGGGCTGCTTCTGCCGTGGCAGCGATGGAAACATCATGACCGTCGCGTCCGAGATAGGTCGCGACGAGTTCGGCGATCGCGGGATCGTCCTCGACGACCAGCACGCGACGGGTCCTGTAGCCAGTTTCCATCAGGTGCAAGTATATCCGGCTGTACGGCGCGTCGGCGGCTGGAAGTTGATGAATTCCGGATGAACAGCAGGCCGGCAGCGGGGTTCAGAAGGCAGGATTCCTTGAAGTGCCCGCCATGGCCTTAGTATCATCATAGTGCCACCTATACAAAAGGCGTTTCGCAAAGCCCATGGAAGGGCAGCAGAAGGAGTCAGCATGACCATAGTGGAGTTACAGGATGTCAGGAAGGTCTACCCCCTCGGCAAGGTCGAGGTAGAGGCTGTAAAAGGTGTCTCGTTCTGTATCGAAAAGGGCGATTTTGTGTCCATCGCGGGACCCTCGGGATCGGGCAAGACGACGATCCTCAACATGATCGGCTGCGTGGACAGGCCCACCAAGGGCACGGTTTCCATTGCCGGAACGCCAACAAAGGACCTCAAGGACGCAGCCCTCACCACACTCCGTCACGAAACCCTGGGCTTCATCTTCCAGTCCTTCAATCTCATCCCCGTGCTCAACGTGCGCGAGAACATCGAGTTCCCCCTCCTCCTCGGCCGCGAGCGCGTGCCCAAGAAGGAAAGGGAGCAATGGATCGACTACCTCATCGAGGAGGTCGGACTTTCCCAGTGGAGCAAGCACAAGTCCAACGAGCTCTCGGGTGGCCAGCGGCAGCGCGTCGCCATCGCCCGGGCCCTGGTCACAAAGCCCGAGATCGTACTCGCCGACGAACCGACCGCCAACCTCGACTCGCACACCGGAGAGCAGATCCTCGAGCTCATGAAGAAAATCAACCGCGAGATGCAGACGACCTTCATCTTCTCGACCCACGACGCCAAGATCGTCGGACTCGCCGACCACATCATCAGGCTCCGCGACGGCCTGATCATCGAAAACGTCCGGAACGGCACGGACGCCGCCGCCCTCTGCGCGGACCTGGCCGGGGAATCCATCGCCGAGTCCTCGCCGGTCCAGTCGGCAAGGAGCTGACCCATGCCCGTAATGCTGCGGATAGCCTTCCGCAACCTCCTCGAGCACAAGGCAAAGAGCCTGATCATAGGCGTACTCCTGGCGCTCGGGGTAATAATACTCATAGTCGGTAATTCCTTCATGGACACCGCCGCCAAGGGCGTGAAGGACACCTTCATCGGAAACTACACCGGCGACATCTTCGTCGCCGCGAAGAACAAGAACCCGGTGAGCCTCTTCGGCGTTCAGTCGATGGGCCAGCGGGACGCGACACCGAACATTCCCGACTTCGACAAGGTCGCCGCGAAGCTGGCCTCGATGCCCGGCGTCACGGGCGTCACGAGCCAGGTCACCGGCTTCTCCCTCCTTGCCCACAAGTCCAATGAGAGCGACCAGGGCTTCGCCCTCCTCTTTGGCATCGATCCTTCCTCATATTACAAGCTTTTCGACAATGCCGTAGTCCTCGAGGGTTCTCTCCTCAAGCCTGGAGAGGAGGGCCTGGTCATGTCGCGCGCCATGCTGGACCGGATGCAAAAGGACGCGGGATGGTCGCCCAGGCTGGGAGAGACCCTTCTCCTCACGGGCATGGGCAAGGCAGGCTTCAAGATCCGCTCCGTACCCCTCAAGGCCATCATCCGCTTCAAGACCGACAGCGAGGCGACGAGCTTCATATCCTACGTGGATATCAACACCCTTCGCATCCTCAACGGCATGACCCTCGGCAACGACGAAGACACGCCGGTGAGCGACGAGCAGAAAAAGCTGCTTGCAACCACGAACGAGGACGACCTCTTCGGCGCGGAGACCATGGTTGTTGACACCAAGACCTCCGCGTTGCCCCCGCCGCCCCCGGCCGCCAAGAAGGTCACGCAGGTTGACACCGGGGCCTGGAATTTCATGCTCGCCAGGGTCACCAACCCCGGCGTGGCGCCCAGGACGATCGCCTCGCTCAACCTCTGGTTCGCCAAGGAGGGCATCGAAGCCCAGGCCGGCGACTGGAAGGCCGCTGCCGGTCCCTTCGCGCAGAGCATTGACGTGCTCCGCGTGGTCTTCAACATCGCGATCATCATTGTCGCGATCGTGGCAGTCATCATAATGATGAACACCCTCGTGATCTCGGTCATAGAACGGACCGGGGAGATCGGAACGATGCGCGCCCTCGGCGCACAGAAGGGATACGTACGGAAGATGTTCCTTGTCGAGACCCTCACGATCGCAGGTGTCTTCGGACTCATCGGCATGGCCCTCTCCTTCGCCATAATTGCGATCCTCGGGGCGGCGCACATCGAGGCGGGCAACCCCTTCCTCGAAATCCTCTTTGCCGGCAAGGTCCTCAACCTGTCGGTCAACCCGGGCTCGGTGGCCTGGAGCCTGGTCCTCGTCGGGATGGTTGCGGTCATCGCGCATCTCTATCCCGGTTCGCTCGCCCTCAAGGTCGAGCCCGTCCGCGCGATGCAGGTGGAGTAGGAAATGGAAATCATCAAACTGGCCCTGCGCAACCTGGCCCGGCAGAAGAAACGGACCTTCCTCCTCGGGAGCGCCATCGCCTTTGGAATCATGATCGTCACGGTCATCAATGGCTTCGCAGGGGCCTTTGTCGACAACATCAGCGAAAACTTCGCCAACCTCGCGGCCGGACATGTCTTCATCCAGGGTGTCGAGAAGTCGGCCTCGGGCAAGGAGTCGGACATAATAAGGGACGACGCCCTCCTCATGCAGGCAGTCAAGGACGCGAACATCCCGGCCAAATACATCTCCAAGCGCTCCTCGGCACAGGCAAGCCTGATCTTTGCCGGACACAACGCCCAGCTCAAGGTAGACGGTGTCGATTTCTCGAAGGAGACCTTCCTTCCCGAGCGCCTGATGTTCATCAAGGGCGGACTCGAGGGCATGAAGCAGAGGGACGGGATAATCATTTCCGAGCCCATAGCCAAGCGGCTCAACGTACAGCCCGGCGACCGGGTCCTCGTCCAGCTCCGTACCCTCACCGGGCAGCAGAACGTCGGCGAATTCTCCATAGCCGGCATCACCGTCGACGCGGGAATCTTCGGTTCCATGTCGGGTTATGCGAACAAGGTCTATATGAACGAACTCCTGGCCCTCGGGCCGGAGGACTACCAGCTCCTGGGCATCTACCTCCCCTCGCTGAAGGGCACCGACGCCTACGGCAAGGCCCTCTACGAAAAAGTGAAGGCCGTCGCTCCAGTCTTTGACCGTGATGCCGCGAAAAACGATCAGAACTTCATCCGCTCCTTCATGAGCCAGGGCAAGACGGAGACATGGACGGGCATCAAGTACCGCGTCTTCACCCTGAACGACATGCTTGCCCAGGTCAAGCAGATCGCCGACGCCCTTGACACCGCGAGCCTCATAATCCTCCTGGTGTTGTTCGTGATCATAATGGTCGGTATTACCAACACCTTCCGCATCATCCTCTACGAGCGCATCAGGGAGATCGGCACGATGCGGTCGATCGGCATGCAACGAGGCGAGGTGCGGAACCTCTTCCTCTTCGAGGCGGGATTCCTGGCCCTCGGAGGCGCGGTCTTCGGGCTGGTGCTGGCCTTCATCGTGATGGCGGCCATCGGCGGCATCAGCTTCAGCATGAACAGCCCGGTCTTCATAATCCTCAAGAACGGTCACATGACCTTCAAGGTCGACGCGGCAAGGATGCTCCTCAACGTCCTCATCGTCGCCGCCCTGACCGAATTCGCGGCCTTCTTCCCCTCGCGGAACGCCGCCCGCCTCGACCCCGCCGTCGCCCTGCGCACGGTGAAGTGAAACGGAGATGCAGATGAAACGACTACTTGGTTCCTTCGCCGCAGCCCTGGCGGCAGCCTTCCTCCTCGCGGCCCCGGCAGGGGCGGCGACGGACTTCAAGGCCATCCTCGCCCAGATCGACAAGATGCAGGACTTCGGCTCCTCGGACTTCAGCGCGGTCTACAACATCGTCTCCGAGAAACCCGGAGAGAACCCGGCCACCACGCAGATCAAGATCTTCCGCCGTGACCTCCAGAACCAGATTGTCATACTGTTGCAGAAACCCGAGAAGCAGAAGGGCCAGGGCTACCTCAAGATCGACGACAACGTCTGGTTCTATGACCCGGAGTCAGGCAATTTCTCGCATTCGACGATGAAGGAAAACATCAACAACACCGACGCGAAGAGCTCCGACTTCAAGCGCTACACCTTCGCAACGGACTACGACATCCAGAAGACCGAGGAAGGCAAGCTCGGTGCCTACGAGGTGTGGATCTTCACGCTCGCCGCCAAGAACACCGAGGTTTCGTACCAGAAGATCAGGCTCACCGTCCGCAAGGACAAGGCCGTGCCGCTCAAGGAGGAGGATTTCTCGGTGTCCGACCGCCTCATGCGCACCACGCTGTTCTTGCCGACCTACATCAAGGCCGGGGACCGTCAGCTCCCTGCGAAAATAAAGATGGTCGATGAGCTCAACAAGGGCAACCAGAGCGTCCTGACGATCTCTGACGTCACCGTGTCCAAGCTCCCCGACTCGGTCTTCACCAAGGCCTTCCTCGAGAGGGCACAGTAAGATGCGGCCACTGCTACGGGGAAGCAGGGCCTGCCTCATCGTGGTCGCACTCGCCACAGCGCTCGCGCTGCCGCTGGCGGCACAGGACAGCGGGGCGGCTGCCGACACTCAGGCGGGCTCAGAGGCGGAGCTCTTCGGCGCCGAGACGGTGACAGAGACCAAGTCCGACACTACGGCGACACCGCAGAAGGACTTCCTCAAGTACGACGTGGTCAAGGTGGGCGGCCTGGCGAGTGGCAGCCTCGGCCTGACCGGCACCTGGCTGGACCCCTGGAAGGCAGGCATCGACCCCCTCAAGCCCGATTCGAGGCGGCTCACTCCCAGCCTTTCGGACTCCATCAAGATCACGGCCAAGCCCTCCGAGGACTTTGGTGTCAACATGGAGTTCCGGACTTCCAATCCCTTCGCCTCGAGCACTTCGGTGCTTACCGGCGCCAGCTACCGCGCAGACAATCCCTTTACTCCAACCCTGGTCGACCCCGGGGTCACCACGACCTCGACAACCTTGACCCTGCCCAGCATCAAGGTCTGGTTGCTGTATTCCAAGTTCAGCTGGCACGACGCCGTCTTCATGAGTTTTGGCAAGCAGTCCCTGGCCTGGGGCGTGTCCCAGTCCTTCTTCCAGCCAGCCAATGACATCTTTGCCCTCAATGTCGTGGACTTTTCCAACACAGGTGCCGAGCGTGAGGGCCCCATCGCCTTCAAGGCCCAGTATCCCCTGCCCTTCTCGATGGCCAACGCCTACTTCTATGCCGGGGTGCCCGACACTGCGGCTCTTGACATCAATGACCTCCGCGTCGCCGCCAAGGCCGAGGGTAACTTCGGCACCACAGAACTGGCTGCCGCCGGCTACTACTCCTACAACGACCATCCCCGCGGCATCCTCATGGGCACGACAGGGAACGGAACCTTCAACTTCTTCGGCGAAGCTGTGGGTAAATGGGGCAGCGAGCGCTACTTCCTCTCAAGCCCCATCCTGGCCGCACAGAAGGCTGACCAGCTCTGGTTTTCGGGTACGGCCGGAGGCTATTACTCGAACAGCGACTGGTACCTGACCGCATCGGCTGCATACTTCTACAACGGCGAAGGCCAGAGCGGGGTCACCGCAAAAGAAGCATATGCCTACTATTATGTTCACCAGTCCGAGATAGACCGCGCCAAGTTTGGAACGCATTATGCTGCCGCCTCGATTTCCTTTTCGCAGCTCTTCGTCGAACAGCTCTCGTTCATGGTCTACGGCGTTGGCAACATCTCCGACAGGTCCTTCATCATAGCGCCGAGCCTGACCTGGAAGTTCTTCGATTACATGAAGGCCAAGACCGGGGCAACCCTCAGCTTTGGCCCTGAAGGCAGCGAATACACCCTGATGGGCGGGGGCAAGCCAAGCGCGAGCTTTTCCCTCAGCCTCGACCTCGGCAGCGGCAGTTTTTAGGCTGCCGCCGGCAGCGGCAGTTTTTAGGCTGCCGCCGGCAGCGGCAGTTTTTAGGCTGCCGCCGGCAGCGGAAGCTTTTAAGCTGCCGCCGGCAGCGGAAGCTTTTAGGCTGACAGGGGACTGCGGACTTTCAAGGGGCATCATCCCCCCTCGATTGATCCGGGGTCCCCTAGCCGGGTATAGTGATGAATCTCTCGATTCCGGAGTTCTACGATGAAAGCCGTTTCCATCGCTCCCCATATCTGGGCGCTGCATTCCGACGTCGATTCCGGCGATCTATTTGAGGGCATCTGGCCAATACCCGATGGAGTCTCCCTCAACTCCTACCTCGTCAGGGGTGAAAAAACCGCCCTTATAGACCTGGTGCGTGACTGGGACGGTGCTGCCGCGACCCTCGAAGCCGGTGTCCTTGAGACTGGCGTGGACATTTCGACCATAGACTACCTTGTCCTCAACCACATCGAGCCGGACCACACGGGCTGGCTCCGTGAATTCAGGGCCAAGAACCCACGCGCCACCATCATCGCCACGGCCAAGGGCATGGAGCTCGTGAAGTCCTTCTACAAGATCGAGGAAGGCCTCAGGGTCGTGAAGTCGGGCGAGACCCTCGACCTGGGAGGGGGCATCAACCTCCTCTTCGAGGAAGCGCCTAACGTCCATTGGCCCGAGACGATGATGACCTATTGCCCGACAGCGGGAGTGCTTTTTTCCTGTGACGCCTTCGGGAGCTATGGCAAGCTCGGCGACAGGATCTTCGACGACCAGTTCACCGAGGCCGAGCATCTGGCCTACGAAAGGGAGAGCCTCCGGTACTACTCCAATATCGTTTCGAGCTTCGGGCTCTTTGTAAAGCGCGCGATAGCGAAGATCGCGACCCACCAGGTCAAGGTAGTTGCACCGAGTCACGGCATGATCTGGCGCGCCAATCCACAGACCATCATCGATCGCTATTCGAAGTACGCCTCATGGCTCGAGGGCGGCCGAGACAAGGAAGTCTGCGTAGTCTGGGGTTCGATGTATGGCAACACCGAGCGCGGCCTCAGGGCCGTCACCGAGGGCATAGAGTCGGAGGGCGTGAAGTGGGTCTCCCATCGCGTGCCCAATGTCGATGCCTCCTACATCCTCACTGACGCCTATCGCTGCGAAGGCCTCGTGATTGCCATGCCAACCTACGAGTACAGGATGTTCCCCCCCATGGCCTACGTCCTGGACCTCATGGACCGCAAGCACGTATGGGGCCGCAAGGTCCTCCGTATCGGCTCCTGGGGCTGGGTAGGCGGCGCGAAAAAGGAATATGACGAGGCAGTGGCGCCTCTCAAGTGGGAAGCCGTCGAACCTGTGGAATGGGCGGGATCAGCCGACGAGGCGACCCTGGCCAAGCTGCGTGAGCACGGGGCCGAGCTTGCCCGGCGGGTGAAGGCGGCCATATAGCCCGCTGTCAGGATTGGTCCGCAACGATACCTGAGCCTCGGGCAGGTGAATCGAGCTTGATATTCTGCTTGCTTGGTCTGAAATGGTGCAGGATGCCTTCGGAGGTGAGGAGGCCATCATCACCCGCCACGGAAAACCAGGAGTCCGCCTTGTTCCGGTCGATGCGGCCCCCGACAGTCGGGAACCTGGATTCTTCGCCGGGAAGGTTCGCATGGCTCCTGATTTCGAGGCAACGCCCGATGAGTTCGAGGACAATGCGTGTAGGGTGAGGCTGCTTGATCCCACCTAGGACTTCTTTCCTTTCCTCCAGATCCCCGGTCCATCTGGAAGCCTGGAGAGCCAGACCACGCTGGCCATGACAAGCCTCAGGGTCCAATTCCCTGCAATTCCTGACTCGCTCAATCCTGACTGGAACACAAGGGCAGAATGGACAGGCGGTTCCTTTTTGTATCAATTGTAAGTCCCGTTCCAATGCCTCGCATCCAGCGCTTGCCGAACCAGCCAACGCAAAGTACTCTTCATCACCGGAAGGAAGGGAAGCTTGGACTATGGCCTTGATCGCGAAGCGCGGAAACTCGGTGCCGACGAAAAAAACCTCGGCCTGTTCTGGGCACGCTTCGGAAGGGCGAAGCAAACCATTGACATGGGGCTTCGCAGTCTCTACGGCGAGGCAGTGGCCGATGCTTTGCTGCCGCGGCTCAACGAGCTACTACTATCAAAGTACCATGAGCGTCCAGGCGAACTCCGCGCCCGCGACGCAGAGGGAGAGGCTACGGGACCCTGGTACCTGAAGCCCGGCCTCGCTGCCTGCATGCTCTACCTCGACCGCTTTGCGGGGAACTTCAAGGGCTTTGAAAAGAAGCTTCCCTGGCTTGAAGGGCTCGGCATCAACTTGGTCCACCTCATGCCCTTCATGAGGTCGCCCGAGGGGCCCAACGACGGAGGCTATGCCGTCAGCGACTACCTCGGCGTAGACCCCAGGTTAGGCAGCGATGAGGATCTCGCCGCAACGGCACGACTCCTCCACAAGAAAGGCATGTACCTCGCGGCCGACCTCGTGCTGAACCACTCATCCGATGAGCACCCCTGGGCCAGGGCCGCCAGGTCGGGCGATCCAGGATACCGGGGCTATTATTACGTTTTTCCCGACAGGACGATGCCCGACCGCTATGAGGCGGCCATGCCGGAGGTCTTTCCCTCGACCGCTCCGGGCAACTTTACCCACATCGAAGGACTCGGCTGGGTGATGACGGTTTTCAACAGCTACCAGTGGGACCTCAACTGGCGCAATCCCGAGGTCTTCCTCGAAATGCTCGCAATTGTGCTGGGTATGGCCAACATGGGCATCGACCTCCTCCGCCTCGATGCGGTGCCCTACCTCTGGAAGGCTACTGGAACCAATTGCCAGAACCTGGACGAGGCACATTCTATCGTCCGGCTCCTCAAGGCTGCGGCAGGCGTCGTCGCTCCTGGTCTTGCCTTTCTGGCCGAGGCCATTGTCCAGCCGAGCGAGATCGTGAAGTACCTCGACACAGACCAAGGCAGGGGCGTCGTCCGCGAGGAATGCCAGCTCGCCTACCACGCCTCGCTGATGGCCCTCCTCTGGGAGGCACTCGCCACGAAGCAGAGCAGCCTCCTGTCTTCGAGTTTCGGCTCGGAGACGCGCCTGGCCCAAGGTACCGCCTGGATCTCCTATGCGAGGTGCCACGACGATATCGGCCTCGGCTATGACGATGCCCTGATCAGGCGATTGGGCTCGGACCCGGCAAAGCACCGTCATTTCATCATCGACTGGTATACGGGAAAATACCCGGGGTCGCTGGCCACGGGCCGGCCCTTCATGGAGAATCCGGAGACTGGCGATGCCCGCATATCGGGAAGCTGCGCCTCGCTCTGTGGCCTTGAAGGAGCGCTAAGGACCGGAGACGAGGGCGTGATCGAGTTCGCACTCAGGCGCATCGAGCTCCTCCATGCGCTAACAAGCTCGCTCATCGGTATTCCCATGATATTTTCCGGGGACGAGATCGCCTCGCTCAATGACTACTCCTGGGAAGGATCGCCGCTCCATGCGGATGACAACCGCTGGATGCATCGCCCCCCCCTCGACTGGAAGCGTGCCGCGAGGGCCAGGAAGGGCCTGGGGCCGGAGGGTCGCATCCTGTCCTTCATTGCAAGCTGCCTGGCACGACGAAGGACGATCGAGGCCTTCGCTCCGGACGCAGCCTTCGAGGTGCTGCCGGCAGGGCAGCATGTCCTGTTGGTGCGGAGGGAAGCGAGATCAGCAGGAGCCGGGCCGGTCCTTGTCGCCGCGAATTTCTCCGAGACAGCCCAGGAGTTCCCTGTCCCGATGGATGCTGCGGTCGAGGAAAGGGTCTTTGCCGACCTTCTCCACGCTACGACGCTCCGTGCCGCCCTGGGGCGCATCACACTCGAGCCTCTCTCCGCGCTCTGGCTATCGCAGCAGTAACTCGCCTCTTTCATTCAGGGCGTCAATCCAGTAGTCTGTACGTCGTGGTAGAGGAGCAGCAAGCATGAAGCAGATAACCGTCACCTATCCAAACGGCGAAAAGCTCGCCTATCCGGGCGGCCTTCGCGCCGCTGACGCCATCGGCCAGCTTGGCCCCCTGACCTGGCCCCTCGCAGCCGTACTCGTGAACAACGAGCTCCTCCCCCTGGATGCACTACTCCAGACCGACTGCCGCCTCGAGGCGGTGACGATAGACACGACGCCCGGCGCGACTGTCTACCGCCGCTCGCTCTGCTTCCTCCTGGCACTGGCCTCCCGCGAACTCTTCCCCGACCGGAGCCTTGTCGCCGGCATGGCCATCGGGACCGGCTTTTACCACCACTTCCGCGACGGCACTCCCCTCGGGGACCGGCAGGTAGAGTCGCTCGAGCGTGCCATGACCGCCTGGGTCGAGCGTGATATACCAATTACTATAGAATATCGTGCCTACCTCGACGCCCTCGGATACTTCAGGGAAAGCGGCCAGACCGAGACCCTTTCCCTCCTTGAGTACTCCAACCAGCCCGTCATCCAGCTCAATGTCTGCGGGGCTTTCCGTGACCTCCACGTCCACCCCCTGGTACCTTCGACGGGAGTGCTGCGAAGCTTCGAGCTGAAGCCCTACCACGGCGGCCTGCTTCTCCGCTATCCGCACAAGGAGCATCCCGATTCGCTGACGCCCTTCACCGATGACCCCCTCCTCTACAGCATCGCCACCGAATACCGCGAGCGGGCGGAGATCCTTGGCGTAAGCTCGGTCGGCGCCCTCAATGCCGTGAACGCCAGAAAGGGCATCAAGGACTTCATGCGCGTGGCCGAGGCGCTCCAGAACAAGAAGATCGCGGCCATCGCCGACAAGGTCGCCTCCCGTTCCGGGGAGGTCAAGGTCGTCCTCATCGCGGGACCTTCGAGCTCGGGCAAGACCACGACCTCAAAAAAACTATCCATACAATTGACGGTGATGGGCTTCGACCCCCAGGTCATCTCCCTCGACGACTACTTCGTGGAAAGGGAGAAGAACCCAAGGGACGAGTCCGGCCAGTTCGATTTCGAATGCCTCGAAGCCCTCGACATCCAGTATCTCAACGAACAGCTCCTGACCCTCTTCTCCGGCGGTGAGATCGAGCTCCCGGCCTTCGACTTCAAGATCGGTTCCCGGAAGCCCTCTGGCAAGCGGCTCATGCTCAAGCCCAACCAGATCCTTGTGATGGAGGGAATCCACGGGCTGAACGACCGCCTCACGCCGCGGGTTCCGGCAGCCCAGAAATTCAAGGTCTACGTCTCTGCCCTTACCCAGCTCAACCTCGACGACCACAACCGCATCAGCACGACTGACAACCGCCTCCTCAGGCGCATGGTCCGCGACTTCAATTTCCGGGGGCACTCGGCCGTCGCGACGCTCCGGATGTGGCCCTCCGTCGGGCGCGGAGAGCGGAAACACATCTTCCCCTTCCAGAACTCGGCCGACACGGCCTTCAACTCGGCCCTGGACTATGAGCTGGGAGTGCTGAAAGTCTACGCCGAGCCCCTGCTGCGCACGGTCAAGCCAGACGTTCCGGAATACGCGGAGGCCAAGCGGCTCCTGGGATTCCTGGACAACTTCTCGCCCATCCCGGCCAACGCCGTGCCGCGCGATTCCATCCTCCGGGAATTCATCGGGGAGAGTGAATTCAAGTACTAGGAGATTATTTTCCGGCAACGGCCCTGCAGAGCGCCTGGGCTACCCTGAGGCCGTCGGCGGCGGAGCTGACAATGCCGCCCGACCAGCCGCTTCCCTCGCCGGCGATGTAGAGGTTGGAGTAGCCCGAGTTGAGCGACTCAGGATGGCGCAGGACCTGGATGGGCGCGCTCGTCTTGCTCTCGAGCCCAAGGAGCTGCCCCTCATCATAGCCGCGCAGCTTCGTGCAGAAGGAGCGAAGGCCCGTCCTGAGCGGCACGACGAGGCCTGCCGGGAGAAGTTCCCCGAAATCCGCCGCCACGAGGCCGAGGGCATAGCTCGAGGCTCGTGGAGCCGCACCCGCAGCGCCTGAAAGGAAATCCCGCACAGACATGGCGGGGGCCCGGTATCCTCCAGAAAAGTCATAGTACCTACGTTCCAGGGCCTCGAGCCAGTCCAGGGCCTCCTTCGCGCCGACTTCTCTCCCGAGCAGCGCGGGAAGGTTGAGCCCCGCGACGACTGCCGCGTTGGCCCAGCGTCCGTCACGGGCATAGTCACTCTTCCCGTTCACGATTCCAGTCCCGGGATAGGCTGAAGCGGGAACGATCGTGCCGCCAGGGCACATGCAGAAGGAGTAGACGCCGGTTCCACCCTCGGCCCCGGCGGTCAGCCTGTACTCGGCGGCCTTCACGCCGGCCAAGGCATCCTGGCCCCACTGGGCCCGATTGATGATCCGCTGCTCGTGCTCGGCGCGGAATCCAATGGCGAAATTCTTGGGCTGGAAGGACACTCCGCGGTCCATGAGCATCCGGTAGGTCTCGTAGGCAGAGTGCCCACAGGCGAAGACAGCCTGATCGACATCGTGCGTGCCCTCCTCCGTGACCAAAGCACAGACCCGCCCACCCTTGACGAGAAGGTCCTTCACTACCGTATCGAAGCGGAACTCCACGCCCGCTTCGGTGAGGGTTTCGCGGATCCGGCGCGTCATGGAAAAAAGCGTATCACTCCCGAGGTGGGGGTGGGTCATATAGGCTATCTCGGGCGGCGCACCCGCGGAAATGAAGCCGGCGACAATGTAGTTCTGCTCGGCATTGATGCCTTTGCTGCGTGAACTGAGCTTGCCATCAGAGAACGTGCCCGCGCCACCCTCGCCAAAGGCATAATTGCTCCTTGCAGGAAAACCGCCCCCGCCCTCGAAGGAGGCGATGGCGGCCCGGCGATCCTCAACCCTGCCACCACGTTCGAAAACAGTGACCTTGAAGCCACAGCGCGCGAGATAGGCTGCAGCGAAGATGCCCGCAGGTCCCGAACCGACCACCCCTACCCTCGCGCCTCTTCCAACTTGCTCGTGGACCAAGCCGGGTGCCAGGGGAGCCTGCCCACCCTTGAGCTCGGGCGAGGTGACAGCGACCCGGTACTCCCACTCGATGCGGTACTTCTTCCTGGCATCGAGGCTCTTGTTGACGATGGAAAAGGAAAAGTCCGTGAGTCCCGAAGCCAGGGCGACGGCCTTCCGGAGTCCCTCCTCACCTTCGGAGACCGCCATGCGCAGCTTGTATTCGGTATATCCCATGTATCATGCTATGCGTTTTCAAGCCCTTCGGACAATACGGGGCAGGCCCGACCATCAAGGGCGCCTCGGACTGGACAGATACGGCCTTCCCGGCGTCGGAGGCCTAGCCTGCCCCGGCCTTTTTTCGGGCCGCTTTCTCCGCCGCTTCACGGGCGTTCCGCTCGACCCGGTGCCTGACGATCTTTCGTACCAGTTCGTAGGGTATCGCCTTGTCCAGGGGGAACTGGACGGCTCCCTTGGAATGTCGGTATGCCGAGAGCTCATCCTTGAAGAAGCCCACGCCCTCGCCGGTGGGATAGAATCCGATATGTCCTGCACAGGCAGCGAACCAGCAGAGGGCTCCCTTGAGTTCAAAACCCGGCATCCGGTAGCTGATCTTTTCCGCAGCGCCGGGAGCCTCCTCGTGGATGACCTTCCTGAGCTCCGTGAGCCTCTGCCTGAGGGCCGGATCGCAGCCGGCTATGTACTCGTCGATGGTCGAGAATTCCCCTGTCTCACCTGTCATCTGTCCTCCAGCCTGAACCTCGGCCTTCCAGTCTAGTATCCTGCTGCGCCCTAAGGAAAGAGCCGCAGGGCGTTCGCGCTGACGAGGGCGGCAAGCGCATCCACGGACATCCCCCTGATGGCCGCCGCCACGGCATAGGTCCGGCCAATGTCCAGGGGCGAGGAGGGCTTGCCCCTGCTGGGATCAGGATTCATGTAGGGCGCGTCGGTCTCGAGGAGGAGCCTGTCGTCGGGAACCAGGGCGAGGGCCTCGCGGAGGGCAGAAGACTTCTTGTACGTGAGGTTTCCCGCAAAGGAAAGGTGGCAGCCTGAGTCGAGGAAGGCCTGGGCTTCCGCAGTCCCGTAGCCGAAGCAATGAATTATGACGGGTACTTCCCGGGCCAGCGATCCGATGGCCGCAAGGGTCTGGGCGAAGGCTTCGCGGCTATGGACAAGGAGGGGAAGGCCCAGGCGGGCGGCGAGTCCGGATTGAAGCGAAAACAGGAAGGCCTGTATGGAAGGATCAGCCTCCATGTGGTGGAAGTCGAAGCCGCCCTCGCCGATGGCAGCCACGCGTACGCCCTCCCTTGAAGCCGCCTCGATGGAGGCCACGAGTTCGGCGAGGGCCGCTTCGGGACGGTCAAGGGAGGGCTTGCCAGGCCAGAGCCCGGCTGAAAACCTGAGCCCTCCTGGCAGGACGCCACCTGACAGCCTGGCCATCTCTGCAATCCTTTCGCCGAGGTCAAGCGACCCTGTGCCGATGTCGAGGAGGATGGCCGAAGGTTCTGCCATGTAGGCTGCCAGGATCCCCGACATGGCCTCCTCCCCGCCTTCCCGGGCTGCCTGCCTGAGGTGGGCGTGCGAATCGGTGAATACCCTCACATGTAGCTCCTTATTTTCCTGGCAGCACCGGACCAACGGCTTCGCCCCCAGCCAGGACGATCTGCCCGCCCCGCGCATCTATCCTCACGGTCGAGCCATCCCGCACGCTCCCCGAGAGCATGGCGCTGGCGAGGGGGTTCTGGACAAGGGCCTGGATGGCCCGCTTGAGCGGCCTGGCGCCGAAACGCTCGTCGTAACCCTCCTGGGCCAGGAGTGCCTTGGCCGCCAGCGTCACATCGAGGGTGATGGAACGCGTCTCAAGGCGCTCCGAAAGCAGGGCGAGCTGGATGTCGACGATGGCGACTATCCCTTCCATGCCCAGGCGCTCGAAGACCACCGTTTCGTCGATGCGGTTGATGAACTCGGGCTTGAAGGCCCCCCGGAGGAGCGAATCGACTCCCTTCCGCACTGCGGCCATGTCCTTTGCCTCGAGGATGAGATCAGAGCCGAGGTTGCTGGTCATGATGACTATGACGTTCCTGAAATCCACCGTCCGGCCCTGCCCGTCGGTCAGACGCCCGTCGTCGAGGAGCTGGAGGAGGACGTTGAAGACGTCGGGGTGGGCCTTCTCGATCTCGTCGAAGAGGAGCACGCTGTAGGGCCTGCGGCGGACAGCCTCGGTGAGCTGGCCACCCTCGTCGTAGCCGACATAGCCGGGTGGCGCACCGATGAGGCGGCTCACTGAATGCTTTTCCATGTACTCGCTCATGTCGATGCGCGTGAGGGCCTTTTCGTCGGCAAAGAGGAATTCGGCGAGGGCCTTGGCCAGCTCGGTCTTGCCCACCCCCGTCGGCCCCACGAAAAGAAAGGAGCCAAGTGGTCTGTTCGGGTCCGACAGCCCTGCCCTGTTGCGCCTGATGGAATCGGCAACTGCCTTGACGGCTGCCTCCTGCCCGACGACCCGCTTGGTCAGCAAGGCCTCGAGGGCGAGGTAGCGCTCGGTCTCGCTTGCAAGCATCTTCGAGACGGGAATACCCGTCCAGGTCGATACGACGCGGGCTATGTCCTCCTCGGAAACCTCCTCGCGGAGAAGGCGGTCCTCCTCTGGATTGGCCTTCATCGCGAGGGAAAGCCCGTCGAGGCGCTTCTGGGCCGCTATCAGCTTGCCGTACTTGATCTCGGCTGCCCTTGCCAGGTCGCCCTCGCGCTCATGCCGCTCGCCCTCGAGCCTAAGGCTCTCAAGGTCCTCCTTGAGCTTCCGGATTTCCCCGATCTCGGCGCGCTCGGCCTCCCAGCGCAGCTTCATCGCGTCGCGCCTCTCTCCGAGTTCGGCCAGCTCGCGCTCGAGCCTGCCGAGCCGTTCGATCGACGCGGCGTCCGTCTCCTTTTTCAGTGCCTGCCTTTCGATGGTGAGCTGAAGGAGACGCCGCTCCGCCTGGTCGAGCTCGGTGGGCTGGCTCTCGATCTCCATCTTGATGCGGCTCGCCGCCTCGTCCACGAGGTCGATGGCCTTGTCGGGGAGGAAGCGGCTCGTGATGTAGCGGTCCGAGAGCGTGGCCGCTGCGACCAGGGCCTCGTCGCGGATGCGGACACCATGGTGGACTTCATAGCGTTCCTTCAGGCCGCGCAATATCGCAATTGTGTCTTCAACGGAGGGCTCGGCGCAGAGCACGGGCTGGAAGCGGCGCTCGAGGGCCGCGTCCTTCTCGATGTGCCTGCGGTACTCGTCGAGCGTCGTCGCGCCGATGCAGCGCAGCTCGCCGCGCGCGAGGGCTGGCTTGAGGAGGTTGGACGCGTCCATCGCGCCCTCGGCGGCTCCCGCGCCAACGAGGGTGTGGAGTTCGTCGATGAAGAGGATGACCTGGCCCTCAGAAGCCTGGATCTCCTCGATGACGGCCTTGAGCCGCTCCTCGAACTCGCCCCGGAACTTCGAACCCGCCACCAGGGCGCCGAGGTCGAGGCCGAGGAGCTTCTTGCCCTTCAGAGAGTCGGGAACGTCCCCGGCTACGATGCGGCGTGCCAGGCCCTCGACTACGGCCGTCTTTCCCACCCCGGGCTCGCCGATGAGCACGGGGTTGTTCTTGGTCCGCCTCGAGAGGACCTGCATCACGCGGCGGATCTCCTCGTCGCGGCCGATCACCGGATCGAGCTTTTCGGCCCGGGCGAGGGCGGTAAGGTCGCGGGTAAATCGCTCCAATACCCTGTATTTTTCCTCGGCGGCCTGGTCGGTCACGCGGCGCGTGCCGCGCAGCGCTTTCAGGGTCTCGAGGATGGCGGTCTTCACAATTCCATGCTTTTTGAGAAGAACGGCGACCGGGCCTTCTCCCGCGGCCAGGGCCAGCAGGATGTGCTCAGCCGCGACGTACTCGTCCTTGAGGGCTTCGGCCTCGTTTTCAGCCTTGGCGAGGACCTTGGAAGCCTGAGGGGAAAGGTAGACCCGGGCAGACTCGCCGAAAACCCTGGGAAGGCGCTCCACCATGGCCGCAGCGGCCTCGGTGAGGCTTGCCCGGTCAGGGCCGATCCTGTCGACGAGAAGGCCGGCAACGCCCCCGTCCTGCTCAAGGAGGGCCAGCAAGAGATGCTCGGTGCCTATCTCTGAGTGGTCCCGCCTGGAAGAGTGTCCCGAGGCAGCCTGGATGACTTCCTGGGCCTTCAGGGTGAATTTGTCATAGTTCATGAAATAAAAATACTGGCAGAGCATCAGGAGGACAAGCCGTGAAAAAATGCTCGGCAGGAATCCAGCAGCGCGGAAAGCGCGACCCAGGGCGCACGGAATACCAGGAACCAGGGAGGTTTTCTTCGGAGCGACCTGGCGGCTCACCAATCCTGGCGGAGTCTATTTCCGCAGCGTCCACATGTGGTCGACCCGGTGGAGGGACCTCCAGGGGGCTGCCTTCTTCAATGGCGCGGGACTCGGCTGGTGGATCAACCCGCTCAACGAACTCAGGAACATGGGGCTGCATACGGCCACCGTACCCCTCCTCATCCTGGCTATTCCTCTCACCCACTATGCCCTCGTGCGATTCCTCGGCATCGCTACGCCAGGCTCTTTGCCCAGACCCTCGTCGGCGAGTACGGCAGGCAAGGTGGCCAACCAGCTCACGGCCCTCGCCGCGACGGGGCCCTCATCCTCGGCCTTGTAGTATTGCTCGTGCTGGCGACTCCCTTCATTCCGGGACTCAACCGCCTGCCGGTCATTCTCAGGCTCTCTACGCCCTTCCAGAGAAGGCCGAAAGCGTAATTCCCGGCGCATACCCGCGACTGCTCGAGGACTCGGCGCTTAGTCGGTCGCAGGCGCGCTTGCTCCTGCCCTCGCTATATCCGTCCGGGCAAAGTCCCTTCCCTTGAACAACAGGCTCTCATGGGCGATCGAGGCCAGTGCTACGGGTATCAAGGTCCGGGAGTGAGGCACAGTGCTCTGCCAGGGCCGACAGGCGCTCGTGCAGTCGCTGCTGTGCTTCGTCCTGCCCCTTCCTCGTGCTGTCGAGGGCTTCTGCTATCACCTGGGTCATCGTCCGCCCAGTTTGAATCGCCAGTTCACGCGCCTTTTTTTCTACACTCGGACTTCTTATGCTGAGGGCCACGATGCCTCCGTATATGCCAAATATTTCGCGCATATACGGAAAATGCAAGACAAGCGCGCGGTCACTCCCCCTCGGGGAAGTCCTTCCACAGGCCCTCGAGCGCTGCCGAAACCTTTCTGTAGAGCGCGTATTTCCGCTTGTAGATCGCGGCGTTTGAAGGGTCAGGCTCCTGCCGGTACTTTATTTTCATCATGTGCTTGGCCGCGGCTTTGAGGTCCGCATGGAATCCGGAGGCGACGGCTGCCGCCATGGCGCAACCCAGGGTACCTAGTTCTGGGACATCGACGATCTCGACGGGAAGGCAGAACACATCGGCAAAAATCCTGACCCAGACCCGGGAGTTGGCTGCGCCGCCGGCAAGCCTGACTGCCGCCGTATGTTCACGGTGCGCCAGAAGCTTTTCCACGTGGACGAGGTGACAGAAGACTATTCCTTCCATCACTGCGCGGATGACCTGCGCGCGAGAATGCGCGCTTGAGAGCCCGACGAAGGAAGCACGCGCCCGGGGATCGTAATTGGAGCCGTAGATGTAGGGCAGGAAGACGATATCCTGCCCGTCTGGCGCGACTGTGGCAGCCATCTCACCGGCGAGTTCGTAGAGGCTGAGGCCACGCTCTTCCGCCTCGCGCCGCTCGGCTTCCAGGAAGAGATTGCAGAACCATTCATAGTTGCCTGCAGAAGTCGGACTGCACTCTTCGATGAGGTAGTAACCGGGAAGGCAGAAGAGCGAGTTCATCATCACCGATCCGTCCAGGACGGGTTGGGTCGATATATACTCGTTGATGCTCCAGGTTCCCGCTATCACACAGAGGTTCTCCTCGTCGGTGATATCCATCGCAATCGCACAGGCGTCGATGTCGAACATGCCTCCGGCAACGGGCGTGCCCTCAAGAAGACCTGTCGCCGCCGCGACCTCTGCGGTAACGGCACCGCAGCGGTCAGTCGAAAGGCGGAGGGGCGGTAGCATTTCCATGATCTGTCCCAAGCCAAAATACCCAAGGAGCTCTCTGTCGAAGCGGCTTTCAAGAATGTTCAATAGGTTGGACCCCGAGTAATCGGTTATTTCCGCGAATGCCTCGCCGGTGATCCTGAATCGGATGTAATCCTTGGCCTCGAAAATCCAGCGAATCCTTTCCAGGACCTCCGGTTCATGGTCCCTCATCCAGCACAGGAGCGAGACGGGCTGGCAGGCGAGGATTCGCTGGCAGGTTTTCGCAAACACCTTCGCGGCCGTGCCGTCACGTTCCCATTTCTCAGGATAGCTCCAGGCCCTGGAGTCGGTTGAAACGATGCCGTTGTAGGCTGGCTGACCGTCTCGCCCCCAAAGGTAGAGCCCCTTGCCGTGACCGGTGCAGGCGATGCCAAGAATTTCCCCTGCTTCGATTCCGGCAAGGGAAAGGGACTCCCTGATCACCTCGATATTGGCCTGCCAGAGCACAGCCATATCCCGCTCGGTGAAGCCGGGCTTCGGAACGATGAGGGGGACCCTCCGCGATGCCGAAGCGACAACCTTACCTTCGGCATCTGAAATCACGGCCTTGGTGACCGTACCGCCATTGTCGATTCCCAGAAAACATTGCCTCATAGGCCACCCACCTTTGATGTCTTCGCCAAGCCCCAGACCGACACGGTCAAAGGCAATGGGAAACCGCTATTTCAAGTCAGCAATGAAGCGCCTCGTCTTTCCGAAGCTTGCGTCAAGATGGACAGTCTGGAAAGCCTTATTCCCCTTCAGGACCATATTGCCATCCACTGCCTCTACAGCCCTGACACCTTCCCTGACAAGATCCGCTGAGAGCTCTATGAGCGCCGTGCCGTAATACAGCGTCCGCTGTCCGCCTGCGGGAACGGTGAGGGTCGTCGGCCGGCCGAGCAATTCAGGCTGCGACCGTGCATAGGCCAGGCCATTTGCAAAGGCACCGACCGCGTTCTCGGTACCCAGGCAGAAGCTATGATCGGGCCCACCCTCGTCGAGGGCCCAGGGAGTAAATGGCCTGCCACCATACTGGAGCCAGAGGTCGTTGAAGCCGAGGGCTATCTCGCCCTCGGGAAGACCGGCATCGCCTGGGAAAAATGAAAGATAGGCCAGGCCGAGAACAGGGTTGACGACGCAGCTCCAGCCCAGCGAAAGCCGCACCGGTATCGCCCCGGTTACAAAGTCGCTGAAGCCGATCATGCCGGGCACGATTCCGATATCGGCGACACCCCCATCGCGAAGGGGCACCGAGGAGAGGCTGGCGAATCCGGCTCCCTGGGCCAGGCGCCCTGTGTCGTCGAACTCGGTACCGACGGGGGGGGTAAGAAAGCTTTCGGCGCTGAGACTGATGCCACAACCTGCCTGCAAAAAGGGAGAACCGAGGGTGTTGTGTCGGGTCAGGTTGACAGCAATTGGAGCCTTCCCCTGGTTGGCTATGCGCATCACCGAGTAGTAGGCAGCCTGGCCCTCGTAGACGAGATCGACCTTGTCATAGAGAAGAGGCATCGAAGGCGCAGGGCTCGCAAGATTGAAGCGCGCAAAGGCTGCTCCGGCATCCGCTTTGGTGCCAAGCTCCCTGATCTCCCATTCTTCGGTCGCCGTCCAGCCGTGGGCGGGCAACTCCGCATCATCAACCCGGCAGGGCGGTCCAAAATTGGGGCTGCAAGGAAAGTCGCCGGCGAGAAGGTAGAGGACCTTGCCCTTCCAGTAGCTGCCGTGTTCCTTTTCGCTGAAGGGGCGTCCCGTAGAGTTCCTGAAATCCGGGATCCAATGGGCATTGATGCCGCCCCTCCCCCGCCTCAGGCTGAATTCGGGCATCATCCCGCCAGTAGCGTCGATGACAGCCCGAACCTTGCCGTTGGAAAGGGAAACCGCATCCCTGCCCTGATACGAAAAACGTCCGGCTTCCAGTTCCTTTCCCATCGCGACCTCCCTGCGCCCTCGATCGTTGTATCTCAGGCCAATGGCCTCAAGCCTTCGGGCCGAAGTGCTTGAGCATTACAAGCGCATCGGTCGGGCTCGTGTTCTTGACGAGCACACCCTCCCTTGCCGCCTTTTCAGTCACGAAAAGTTCGTCATGGGTCATCTGCCCGAAGCGGATCAGCGCCGGAGACTCGATATCGAGGTTCCCGAATTCGCCCTGTCCCTGGATGACGATGGCTCCATAGGGCCCCGCGTCCTTGATCATGGCGGTCCTCCCCGGAAGGATCGTGAGCTCCTTGGCGAAAAAGAACTCGGATTTGTAGACGATGTCGTACTCCTCGTAACCGGCATCGCGCATCTCCTGCAGGGGCTTCGAGGGCTTGGGGGCCATGTACCGGTTCTCGAAAAATTCAGGATCGACGTTGAGCTCCCAGTCGAGGAGCTCGACGTAATAGTCGAGATCGGTCCTGCTCTTTTCAGGAATGTCCTTTTCCAGGAGTTCCCTGGGCGTGTACGCCTCCCAGACGATGTTCTGGAACATCGCGAAGACGTCCGAGGCGCGCTGCGGCTCGTAGGTCAGAAGCGAGCCAGGAGCGTGCAGGATGCCGGGCGGAACGTCCCAGCCCGAGCCCGGGCGGAGCTTGTAGGCCCTGGACAGGTAGAGGATGCCGTTGTCTTCTTTAAACCAATTAGAAAGGCATTTCTTCAGCTCGTCCTTCGTCGTCCCTGGATTGAGCCCGAAAAAGGTGTAGGGGAAATACCCGCCGTGGTTGTTGAGCTGCTTGGGAAAGTAGTAGGCCTCGGGTTTCCCCGTGCGCCCGACCTTCGCCGCCATGGCATCCGTGTGGTGGATGTGATGGGGAAGGGGTTCCTCGTTGTCGAAGAACTTCGAATACATCATCCATCCGCCGTGCTTGCGCATGATCCCCTCGCCGAGGATCTCGTTGCCGGCTACCGCCAGGGCATCGCGGAGGAGAATCCTTGAGGAATCGTCGACGTGGATGAAGGAAAGCCCCTCGAAGGGCGTCGTCAAGGGACCATTGTCAGCATTGGTCGTGGAGGAAAACCAGCGCTCGTCGATGCCGCCTCGGTTGGCGCCATAGGCATAATAGTCGTCCGGATGCAGCTTCAGGCGCCTGCCGGGTATGCAGAACGACCGCGGGACCCAGGCCGGCTCCAGCCTGAAGACACCCTTGCCCTGCTCGAGGGCCTTTTCCACCAACTGCTTTTCACCTGCCATACCGATTCCCCCTCGTATCTAGTGTCCGACCAACTTGCGTGAACCCGCACCCACAGGCGCGGTCGTTTCCCTGATCACCAATTCAGGACCGAGCACGATCCTGCTCGTGTCCATGATTTCTTTCCTGCTCGCCTTGACAATGAGATCGACCGCGCTCTCGCACATCTCGCGAAAGGGCTGGGCCATCGTCGTCAACGCAGGCATGATCATCCATGCGTGCTCAATGTTGTCGAGTCCCATGATGGAGATGTCGCCAGGAATGGAGAATCCCCTGGTGACGAGGCGGTTCATGGCACCAATCGCCATGTAGTCGTTCTGGGCCCAGACTGCAGTGAAATCGGCTCCGGTATCGAGAAGGAAGTCGGCTCCCCTGCATCCGGAATCGTATTTGAAATTCCCCTCGAAAACGTATCGCTCATCCAGCTTGCCATCGCCAGAGATGATGGTATCGCGGAATCCAGCAAGCCGTTCGCGGTTTATCGAGATATCAAGGGGGCCTGTAATGCAGGCAAAGCTCTTGTGCCCGAGGGACAGGAGATGCCCGGCGGCCATCGCCCCTGCGCCGAAATTGTCGAGAACCACGGCAGGTATGTCCTCGCGGGCAAGTGACCGATCGATGATGACGATCGGGATCTTCGTCCGGTCCAGCAGCTTGAGGACGCGGCTGTGATCCGAAACCCGCGAAAAAATGATCCCGTCTATGTTCCTTCGGATGAGGTTCTCGATGAAGCGCTCTTCGGTATCCGGGTTGGTGTTCGTGGAACCGATCACGAGGTTATAGCCCCTCGCTTCCGCGCTCTCCTCGGCAAATTTGATAAAAGAAGTGAAGGTCTCGTGCTGAAGTTCGGGAACAACGACGCCAATGAGATTGGTGCTCTTCATCCTGAGGCTGCGGGCAATGAGGTTGGGCTTGAAATTGACCTGCTGGATAGCCTTCTCCACCCGAAGCCGTGTCGCTTCATCGACAGGTATCGAGCGGTTGATCACGCGCGACACCGTCGAGACCGAGACATTGGCCAAACGGGCGACATCTTTCATGGAGGCCAAACCACTCTCCCCAAAGGCGATAACGATTGCACAAACGATATCATCGCTTGAAAACAGTGTCAAACCAATAATCGACGCGATACTGAGCAATGTATTTGTGCCGATAACCTCGAGTATACTATTTTGCAACACTAGGGGTATGATATCGATTGCACAATCGATATCGTGGAGATTTTTTACTGTTTTCGACGCATTTTGATTGACACTTCAAGAGAGTGGATTGAATATGGTCCCGCTGTTTCAAATCCAATGGAGGTACTCATGAAGAAGGTTCTGATTCTGCTCACGATGGTTCTCGTGCTTTTTCCCGCGAGCATTTTCGCGCAAAAGCAGATCGTCATTGGAATGACGGTCCCGGGTCTCCAGTTTCCGTTCTTTGTCACCATGAAGGCTGAGGCAGACGCCGCTGCTGCCAAGCTTGGCGTCAAGCTTCTCTTTATGGATGCGGAGGATGCCGCAGACAAGCAGATGGCT
>JBAXTA010000040.1:0-20031 GCA_037130415.1 Spirochaetota bacterium
CGTAGAACGACAACTCAAGAACAAGGCAGTGCCCGCCGGAAGTGAAGAGCTGTTCAAGGCCCGCGCCCAGGCCGATGGGATCGTCAAGTTAATTGACCTAATCACAGCCCGTCTCGATTCGAAAAATGATTGCTTTCTCGCAACCCTACCAAGCCTTCAACTCAACGATGTCCGGATTGAGGCGGATGTGGTCCGCCAGCACGAAAGAATGCTCACCGGTGGATTTTTTGCAGAAATCACACTCGGCTATGATCCAATACTCGCTCAGGAAAAGAACGGTCGTCCCTTTGGCATAGAGGCACTTCGTCCCATCCAACTTTCCAGTCTCGACGCCCTTGAGAACCTGGCACGCGGACGGTCAATGTTTACGGTCGGGGAGTGGAAGGACCTACTCCTTAGAAGCGTCGGTTTTGAGTCCGGACTCTTCACCGAGCGCGAGAAGGATGCCCTCCTTCTCAGACTTGTGGCATTTGTTGAGAACAACTATAACATGGTTGAGCTCGGTCCCCGCGGTACAGGGAAGAGCCACCTGTTCCAGCAGATTTCGCCCTATGCCCATTTGGTTAGCGGTGGCAAGGCCACAGTAGCTCGCATGTTCGTCAATAACTCAAATGGCCAGCGAGGACTCGTGTGCCAGTATGACGTCGTCTGCTTTGATGAGATCGCAGGAGTTTCCTTCGATCAAAAGGACGGCGTCAATATCATGAAAGGATACATGGAGTCTGGAGAATTCAGCCGCGGAAACGAGAGCATACGCGGTTATGGCAGCATAGTCATGGTCGGCAACTTCGATGTCGACGTGGAACAACAGCAGCGCGTTGGACATCTCCTCGGCCCCCTCCCTCCGGAAATGCGCAATGATACAGCGTTCATGGACCGTATTCACGCCTTCATCCCCGGGTGGGACGTGCCCAAACTCCATCCGAATGTGTTCACGACGCATTTCGGACTCGTGAGCGACTTTCTTGCCGAATGCTTCACTCGACTCCGCGACCAAAATCGAATGGCAGCGATCAATGAACGCATCCGATACGGGGGTGCTCTCAGCGGACGCGATTTCAATGCGGTTAACAAGACGACCAGCGGTCTCCTCAAGCTCCTCTACCCGGATTCTGCGACCCCGATTCCAGATGAGGATGTCGAATGGGCTGTCCGTCTTGCCCTCGAGTGCAGGAGACGCGTCAAAGAGCAGCAGAAGAAGGTCGGGTCTGCCGAGTTCCGAAATACTCACTTCAGTTACACAATTGGGGACAACGGTGTAGAAAAATTCGTGGGTACTCCAGAACTTCGGTCCGATGCAAGTATCGGTCCCGACCCCCTCGAACCTGGTCAGATATGGATAGTCGGAGATGGTGGCGGGACCGAGGCCGCCGGCCTTTACAGGATAGAGGTGACCGAAGTTTCCGGGTCTGGCGTTCGAATTCTGAACCAGCCACCACCGGCTTTTTTCAAAGAAGCAGTGAAGATCGCAGAGCAGAACCTTTACGCAAAAGCCAATGACTTAGTGCCTGGTCGAGATCCGACCTCGCACCAGTTCTCAATCCAGCTACGCTCCTATGATGCGGTCAATTCCGGGGCCAGCACCGGAATGGGAATTCTCATCTCTTTGTGCTCATCGTTACTGAAAAAGCCAGTTCGTGGCGGCCTTGCCGTTGTCGGCTCAATGAGCCTGGGTGGATCGATCTCCCCCGTCTTCAATCCGGTAGCCGTCGTAGAAATCGCAGTCGAAAAGGGCGCGGAGAAGATACTCCTCCCCGTAGCTTGTCGTCGCAATCTCGGCGACCTCTCCGATGATATGGCAACGAAGATCGACATCCAGTTCTACAGCGACCTTCGAGATGCTTTGATGAAAGCCCTAGTTGAGTAAGGATTGTCCAATGCGAAGTCTCCGAGCCGGTCCACTACTTCTGCAAATAGCTTCACCAACCAACCTCCCTTCCGAAGTCCGAGAAGCGGAGTTGTTCAGACCAAGTCCTGAGGCTATATGAGATGAGATTCTATCTCGGAGTAACAGACACCAATTGGTTCCAGTACCTCCGGGCCCTACAGCCAGAGGACATCAACTTCTGGCAGCCAAGCGGCAGGCCACTCAGGGGACTGGAACGAGGAGAGCCCTTCCTCTTCAAATTGAAAGCTCCCTACAGAAAGATAGGCGGGGTTGCCTTCTTCTCTGCTTTCGCCGCCTTTCCTCTCGGGATCGCTTGGGACGCTTTCGGCCAGCGCAATGGCTGTGCGACTCGGGCAGAGTTCAGAAGCAAGATCATGGGCTACCGAGAGAAGAATGGAGTACAGCCTGATCCCACAGAAACCGTAGGCTGCATCATCCTAACCGACCCAGTCCTCTTCGAAGATCACGAAATGATCGATCTTCCCGCTGAATGGGATGAACACACTGTCACTGGTAAGTTCTTCAACTCAGAAGAGCGGGCCGGCGCACGAATCTGGGAGCAGATTCAGGAGCGCCTCAAGATCAGACGTTTCCTCGAACGCCCTGCAGTCAACAGTCAGCAACCAGCCGTTGGGGTCGAAGGCGGTTGGCGCGAGGTTGCGGCCCGGGTGAGGACTGGCCAAGGCGCGTTCCGGGTCCTCGTTACCGAAGCGTATGGCCGCGCCTGTTCGGTGACCGGCGACCACACGCTTCCCGTGCTCGAGGCGGCCCACATCAAGCCTTATGCGGATGCTGGTCCTCACCAGGTATCGAATGGCCTCCTCCTGCGTGCTGATCTCCACAAGCTCTTCGACGATGGCTACCTTACGGTGACTACTGACTACCACATAGAAGTCAGCAAGGCAATTCGGGAGCAGTTCCACAATGGTCGAGTGTACTACGACCTCCACGGGAAGCCGCTTGCAATACTGCCTGAGCGGATGGAACTGAGGCCGTCGGTGGAATTTCTTTCGTGGCACAATCAGAACGTATTCAAGGCATCCTAGGAGTAACTATGCCCCTCCACCCCGCCCTGATCCGCCGCCGCTTTCTCGGTCCCTTTGACCGAGGCTTGGACGTCCGCGACCGCCTCGATGGTGCGACCCAGGCCTTCCGCATCGGCGAGCTGGACCCGGTCCTGTTTCGCGCTTTGCCTCGGGAGCGTGATGAGTTCTCCGCGTGGATCTTTGCTCCGGTCGGCACAGGCAAGGTGCAGGTCGCGCCAACGCTCGCAACCCTTCCGAGCTTTGCGCTGTTCGAAGGGATCCACGTCCTCCTCGACCGTCTGCGGAGCATCGTTCCAGTAGTGGGGCAGGCCGCCGAGCTCAAGGGTGCGCTCGAGGAGCTCCTTCTCGACGCCCGCATCACTGATGCGGACAAACTCCTCATACTTGGTACAAAGCTCGGGGATCAGGCCCTGCCCTCGGTTCTCGCAGCGATCCCTGCTGCGCTCCATGCCGAGCTCGCCGAGCGGCTCGGGCTGAAGGAGCGCTGGCTCGATGCCGAAGGCCAGCTCGAGGAGCGGGACTCGCTGCTGTCCGAGGCCTTCCTGTCGCCAGAAGAGCTCGTGGATCTTCAGGCCGCGCGCCCGAAGGCTGTGGCTGAACTCGAGGAGCGGCGCAGGCTCGCGGAGGAGGCTCGGAAACGGCGAGAAGAAGAGGAGCGAAGGCGAATCGCTGAGGAACGCCGCCTGGCAGAAGAGGAGCGTCTCCGCGTCGAGCAGGCGCGGCGCGAACGTGAGGAGGCGCTGCGAAGGGCCCTGACCCTCGGGCGGAACAAGTCCGAGTCCACAAACCTTGTGATGACCGAGGAATTCCAGCGGCTCTTCGACCTCGTGGAGGGCGGAACGCGCCTCCTCTACGTCACGGGAAAACCTGGCACGGGCAAGAGCACCCTCATCCGCGCTCTTCGCGACCACCTGTCCTCACGGAATGTCGTACTTGTGTCCTTTACGGGGCTCGCCGCGATCAACATCGGCGGCCAGACCATCAACTCCTTTTTCATGATGCCGCCTGCTCCCTTCCTGCCCCTCGGCTGGACCAAGGACAATTACACCTTCAGGCGTCGTGCCAAGGCCCTCGAAGTGCTCATCGTCGACGAGGTATCCATGCTCAGGCCCGACATGCTCGACGCCATGGACTCGACGCTGCGGGCGGCGCGTGGGGACCCGCGGTCATTTGGCGGGGTGCAGGTCCTCCTGATCGGGGATCTGTACCAATTGCCCCCTGTCCTCGGACGCGATGAGGAGGCGAGGGACTACTTCCAGAAAACCTATGGCGGCATCCGCTGGTTCTACTCGGCGAAGGTCTTCGAGACGGTCAAGCCCAAGGCTCTCGAGCTCACGCGGGTCTTTCGGCAGGAGGCTGGGGACTTCCTCGAGTTCCTGTCCGAGCCCCGCGAGTCGAAGCTTTCGGGCGAGCGTCTTGATTGGTTCAATGCTGAGGTTCGCAAGGAGCCGGAATTCTCCGACTCGGTTTTCTACCTAACGGTCACGCCGCACCGGGAGACGGCGGCCAGGCTCAACCGGCAGCGACTCGACATGCTGCCCGGAACGCCGCGTACTTACCGTGCCCGCTTCGAACGCGGTGGCACGAGTAGCGAGCTCGAGTCGCCCGACTCGAAAAATCCAGGGGAGTTCGAACTCGAGCTCAAGCCCGGCGCGCAGGTCATGTTCATCAAGAACGACGAGGGCAGGCAGTGGGTCAATGGCGATCTCGGCATCGTCGAGGACCTCGACGCCGACTGGGTGAGGGTGACATCGGCGACCGGCACGCATCGCGTGGGGCGGGCTTCGTGGCCGGTCGTGAAGTATGACATCGACCCGGCCAGCGGCAGGCTTCTTCCCCTCGATGAGGGCGCCTTTATCCAGTTCCCCCTCCGCCTCTCCTGGGCCTCCACCATCCACAAGATGCAGGGCCAGACCGTCGACCGCATCCGCATCGATCTCACCGGCGACCCCTTCGAGTCGGGCATGACCTATGTCGCCCTCTCGCGCTCCCGCACGCTGGCTGGGATAAGGCTCACCAGGCCGCTGGTGCAGGGGGACCTCATCAGCGACGAGTCGATTCCGGCTTATCTGGCATCGCTTGAACGGGCCTGAATCGCTGCCCTTGCGCGGGCGGAAGCCATCCCGGTATTAAGGAACACTGCCTCGAGGACTAGCCCAGCTTGTAGCCATCGCGTCGGCGCACGGCATGTTGATACGACGCGCATGATTGTCCAGAATTATACTCTATTCGGCATATTCCTTGGTGAGGATCTCGTACAAGGCTGTATTGACATAGAAATTCGAGCGCTCGATTTTTTCTTTCCGAAGCAGGCCGATCCGGACAATCTCCTCAAGATACTTGGTGGCCGTGAGGCGTGACACCGACAGGTCGGCCATCATGAAGTCGATCTTGGTGTAGGGATGGTAGAAGAGGTTGTTGATGAGGTCCTGGCTGTAGAACTTGAACTCAGCCCTGATGCGGTGCTTGTAGATCATGAGGGCTTTGGCGATGTCCTCGATGATGGCGATGGTGTGGCGCGATGTTCGTTCGATCCCCTCGAGGACATAGATGATCCAGGGCTCCCAGGCTCCCGAATCCCGAACTGCTTGGAGAAGACGGTAGTAGTCGCTCTTTGTCCTGATGAAATGCCGGCTCAGATAGAGCACCGGGATGTCGAGGAGCCCCTTCTGGACTAGGTAGAGGACGTTGATGATGCGGCCCGTGCGGCCGTTTCCGTCGTAATACGGATGGATGCTCTCGAACTGGTAGTGGATGACCGCCATCTTCACGAGAGGGTCCGCATCGAGGATAGAATCGTCATTGATGATTTTCTCGAGGTTGGACATGAGTGACACGATCAGGTTGGGATCTTGCGGCGGCGTGTAGACCACTTCGCCCGTCCGGTCGTTGACGAGGTCGGTACCTGGAAGATTGCGGAATCCAGCACGATTGCCCTCGAGCTCCTCCTGGATCCGGACAATGTCATTCATTGTGAGAAGCCGTCGTTCCCGGACGAGGTCAAAACCTATCTTGAGGGCATTGGCGTAGCTGCGCACCTCTTTGGCGGCTGCATTGCCGGCGAAGGTCGGATAGAGCTCATCTCGATAGAGCTCATCGTGCGTGGTGATGATGTTCTCGATGGCCGAGCTGTCCTTGGCTTCCTGGAGGGCGAGCGTGTTGATGAGGATTCCTTGGTTGGGTATCGTTCCCGATACCCCCTTGAGCTCGGCGAGGTAGCGGTGCGCGGAGGCAACCTTTTTCAGGACTGCCTTCGTTTCGAAGTCGACCAAAGGAGGTAGTGGCGCTAGCGTGAAGCTCATGGCAGTCTCCAGGATGATAGGCAATGGTTCGCAGGAGATTCTATACACGTCCAGATGACATGTATAGATAAATACGTTTTTCTATACAGGTTTGTATCATGACATGGAACTATTCAGGGCTGATCCAGCCCCCCAAACTCTGAACTTTTCTCTGACATTCTCGTCTAAGACCCCAACTCTGACCTTGACTCTGACCTTGAGAAACGCCCAACAGATGACAAGTAGTGCCAAATCCAGCGAAAAGCAGGCTGGACTATTTGTCTTTCGGGATATAGAATTAGCCAAGTGGTACGAAGCGGGGATAACTCGGGATAGACCGGTTGGCAGGACAGTCGCTTGGTTCGGGACCAAGAGATCGACCTCAGTTCCTGAGCTGTCCCTCCAGAAATAGAAGTCGGGATCGCGACCCTCGTTGTAGCAGGACTTGGGCAATTCCGAGATCACGAAGGATTCGAAGAGCTTGCCCCGAGCCGGATGAAGGAAGAGTTGTTCCCCATTCCGGATGCCCAGAAGTCGCGCGGCAAGTCCCGCGCCGATGAAGTAAAGCGTGGGACTCTTGACGAGTCGCTTGCCGAAATTCCTGTGGTGCGGGAGGAGAAGATAGATAAGGCCGCTCGTCTCGAGGACCGAGAGCCAGGTCTTGGCGGTGTTGTGGGTCAGGCCGCAGTCGAGGGCCAGCGCGCTCAGGTTGAGGATCTGACCGCTTCTCGTCGCGCACATCTTCACAAAGGTCTGGAACTGGCCGAGATCCTTGATGTCTAGATGGTCCGGACGTCCCGCTCGACATAGGAGGCGATGTAGTTGGTAAACCAGTCATAGGGGGAGACCTCGCGGTCGAAGACGGGTGGATAGAAGCCCTTCACAATTGCCTCGAAGGGATCTCCGACGGGGATGCCGGCCCCGGCGAGTTCGGCGATGGAGAAGGGGAAGAGTCTGAGGAAGGCCGCCCTGCCGGCGAGCTAGAGCGAGAGCCTGCGGGGAGGGAATACTCTTCCCGGATCTGCGAAAGCGGATTCCAGCCGGCCCTTTCGATGGCTGGCCGGATGAACTGGTTCCGGACTTCTATCTCGGTCAGGTTCTTCCTTGATATCGTCTCACCCAGCCCTCGGTCCAATCGGGAGCGATCGGCGCAGGTGCATCTCCATTCTCGGATCACTGGTCATGGTATCTCTGGTCCTGCCCCACGTCAAATGGCACGGAGAGTCCGCATCGTCAGGGGAGCACTCCCGCTGCGTTTGCGATTCTTATAGTTGGCTATGGCACCCCCGGGAATAATCAGCCATATTTTATCGTAAGAGGCCATGATGAACCGGAACCTCCTGCTCGCTCTTCTTGTCCTTCTGTCGGTCGCCCAGCTTCTCCCTGCCCAGGACCGCTTCGCCCTGGTCATCGGGAACGGAAACTACTCGTCGATCCCCAAGCTGAAAAACCCGGTCAACGACGCCGGCGACATGGCCGACGCCCTGCGCGGCCTCGGCTTCAAGGTCGACCTGCTCAGGGACGCGAACCTTGGAGACATGGAAGCCGGGGTCATCCGCCTTGGCAACCAGCTCGGGCAATCGCCGGGCTCCTATGGATTCTTCTTCTATGCCGGCCACGGCATCCAGTCCAATGGCATCAACTACCTGATCCCCGCCGACGCGCAGATCGCGGGTGAGGCCTTCCTGAAGAGCAAGGCCCTGGCCGCGCAGTCCGTCCTCGACACCCTCCAGCAGGCCGGGAACGGCCTCAACGTCGTCGTGCTGGACGCCTGCCGCGACAACCCCTTCAGCTGGGCGCGGGGCGGAAACCGGGGACTGTCGGTGGTGGGCACCCAGCCTCCCGGCTCGATCATCGCCTATGCCACGAGCGCCGGCTCCGTCGCCCAGGACGGGGACGGACGAAACGGGCTTTTCACGAGCCAGCTCCTCAAGCATCTCAGGACTCCGGGCATCGAGATCAAGGAGGTCTTCAATCGCACTGGTGCCGATGTCGTCAATGCCAGCAACAACAAACAGGTGCCGGCGATCTACAACCAGTTCTTCAAGTCGGCCTGGCTCGCGGGAGCGCAGGAGGAGAAGCCAGTGCTACAGGCCGCCGCTCCCAGCCTGCCGGTCACCGTTTCGGTCAAAGGCGCCGAGGTCTGGAAGGGAAGCGGCATCAGGCTCGAGAAGGGCCAAGCTTACGCGATTTCGGCGATCCCCGGTCCAGAGGGAGGCATCAACATCACAACTGGAAACCGCGACGGATACTGGGACAAATTCAACGGCCCGGCCGGCGCGCCGCGTGGAGAGACTCCGAGGGCTGCCGACAAGGCCAACGCAGGGACCTACCCCCTTCCGGACGCGCCTGCAGGAGCCCTCGCGGGAAGGATCGGCGCGGAGGGCCAGCCCTTCCTGGTGGGCACCGGAGGGGCCTTCGTCGCGACCTCGACCGGAGAACTGCTCTTCCAGGTGAATGACAACAAGTTCACCAACAACGCCGGCTCCTTCACCGTGACGGTGACGAGATCGGGCGACGCATCGGCTACCGCCGCCACGCCAGGAGCAGCCCTGTCCGCCACCTCCGTGTCGAGCGCCGCCCCCGAATCCGGCATACCCCGGAGGGGTCTCGTGAGCGAGTGGCTCTTCAACGACGACACCAAGGACTCCGTCAAGCGTCGCACGGGGAAGGTGATTGACGTGACGCTTGGCAGCGACCGCTTCGACAGGGACAGGAGCGCCGCCTACTTCAACGGAAAGACGAGCGGCATCGACCTGGGGGCCGTATTCGCCAAGCCCATGACCGACTGGAGCGTCTCGCTCTGGTTCGAGCTCGCCTCGCTTACCAAGACACAGAAGTTCTTCACGCGAAGCCCCCTGCTCAGCAACTGGAACCGGTGGATCAAGGGCTCGCAACGCGGATGGCTTTGGGATCTCGCCTATAATCCACAGCTGGACCATGCCTACATCGATGTGACGACCTGCGATGGCAGGTCCGAGACCGGCTTCGGCAGCCCCGACACCGCCGCCGACGTCTTCGAGAAGAACCTGGAGGATCGCTGGGTCCACGCCTGCCTTGTGGTCAAGGGGGGCAAGGCTGTCATGTACCTGGACGGAAGCGTCGAGCAGAAGGGCACGGTCGTTCCTGTCATGGTGCCCGACCCGGATTCCCCGCTCTGGATGGGTCGCTGCGAGATCGACCGCGACAACAAGGGAAGGCTGATAGATTTCTTCGATGGGGCCATCGACGACGTCCGGATCTACGACAGGGCTCTGGAGGAGGATGAGGTGCTGGCCCTGCTCGATGAGACGCCCGAGTCCACCCCCGCGGCGGCCACCGCGGCGCCGGCTCCTCCACCCAGGAACGGCCTCGTGAGCGAGTGGCTCTTCAACGGTGATACGAAGGACTCCGTGAAGCGGCGCATCGGCAAGGTGGTAGACGTGATGCTCGGCAGCGACCGCTTCGGGCAGGAGTCACGTGCGGCGTATTTCAATGGAAGTACTAGTTGCATTGACATGGGCAGGCTTTTCCAGAACCCCGTCCGGGAGATGAGCGCTTCGTTGTGGTTCTTCATGGAAAGGCTCACCAAGAGTTCAAGTCCAAAGGTGCAGATGACCCGGAGTCCCCTCATCTCCAACTGGAACAAGTATGTCGAAGGCGGGCAAAAAGGCTTCATCTGGAACTTCATGTTCGGCGAGAATTACCAATTCGGAGGGATGGACCTTGCCGTCAACGACGGACGCACGCAGATCCGGATCTCCCTTGACCGCCTCGCCAAGGCCGATCTCGAAAGGCAATACGTCGGTCGGTGGATCCATGCCTGCTTTGTCATGAAGGACGGCCAGGCATCCGTCTACATCGATGGCGCTTTGGCAGCCAGACAGAAAGCGGTCGCCGAAATGGTGCCGGAGGACAGTCCCTTCTACCTGGGACGATCGGACATAGACAACGACGGGATTGCCGGATCAGGGAAGCCGATCGACTTCTTCACGGGAGCCATCGACAATGTCCGGATCTACGACCGCGCCTTGGAGGAGGAAGAGGTCCTCGCCTTGTTCGAGGAAGTCAGATAGCGATCGTGCTGAGGAGGGCTGGAGCGCTGCCCGCGGCGGTATCGACCTCTCCCTCGAGCACGTAGGCCCCGACGGGCTCGTCGTAGCCCTTCGCCTTGACGGCCACGGCGCCGCCGAAAACGAAACTCGCGCCTGCGAGGTCCCGTGTCGCCGACGAGACCAGTATGCCGCCGACCGGGGCGTTGCCCTCCATCCGCTGGGCGAGGTTCACCGCCGCGCCGATCACCGTGTACTCGATGCGGCTCTTCGAGCCGAGATTGCCGACGATCACGCGGCCCGAGTTGACGCCGATGCGGATCCGGAGGTCGATCGCGGCGCGCTCCCTCCACTCGGCGGCGATCTCCCGCGCCCGGACCTGCATGGCCAGAGCCGCCCGGAGGGCGCGCGCCGCGTGGTCCGGCTGCTCCACCGGGTCGCCGAAGAAGGCCATGATCCCGTCGCCCATGAATTTGTCGACCGTTGCGCCGTGCTCGAAGAGGATCGCTGACATCGAATCGAGGTAATTGGAAAGGAATTCGTGCACCAGCTCCGGGCTCTTGTCCGAACTCCAGCCGGTGAAGTTGGAGATGTCCGCGAAGAGGATCGAGAGCTCCTTGCTCTCGGGCTTGAGGTCGGCCCTCCGCTCCCCGAGGACACGGACGGCCAAGGCGCGGGGGAAGTAGCGGCTGAGGGTGTTCTCGAGAAGGACCCGGTCCTCGTGGGAGCGGAAGAGCCGCAGGGCCGCGGCCCCGAGCCAAGCCGCGGCCAGCCCGAGGGCAGGCGCGGAGAACCAAGGCAGGGTGAGGCCCAGGAACCACAGGGCTGAGGAGGCCAGGGCGAGGATTGCTACCAGGGCCGCGAAGCCCAGGTGGAGGTGGCGATCGCGCCTTGAGCGAGCGACAAAGGCGACGGCTGCAAGCAGAAAGAGGGCGGACAGCAGCTTCTGCCACCAGGAGGCTGAGCGGTAGAAGGTATCCGTTAGGATGCCATTGAGGAGGCTGGTATGGATGCCCGAGAGCGGGTAGACCGACTCGAGGGGAGTCGTGCCGAAATCCTTGTGCGTCGTGGTGAGGTCAGCCGCAAGCACGAGCCTGCCGTCCCACTGCCCGATGAGACCGTCGAAGGCCGCCGTGTCGGCGGCGGCGGCCACGACCTTGTCGAGCGGCAGGCGCTTCCAGCCGGAGTTCCATAAGCCGGGCCAGGGTATCCATGCGTCTGCGTGGTCGTCCATCGGGATCAGGATGGGAGGCCTGCCTGGCCGTGGCAGGACGAGACAGTCGCCCGCCCTCACTTCGATGCCGGCAGGGTCGATACCCAGGTCGGCCACCGCGAGGGCCAGGCCCAATGACGGCAGGTAGCCGTCCTCCCAGCGATAGAGCAGGGGCACGCGCCGGTAGAGGCCGTCGGAGTCCGGGGAGACGGCGATGTGTCCGAGGAACCTCGCCTTTTCGGCCAGGGAGCGGTTCGGCATGAGGAAGGTGGCCGCGACCGGGATCCGACCGGCGTCGACAACCCGCGGGTGCCAGAGACGGGATCGGAGGATGACGGCATCCTCCTTCTCGAGGGCCTTGCCGGAAAAATTGGACAGCTCCTTCGAGATGGGCACGACGGCGAGCACGAGGACGTCCATCCTACCGGCGGCCTCGGCCATCGCCCTGTCGATCGCAGGGTCCCTCGCCCCCAGGAAAAGGAAATCCATCGCTCCACGGAGCCTGCCCTCGCCCAGCACGGTGAGGAGGGAAGCGAAGGCGCCGCGATCGTCCACCCGGGAGCCCAGGTTGCGCTCTGCGCTGTCGTCGAGATCGACCGGTACGATGCGAGGACTCAGCGCAAGCGGGGAGATCGCGATGCGGGCCCGCACGAGGAGGTCTCCGAGGTCCCTGTCCATGCCTTGCCCGAGGCCCGCGACCGAGGCTGCGACTGCAAGGAGGAAGAGCAGGGGAGGCAGGCGCCTGCCCCAGGGTCCCGTCTTGGAGGCCTCAGTGGTCGAAGCGGATGGTCTTGACATAGGTCTTCTGGCCGCTGAATTGGCTGGCGGTGATCGGTGAGGATCCCCGCGTGACCCCTCCCATCGGCACTGGCTTCTCGGGTAGCTCGGCGAGGGTGTCGAGGCTCTGCTTTATCCTGGCGATCTCGTCCATCACCGTTGCCGCGCGTGCGCCGGAATCGCCGGAACCCAGGGCAGCGACGGCCTTCTCGAAGAGGACCTGCCGCTCCAGCGAGACGATCACGTATAGGCGTTCCGTCCCGGCGGGTGGAGAGACCTTGTAGCCATCCGTCGCCGAGGGCAGGTAGCTGTCCTTGCCGGCGACGAGCGAGGACTGGAAGAGGAGGGAGAGGCGGCCGCCAGGCTCGGAATACAGCACGTAGGCGAAGGCTTGGGAACCCGCGTTGAGAAACAGCTGGAAACGATCCCCGTCCTTCAGTGTGAAGGGCCTTGCGAAGGCCATGCCCTGGTACGTGCCCTTGTCGTACTTCAGGAAGGCCATGTTGAAGGCGAACCCGCCGGGAGCCTCGGCCGCCAGCGCCGCCGGAAGGCCGCACGAAAGGATGAAGAGCAGGCACAGGGACAAACAAGACGGCTTTCGCATCTCGGGCTCCTCAAGGGACAGGATGGCGAAGCATCGAACGCCGATGATTATAGCCTGTCGCAGCTTGCCTATCCAGCGCGCGCGTGACATCGCTCCGCAGCGGGCTGGAGGGTACGGCCCGGGAGGGGGACGCAGATCGCCGAAGATTTCTGGAACTGGGAGAGCTCGCCGTACATCAAGGCCCGGCATGCACGGGGGCGGCATTTTTCGCGCAATTATGCAAATACGGCTGCAGGCTATGTCCGTCGCCACCTCGTCCCCGTCTTCGGGGACAGGAGAATCAACGAGATCAGGCACCGACACATCGAGGACTGGGTCCTGGCTCCGCGTGGCTCTGGCTATTGCCCAGGTTGTCGCCTACTCGGGGTTCACAGAGCCAATCAGTCGGGTGGAGCAGCTGTTCTTCGAGTTCCGTACCTTCCAAGATGATGCCTGAGCAGGCATCGGGGAAGCTGATCGATGAATGGGGTATGTGAAAGATGATCCAGTTGTCAGGGTAGACCTGAAGATAGCGTCCTGGCTCTTCCATATTCTACCTCAGTCTTCCCAGACGATTTTGGCGATCGCCTCGATCCTGTGGACTCCGAGTACGCCTCCATTGTTGATCCAATGATATCTTTCATATTCCATGTTGTCTCGGAGCGCGGCAAGTCCATCGATGCAGAGGTGGACGCAGGCAGTGTCGCGGTGTTCCTTGCCGCGTGGGGCAATACGCCAGGGCTGGCGATCCCAATGCCAGGGAATGTCGTTGTCGTTGAAGAATCCGAGCCATACAATCCTGTATTTCCCGTCCCGGCTGGATGACAGGTGAAGTTCCGCAATGGCGTTGTTCATCGGGCCTCGCCCGAGGTCGTGAGCGTGAAGCAGGCGGCACCGGGAAGGTCCAGCTCCTCGATGAGGATTTCGACAGGGTCACCCGTGAACTCGCCCGCCTCGACCGATTCGAAAAAGGTTGGGTCGCCGGACCAGGAAAGCTCGAAGCGCTTGATGGACATGGGGTACTCCTTGATGTTGTGACACTGCTGGATATGGCTATTCATGTGCAGGTTAATTTCTGGCGAGTTCCTGCTTTTCCTCAAGGTAGATTTTCCACTCTTTCTCGGGATCGCTGTCGATCAGGAGGTAGGCCAGGCCGGTCCCGACGAGGAACGCACCGTAGTATGAGCCGGAATAGAGGATATACCCGATGCCCATCGCGGTGTCGATTCCGCCGCCTAGTATCCGGTCCCTCTTGCTCTCGTCGGCCAGATCCCTGAAGTTGCGCTCGCCTTTTTGTGCTTTCACCTTGATGTCATCACCTGTCTCGCCCGGGTAGGCAGCGTATTTTCGGAACGTTCCCTCGGACTTCGAGGGTATTGCAATAATGGGAATTCCTATAACTGCAACAAGCGCGCCTAACGCTACGATTCCATAGCCCAGGCCTAGCGCCATTTGAGGATCGCTCGAACTCGCGGCTGAGGATACGACCAGCAGTCCACCTGCACCCGTGAGCGCACCAAGACCGATGGTCACCCCTCCAGCCCAGGCGCGAGCCGTTTCGCCCTTGTTTTTCAGTAACTCGAGGTGGCTGAAAATCCGCTCATTGAGGGCTGCGTAGTCCGGACTGGAGACGGATTCTGCGGGTCCGGCTACGATACTGAAAGCGAAGATGGCGAGAGCGAAGATGCTGCGTTTCATGGTACCTCCTCTTTCGTTTGCTTTGTGCCATCTATGCAGCAACCATGCCAAGTTCACATCTGCGGCGCCAGCATGGAATAATTGCGATATTCTGGCTCTCCAGGATTGGGGCAGCTCATTTACACTGGGCTGACGGCGGTCCTGCCATGGGGAGGGAACCATGTCTTTCGCGTAACTTCTGTTCCGCCGTTACGTAACTTTCGTTCCGGGGAAAGCTTCCGAGTTCGCACAACCCGCAGGAATGAGCCTTCGTCGAGCCTCGGCGTACTGGCACGGATCATGCATGGTGGTTAGCGCTTGCGGCCTCTAGGCAAGGGAGATACCATGCGCTTGATGACAGTCAAACAATCACTCGTTTCCTTTGTGGGTAACCGCGACCCCTACCCCGACAATGGGGAAGAAGCTGAGGAACCTGGTCCCCTCCTCGCGCTCTTGCTATCAAGGGCACGCGAAGGGCAGCCTTTTGAGGAGGCATGGCTTCTCTGCACAGGCGGTTCCTTCGTCGAAAGGGCGAGGGACCTCGAGCGGGAACTCCGTGACGAGGGTATCCCGACCAGGATCGTGCCCGTCAATTTCGCCCTGCATGACGTGATTGATTACTCGGAGATCTGGTCCGGACTCGAACGCGTGTTGCCTTCAGTGCGCGAGCAAAGCGGCCCAGCGACTGCCTGGTCCTTCCTCCTGGATTCGGGCACGCCCCAGTCCAAGGGCTGCCTCCTCCTGGCCGCACGGTCGGGCCTTTTTCCCGCGACCCTCATCCAGGGCATCCCCGCACGCTTCGCGGGGGGCACCTACAAGGCGCGGGAGATCCGCCTCGACAGTTTTCCTGAAATCAGCCTGGCGAAGCCGGCACGAGGCCTTCCTGCGCATCCCCTGCAAGGTTCTGCGGTTTCGATGGAGGCTGAGCGAGCCGCCCTCCGCGTCGCCCGCTACGACGACCCGGTCCTTATACTTGGGAAGACCGGTACGGGCAAGACCCGCATAGCACGTATCATCCACGACGCGAGTACCCGAAAGGGAGGGCCCTTCGTCGAACTCAACTGCTCGGCCATCCCGGAGGCACTTGCGGAAAGCGAGCTCTTCGGGCACGTCCGGGGAGCCTTCACCGGTGCCGACCGTGCCAGAACCGGCAAATTCCGCGCTGCCCAGGGAGGGACCCTCTTCCTCGACGAGATCGGGGACCTTCCACCTGACATCCAGGCCAAGTTCCTCAAGGCCCTCGACCATGGAGTGGTGACTCCGGTCGGCTCCGACGAAGAGACGGCCACCGACGCCCGGATCATCGCTGCGACCAACCGCGACCTTGAGGATTTGATTGCAATTGGAAGGTTCAGGCGGGACCTCTATGAGCGGCTCAAGGTCATGGTCATCAGGCTCCCTACCCTGGCCGAGCGCGCAGAGGACATCCGCCCTCTTGCAGCAGCCTTCCTGGAGGAGTGGAATACTCAGTACTCGGAGCATCGATTCCTTACCGAAGAGGCCCTCGCCGCTATCGAGGGCTACGCCTGGCCCGGCAACGTGCGGGAGCTCATCAATTCACTCCGGAGCGCGGCCTGCACGGCAACAGCTTCGGCCATCGGCCTGGAGTCCCTGCCTGCTGAGATCCGCGCCTCTGCTCGGGGCAGGGCCGGCATTCCGGCACCTGCATGCGAGAGTGACCTCCCGAGCCTCCCTGCCAGCGGCATCAACCTCAAGGCGCGACTCCTTCAGGTCGAGTGGGGCTATATCCAGGCCGCCCTCAGGAAAGCCGAGGGCAACCGCGAGGCTGCGGCGAAGATGCTGGGGCTCACGGGGCATGCTCTGAGGAAAGCCTTGCGGGAGAGGTTAGCGGGATTTGGGGAGGGGGACCTGCCAGAGTGAAATGCCATGACGGAGTGACGGATTCATCAGTTGCGTTCTCACAAGTTTGGACTTATAATTCCCGTCCTTATGAAAACAGACTATAGCTCTGCATTGAAAAGACTTGTTGCCCTGGGTGGCACCGACGAAGGGTTCTACTTCCTCGCGTTGCATTCATTCCTCGAGGGCTTTTCCAACACCATCAAAGAAGGCTTCTCCTTCTACGCAAAATTTCCCGAGGTAATTGATCTGCTGATCGAATACCTTGAACACCGGGGAAGGTTGACGCCAACAGCTCGCAAGTCCCTTATCCGCATCGCGAAGGAGCACGATCTGGCCAATCGTGTCAGGCACCAGTTCATGCCTGTCACCAAGGATGAGGCGGTGGCTGCGACCCACAATTTCCTGGCATTCTGCGAGGCAGTCGGCATAGATGATCCTGCATTGCTGGATCTCCGGAGTTCCCTTTCGCTCTTTGACCAGAGGAAGTCGGGTCTTGACCTCGTGAAGGATCTGGAGCGCACTCGAAAGCGACTTGCGGAAAAGGAAGCGCTGACAGGCCCGCTCCTCGAGAAGGCAGGGAAGTACGATGCAATGGAGCGGGAACTCAAGGTGCTTTCAGAGAAGGAGTCCGAGTTCAAGTCTGAGATAGACCGTCTGCGTTTGAGTGCGGGTCAGAAAGATGAACGTCTGGATGACCTGCGACAGAAGGTCTTTGAGGTCACAAAGGAACGGGACAAGGTCCTCGGAGAACTTGAAGCCTCTCGCGATGTAGGCGAGTACCTTCAATTTCTCGAGCGTTTCACCCAACTGACCAGAACGCGACTCGACTATGAGCGCAGTGTCCTTAAATTGTCTGTAGAGCAGGAAGACGCGGTGGTGATGGTTCGGGACTCTGGCGACTATGTGGTCAAGGGAGGGGCCGGTACTGGCAAAACCCTTGTGCTGCTTCATGCCCTGGAACGCTATGTCGGAGTTTCCCAGCAGAATCTGGACCTGGGTCAATCGCGGAAGATAATCCTGCTGACGTATACGAATACCTTGGTGAAATACAGTCGCTATCTCGCTCAGCTGGTCGGCAGGAATGAGGCAGCCATCACGATATCGACGGCGGATTCCTACCTTCTCACAGCGCTCAAGGCACTTGTCCCGGAGGCCTGGATCGATTTCAAAGTTCCCGCATCCTTGATCGGTGAATACAATGCTACCTCATTTCTCTCTGACATGGAGCTTGCCACCGAGATCGAGGATGTGATCTGGGGCAATCTCGTCACTCGTGAGGAATACCTCGAGAAGCATATCCTGCGAAGAGGCATGAAGCAGCCTTTGAGTTCACCGCAGCGACAGCTTGTATGGTCTATCCAGGACAGCCTGCGCCAAAGGCTGGTAGCGACAAAGCGATATTCACGGAATCTAGCCTGTGTTGTCATCCTCGAAAACCTTGATGGGCATTCAGAAGATGCAAGAGTGCTACGCAGTGACCGGATCTTCATCGACGAGGCTCAGGATCTATCGACCGCACTTATCCGATGCATGAAGGCACTTTCCTCGAACGGAGTCGTTCTCGCTGCCGATGATGGTCAGTCCATCTACAAGATCGGTGCACAGTACCAGCGTGCGGGGCTTGCCATCGCCGGGCACACACGAATATTAAAGACCAATTATCGGAACACATACCAGATACATGTCTTGGCGGAGCGCTTCCTGGCAGCAGGCACATCCCAGTTGCAGGACGAACGAGGCTCTTCGACCGAGCGACAAGGACCGGCACCGGAGCTGGTGACAGCCAGGACCGAAGGCGAATTGCTTGGCAAGCTGCTCGGCTATGTCGATCTTGCGATGGGACGGCTTGGCTACGATGCCGAGAATGTCGGCATCCTCGCATCGACAAACCCGGCCCTCGACCTGATCAAGACTCGACTCGCCGGCGCAGGACACAGCGCTTCGAGCATCAAGGACGACAAGTTCGCCTTCTCCGATCAGGGCATCGTGCGCCTCTCGACCCTTCACTCCAGCAAGGGAATCGAGTTTCCGGTTGTGCTGATCTACGCTCCCAGCCTCGCAGCGCTGGGCGATTTCGATGACAAGGCGACGCTGGCAATGCAACGGAACCTGTTGTATGTCGCCCTGACCCGGTCCATGGACTATGTCGTGTTCTTTACGCTGGATGATCCACAGCAGGAAGTCCTCAAGGAACTCGCCTCTGAAATCAGGAAAGCAACCAACATCTAGGGAGTGGAGTGGATCCATGAATGTATTCGATGTCAGAAAGGGCCTTGTCGAAGATTATCGTAAGTATGTGCAAAGTTTCGTCGAAGTCGCCGACGAGCGCATCGGTGAAAAGGTGCGTATGCACTTCGCGGAGGGCGAGCTCTGGCCGGAACCCCTCCTTCAGCTCAATCCCAGCTTCGAGGCCGGGCGTTCGGTCGATGACCTTGTCGACGAGGGCGTGCTTCACTCTTTGTGCAGGCCGATATTCCGTGGCGGCAAGGGTAAGGACGATACCAAGGGAAGGACAATGCGCCTGCACCGCCACCAGGAAGACGCGATCAGGATAGCGCGGACCGGTGCGAGTTATGTACTTACGACAGGGACCGGTTCAGGGAAAAGCCTCGCCTACATCATCCCCATCGTCGATCATGTGATTCGCACAGGGACGGGGAAGGGCGTACAGGCGATTGTGGTCTATCCGATGAATGCCCTCGCCAACAGCCAGGTCGGCGAACTCCAGAAGTTCGTGTCGCCGGCGGGCGGAGACGGCGTTGTCAGTTTCAAGCGCTACACGGGGCAGGAGAGCGGCGAGGAGAAGGACAAGCTCCTCGACAACCCTCCCGACATACTCCTTACCAATTATGTGATGCTCGAGCTCATCCTCACCCGATGGAAGGATCGCAGGCTCATCGAGAACTCGAAGGCCCTCTCCTTCCTCGTGCTGGACGAACTCCATACTTACCGCGGTCGGCAGGGTGCCGATGTCGCGATGCTCGTCCGCCGCGTGCGTGAGGCTTTCGGTGTATCGGACCTGCGCTGCGTTGGAACTTCTGCGACCATGGCGGGTCCGGGGACCTTGGCAGAGCAGAAGGTTGAGGTCTCGAAGGTCGCTTCCAGGCTTTTCGGGACGGTGATCGAGGCTGCGAATGTCATCGGTGAGACGCTTCGGCGTTCAACGATAAAGCCGGACTATGAGGACGGCGCCACGCTTGCGATTCTCGTGGATTCGATCAGGAACTATGCCGCACCTGCTGCGCTGCAAGCATACTATGACCATCCCTTGTCCGCATGGATCGAGACAGCCTTTGGTCTCGAGCTCGAGACTGCTAGCGGTCTGTTCAAGCGCAAGAAACCGCGCGCGATAGGTGGAGACAACGGAGCCGCCAAGGAACTCTCGGAGCTTTCAGGCATGCTCGAGGAACGCTGCAACGAAGTCATACGGCTTCATCTCCTGGCAGGCTACCAGCTCGAGGATCCGGCCAAGAACAACCAGCCACCCTTCGCCTTTCGCATCCACCAGTTCCTGAGTCGAGGCGATTCGGTCTATGCAACCATCGAGTCGAAGGAGGAACGCTACATCACTCTCCGGGGACAGCGCTTTGTCCCCAGTGATCGCACGCGTCTTCTTTACTTGAGAGTACCGAGTTCTAGCTGGAAAACAGTGCCATAACTGCACGCGGATGC
>JBAXTA010000400.1:0-3487 GCA_037130415.1 Spirochaetota bacterium
GTACTGGACGACACGACCTTGGTGCTAGAAGTGACGATATTGGGGTCAGCCATTTGATTCTCCAAAGATGCCCCGGCCGAAACCGGGGCGTGAGGGGTTGAGGTTTACAGACCCTGAACGCGGCAGGCGAGTTCGGGGTAGATAGCGGCCCAGCCGTAGAGGACGTCGAGGCGGCAGGGGAAGATGTCGTTGACGATGTCGTATGCCCGGACCATGCGGACCGAGAGGCCGACTTTCTTGGAGCTCACTCGGGCGGCCATGTCCACACCACCGGGGAGGGGCAGATCGGCGGAAGCCAGGGTGAAGGCGGCGGGATGGTAGATCAGGTTGGTGGCGACCACCTGTCCCGTGGTGCCGAGGATGATCAGAGGAGCGGCGTCAGCGGGAAGCTGAGCGACCGTGGGGGCCTGAACGCCAGTGCCAGCGACCGTGAGAGGAGGATAGACCTGGATGGAGCCGTTGCCGGAGCCATCAGAGCTGAAGGCCGAGGTGACCACGAACCGGCGGAGCTGATTGGTGGTTTCACGGGTCTGGGGGTTCACGGCGTAGACACCGGTGATGGTGAAGACGTCACCCTTGTTGAGCCGAACGGCGGCGGCAGAGGTCCAGCCCTTGGTGAGGAGCGAGGAGCCCGAGACAGCGGCCCCATCGATCAGAGGAGTGCCACCCTGAACGCCGTAGGTGTGATTGTAGACGTTCTGGTCCATGCTGAACTTCTGCCCAGCGGCCATCCCCATGTTGCCCTGCTCATACTGCCTGGCAATCTCGGAGGAGCTCTGGAACAGACCCTTCAAGCCCTGAACCATGCTGGCCTCAGTCCAAGGAGCGAGAACGGTGGAGAGCTGGCCGTCCTGAGGGCAGGCGGCGTCGGAGAGCAGAGCCTTGCCCTTGAGGAAGTAGTCGAGGTCGGTGAGAGCCGCCCCAGTGCCGACGCAGTTGGCGACGGTCTGATAGAGCAGGAGGCCATCACGGTCGATCTTGTTGGCGACCACGGCCATCGCAGGCTTGATGAACCGCTTGCTGAAGTCGTCGATGTTGAGCAGGAGGTCCTTGCTGGAGAACTGAATATCGACACCGAACTGGGTGGAGAGGACCACCGGGACGCTGGTCTCCACGGAGTTCTCGATCTTCAGGGTCTGACCAGAGCGGCCGATGTAGCGGGGCGGCTTTCGGGCATTGACGGTGTCGCCGACCTTGGCCCCAGCGACGGCGAACTTGTCGTCGTAGTCACGGTTCGCACCCTTGGCGAAGGTGAGGTTGTTCTCCAGGACCATCGTCGCTTCGCGAGTGATGGTGCTGATAGTAAGAAGAGTGTTGGACATCTAGATCCCCTTCAGGATTGTTTGGCTCGCCACGCTCGGTATTCATCCAGGTCCATATCGTCGGGGGACTTCTGACCCCCTGAACCCTTACCTCCCGTGACAGGCGAGATTGGTTTCTTGGCTTGAGTGACCTTCAGTTGCGGGATTTCGTCTTTGGGTTCTGCCGCCTTGATCAGCCGGTCTTCAATAAGGCCAAGGGCTTTCGCGGCAGCGATAGGGCCTTTCTTGGAGATTTCTGTAAGTTCGTCAGGGTTGGAGGCAAGGTAGTAAAGGAGCTCGCCACCAATTTCCGATTCAATCAGCACGTCGTTCACAATGGGGCTGACTGGAAGGTCCTGCTCTAGCAGTTCGGCGAGGTCAGGGTGCGTCTTGTGAGCGGCCTGCACTCGTTCCTGCCAAGAAGAGGTCTTAACCTCCTCCTTTTCTTTCTCTACTGCCTTGGCGGTCTCGGCCCGAAGTTCCGCGATTGCATCCTTCTTGGCCTTGGCAGTTTCGAACTTGACGAGTGCGGCGATGTAGTCAGCCTGCGACTCAAAGAACAGGGGGTCGGGTGCCGTCTCCTCTGTTACTGCCGTCTCGGTCTTGGGCGTTTTCAGGGCCGCGAGTTCGGCTTCAAGTTCATGCTGGCGAGTGACCAGCTTGTCGATGCGCTTCTGAAAGCCGCCCTTCTTCTTTATTGCGGGAACTTCCTCTTCGTCTTCCTCTGCCGGTTCTTCTACCTTGGGAGGAACTGCTTCTTCCTTCTCAGGAGGCACAATGCCTGCGGCACTCAGCACCTGTTCATCGGAATCAGTGGTCGAGGAAATTTCAAGATCGGACATGGAGTTCTCCATGAATTACCCCGGTGAACTCGCCGGTAAGTTACTGAGGAGGCGGTGGACCAACCGGGGAACCCGGACCAGTCGGAACGCTTGCATCAGTGTAGGTCGGTGGAGCAGTTGGCGCAAGGGTAGATTGCGCTTCTTGAGGGCTTTTTGCTTCACTGGAGGCTTCAGATGCGTCGACCTCGGCTTGGCTGGCCTGCATCTGCATATCGATCCACTTTAGCTCGTTCTGCGCCAGGACATGGGAGTCCTTCTGGTCGATCTTCATAGTCTCGATCAAGAGGGCGTTACGGAGTTTCGCGAATTCGATCTTCTCGCGGCTCTCACGCTCATCCTCCTTCTCCTTGTTCTCATCGAGGGCGTGTTCCAGAGCCTTGGTCTGCGTCTCAATCATGAGTTGCATATCCTGGATCTTCTTAATGGCCTCAGGAGGCATTTCCTCGCCACCCTGCTCGTCCTTCGCGTAACCCGGAGGTAGGGTCTTCTTGAGCCGCTCGGAAATTTCGAGCGCACCCTCCCAATCCATGTTGCCAACCACGATATCACCCGCAACTTCCATGAGTTTCGGGTAATTCTGGGACAATTGGAGCATTGAGGCCAGGGCCTCTTCTCGCTTGGTGTGGTAGGAGGGTCCTGCTTCGACGACGACATCGTATTTCCCGACTCCTAGAGCGTAAATCCGCTCGACCTTCGTGATAGGGTCGGTTCCATTGACTGGGGCCTGCCCAGGAGGGGCCTGCCCAGCTTGGCCGTTGATTTCCACCATTTTCTGGCCCCCATCGGGGGCAATGATGCGGACAATTCGCTTGGTGTCGTAGATTTTCGGGATGAGGTCCACTAAAATCCGCCCGACGTGGCGAATTGCCCGAGTCATATTGTCAATGTAGTGGAAATTGCTGATCTGGCCCTGATGTTGGCGAGCAAGAATTGCCCTACCCGTCTGCTCGTTGCCCTGCTCACCGAGACTGGAGGCGTAGATACCAGTGGTAGCCTTGAGGTCATCACGGCTCGCCATCCGGGCATGGTTGATGGCCTGGATGGGGGGCTCATACTGATTGCGCTGAGGCGGCGGGGCCAGATTCCCAGCCACAGTCTTCGGATTATATTCCAGATAGGCCAGATTCTTCCGATTGGCCTGCGTCCACTTCTCCTCGTATCCCTCGAACTGACCAGCCACACCGATGAAAGGGGCTTTCGGAGCCAGCGCAATCATCTCAGTCTCTGCGCTCACCCAGTAGTTATACATCCGGGCCGGATCCTTGGCATGGCGGACGATGCCCTCAAGGATGCGCTTCCCATTGACGTCCAACTCATCGCCCAGCACAGGCACGATGGGGATCC
>JBAXTA010000401.1:0-3469 GCA_037130415.1 Spirochaetota bacterium
TACATAGACAGCGGTGATGCCAAGCTGCTTCTGGACCGCGCGGATTTCGTCGCGCATCTCGACGCGGAGCTTGGCGTCGAGGTTTGACAGGGGTTCGTCAAAGAGAAGGACTCGTGGCTCAATCGCCATGGCGCGGGCCAGGCCGACACGCTGCTGCTGGCCGCCGGAAAGCTGGTCGGGTGTCCGCTTTTCATAGCCCTCCAGGTGGACGGTCTTCAGGGCGGCGGTGACCCTGCGCAAGATCTCCGGCTTGGAGATCTTGCGGACCTGAAGGCCGTAGGCAACGTTCTGGAAGACGGTGAGATGGGGAAAGACAGCGTAGTTCTGGAAGACCATGCCAGTATCGCGCCGGTGCGCCGGGAGCTCATCGATCCTTTCTTCTCCGAGCCAGACCTCGCCCTTGTCCTGGCGATGGAAGCCGGCTATCGTCCTGAGGAGGGTAGTCTTGCCGCAGCCCGAGGGTCCAAGGAGGGTGAAGAACTCACCCTTCTCGATCTTGAGGTTGACGTCGGCCAGGGCTATGACCTCCCCAAAGCGCTTTTCAAGATCGACGATGCGGATGCTGGTCATGGTGACTCCATTACTGTTGCTAGAGCCCGAGATCCATCGCGATGTTCGCGAATTTCTTCGAGAAATCCTCCTTGTTCTTGGCTGCCCAGCCAAAATCATAGGGAATGGTCTTGATGTTCTTGATTGCGGGCAATCCCGGCGGATCCTTGCAATCGGTGCGGACGGCGCGGCGGAACATGTTGTCCACAAGGTATTCCTGGATGGGCTTGGACAGGCACCAGTCGATGAAGATCCTGCCCGCCTCGACGTTAGGCGCTCCCTTGAGGAGGGCGAGGCCGTCGGGAGCAGCTACGGTACCGTCCTCGGGATAGACGATGGCCACAGGGCCGCCGCCCTGCACGTAGCGGAATGCGTTGTCTTCGAGGGTGATGCCGACCGCCTGCTCGCCATCATTGACGAACTTGGGAACCGAGCCCGAGCTCGCCGAGACGACCATGTTCTGCATTATGCCCTTGTAGACATCCCAGCCCTTGTCCTTGTAGATGAGGAGGGTGTTGCAGAGCTGCATGTAGGCAGAGCCTGACTTGTCCGCAAGGGCGGAGGATACGAGTTGCTTGAACCGGGCGTCGGTCAGGTCGGTCCACTTTTTCGGATACTTGTCGGGGCTCAGCATCTTGGTGTTGACGATGAAGACGTTCATGATGCCTGTGTAGGGAAGCCAGTTTGTCCCTACCTTGAACACTGAGGCTACCTTGTCCCACTCCTTCGGGGTGTAGGGCGCCAGGATTGCGCTGTCAGCCTCGAGCTGCTCTCCGCCTATGCTCCAGATGACGTCGGCCTGGGGGTTGGCAGCCTCGGCCTTGGCGCGCTTGATGACGTCGCCCGAGGCGAGCTTGACGTACTCGAGCTTGATCCCCGTATCCTTCTCGAAGCGGGGAGCGAGTGCGTTGAGGATGGAATCCTCGTGGGCCGTATAGACGACGACCTTTGTCGGGGCCGCGAAGGCGGTCGCCGCAAGGGCAAGACCAAAAAGAACCACAATCAGCTTCTTCATGAAGCCTCCTTTTCGTCCGGCTGATAGTCACGCGGTATCCGCGCGCCAGGGGCCGGCCGTTTCAATATAGCTGCTCCCCGAGTTCCCTCGAGAGTATGCCCGAGACAGGGTCGTGCCGCGCGGCGCGGAAACCGAGCGCCGCCGCAGCCTCGACATAGGCTGCGACATCGTCGAAAAAAAGGCATTCCTTTGCTTCTAGCCCCGAACGCTCGAGAATCCAGGTCCACATACGCGAGTCCGGTTTCATGGCCCCGACCTTGTAGGACAGGGCATAGAGTTCGGGGAGTGTAGCCAGGACCTCCCGACCAAAGATGAATCGCGAGTGGAGAAAGGAAGTATTGGATACTATGAAGATCCGGAGCCCCAGATCCCTGGCCAGGATCATCGCATCCTCCCCGGCTGGATGGGGAAGGAGGGCGGACATGTACTCGGCCTGGAACTCGTCGTAACTCCACGCTTCTTCCGCGCGTATGGCCGCCTTGACCGCCAGGAAGTGGCCCTGCGAATCGAGCCGGCCGGTCTCCGCCCGGATCTCGATGTCGCCCCCCCAGATCGCCTCTCCTACCTCATCGGGCGAAAGGGGGGAATGCGCGGCCAGGGCCGCGTTGCAGGCGGGACGGTCGAGCTTGCACAGGAGGTTTCCGAAATCGAAGGCCACTGCCTTGATGGGGCTCATCCCCCGCTCCTCGGGATGACGCTGCCGTCTGCCTTGACGATCACCCCTTGCGGCACGATTCCCCTGAGCGCAGAAAGAGGATAGGCGGAACTGCCCCGGCCTACGAGGGTACCGGGGTAACAGACAGAGTTGCAGCCGATCTCGACATCGTCACCGATCACCGAGCCGAACTTCGCCAGGCCCGTCGCGATGTCCGCGCCGCCAGCGATCCTCACGCGGACCGCTCCATGGTCGTTCCGGTAATTGGAGAGGATGACCCCCGCACCGAGGTGGGCGCGGGCACCCAGGATGCTGTCCCCGATATAGCTGAAGTGCGGCGCCTGCGAGCCGTCGAAGAGTATGCAGGCCTTGAGTTCGGTGGAGTTGCCCACAACGCAGTGCGCGCCGACGAGGACATTCTCCCTGATGTAGGCGCCTGTCCGTATTTCACTACCCGGACCAATGACCGCCGGACCCACGAGCTCCGCGCGGGCAGAAATCGTACAACCTGTTCCCATGAGTATGCCGGGTGCCAGGAGCGTGTAACCAGGGGGAGGATCCCGGAGCAGCTTCGCGATCAGGGCAGCAAGGAGTGGGAGGGCGAGCCAGGGCGGTCCAAGCGGATCGATGATCTCCGATGCAAGGGATGCCTGGAGGTCAAGGAAATCCATTGAGCGGGGTGCTGACATCTCCATGAGGATACGTTGGTTCCACCGTGCCGTCAACGGCGCGATGGCAACTGCTGCGCGCTGGCCACGGGTTGCCTCCCCTAGTCCGCGCCCTTCAGGAGGGCAGCCACGCGAAGCCCGAGTTCCCCTCGTGCTTCGACAACCAGCCCCGGCGCCTCCTCCCCGGTCTTTAGCCGGCGGGCAAGGAAGGAAGCCTCCGAGGCAAGCTCGCTTCGTTTGCCCTGTGAAAGGTTGGCTTCAAGAAGGGGCCGCTTGCCCGAGGAGCCCCAGGTCGCGATGGCAAGGTCCCGGGCCGACAGGCGGTCGAGGACGCGCCGCGCCAGGGGGCGGCCGATTCCCTCCAGCAGGACCAGTGGATGGTCGCGCACGACGAGGTCGGCTAACCTCGCCCGGTCAGCAGCGTCGATGCGCTCTCCAAGACAGGCTGCCAGGAGGATCCTGCCACCATGTCCGGGTTCGATGCGTTTTTTCCTCTGCGCTTCCCAGAGTCCTTTCAGCGATTCGGTACCAATGAGTACTGTTTCTTCCTTCCCGGCCAACACAAGGGGCAGGCCGGCCCTT
>JBAXTA010000402.1:0-3464 GCA_037130415.1 Spirochaetota bacterium
CGCCACCGCCACCGCCACCGCCCAACAGCCGGCGCCACCGCCACCGCCCAACAGCCGGCGCATCCCCGGAAAACTGTATCCTACGTTACGATACCTGCGGTTGAATCGTGGCATCTTGGTCATGGATGACATGGAGGCCACTATGGAAGTGAACGCGGGAATCTCGAGCGAGCGGCAGGCAGGCCTTGCGGCCATCATCAAGCGCCTCCACGACGGCGAGCCTGTGTCAAAGGTGCGACGCGACTTTGCGAAGCTTATCGAGGGCGTTTCGGCCGGCGAGATCGCCGAGATGGAACAGTCCCTCGTCGATGGCGGCATGCCAGTCGAGGAGATCCAGCGCCTCTGCGAGGTCCATGTCGAGGTGTTTTCCACTGCCCTCGAAAAGGGCGAACGATCACACACCATGCCTGGACATCCCGTCCACAGCTACCTCGCCGAAAACCGCGAGGCCGCCTCCCGCATCCGGAGCCTTCTTGGCGAAGCCCGGAGGCTTGCCTTTGGCCGCCGCGATTTCAGCCCTGCCAAGGCAGCGCTCGCGGAACTGCGGATCATCGAAGTCCACTACCAGCGCAAGGAAAACCAGCTCTTCCCCTGGCTCGAGCAGAAGCGCTTTACCGGCCCCTCCAAGGTGATGTGGGGCAAGCATGACGAGATCCGCGCGCAGTTCAAGGCAGTGGCTGTGAAACTCGAAGGTTGCGAGGCGGCCTCGCTCGCGGGTGAGCGCAGGGCTGCAGCTGAGGCGGCCAAAGGTTTCCGCTCCGAGGCAGGGAAGCTTGCCGGCAAGATGCGGCGCATGTTCTTCATGGAGGAGCGCATCCTCTTTCCCAACGCCCTTTCACGGCTTTCAGAACTCGAGTGGGCTGACATCCGCCAGGGTGAGGATGCCATCGGCTTTGCCTGGATACAGCCCGGCGCAGCCTGGGATCCCGAGGTCATCAGGAGGCGCGAAACGAAGGCTCCCTCGCTTTCGCAGCTTGTCGCACATGCTCACGTGGGCATGTATGACGGCCCCGGCCAGGCCCCCGCGATTCCCTCGATTCCCGCGCCGCCCGCGCCGCCCGCGCCGCCCCAGGAAGCTGCCATTCCCCTGTCGACAGGTTCCCTCCCCCTCGCAGTCCTCAACAAAATTCTCTGCATGCTCCCCGTCGATATGAGCTTTGTCGATGCTGACGACAGGGTCGCCTGGTATTCCGACAGCCCCCACCGTATTTTTCCACGAAGCCCCGGGGCCATCGGCCGCAACGTGAAGAACTGCCACCCTCCCAAGAGCCTAGCCGCAGTGGAGCAGATCCTCGCTTCCTTCCGCTCTGGCCAAAAGGATACAGCCCGCTTCTGGATCGAGATGGGTGGCAGGTTCATCGTCATCGAATACTTCGCCGTCCGTGACCTCGGTGGAAGCTATCTCGGTACCTTCGAGATGAGCCAGGATGCGACCGAGATCCGGGGACTGGTGGGGCAGCGGCGGCTCCTCGATTGGGAGGCAGAAGGGGTAGCGAGCTAAAGCGGAAAAGTTATGCTACATTCTCCGGCTAGGTTGCCCCTGCACGTGCGGCGGCCCAGACCGGTCAAGGAGGCCCCCATGCATACGACACGCCGCGCGCTAGCGATCTTCGTCCTTATCTGCCTGTTTTCCCCCGGTTTTCTTGCTGCCGAGGCACCGGCCGCGTCAGACGGCCTGGTCCTCAACCAGGGCGAGACCTTAGTGACGACCCTCCTGTCCATCCCCGTGGCCTTCAAGATCGCTGCGCCCCTGGTGTTTACCGTCCAGCAGCTTTCCACCAGCAATGGCGTCTCCGCTCCCGGCCTGGTCCTTTCAGCCCTCTGGACCCTCCCGAACTCCCTCCTGATGGCGAGCATCGTCAATAACGATCCCAAGGGCATCGCGCTGTGGCGCAGCGTCAACCTTGCCATCGACGGCCTTTCCTTTGTCGGGATAGCCGGCTATGGCGCCTGGGTTTTAGCCCAACCCCGCACCAGCGGGAGTTGGAACGATCTGATAGGGTTGATCATGGTCATCTACTCGGTCCCCTTCGCCATCTCCTTCGGCCTCGACTTCATCCCCTACCCGATCGAGGCCCATAAATGATCAAAACCCCCTCGCCTTGACCCGTCCACAAACCCCGTGCTACTGTCCGTTCGCCTTAGCCACAAGCTGAGGCAATCGGGCATTAGCGCAGGTGGTTAGCGTACGAGTCTGGGGGACTCGGGGTCCCCGGTTCGAGTCCGGGATGCCCGAAAAGAGTCAAAGAAGCCGTCCTACGGGACGGCTTCTTTGCTTTTGTGACGGCGCGGCAAAGCCGCGGCATCCCGGACTCGATCCGGAGCGCCGACCCGCAGCGCGCGATCATTTAAGCGCGTGAAGGGTAATCGCGCCATGGACGGCGCGATTAGGCGCGGAGGCGGCCCGGAAGCCCGAGTCACGATGACGAGGGCTGTAGGGCGAGTCCGGGATGCCCGAAGAAAGTCAAAGAAGCCGTCCTACGGGACGGCTTCTTTGCTTTTGTGACGGCGCGGCAAAGCCGCGGCATCCCGGACGGTCGGCCTTCGGCCGAGCCACGGGATGCCCGAAGAGAGAGAACAAGATCGCCCACGGGCGATCTTGTTCATTTATGTACGCTACGCCGAAGCCGCGGCATCCCGGACTGTCGGCCTTCGGCCGAGCCCCGGGATGCCCGACCTAAAGCAAGTCGTTGTTGTACAGCGACTTGCTTTTTTTAAAGTCGTTCTCGAACACGCAAGCGCCAGAAAGTGCCAGGAGCGTAGTGTATGCATGGTCTCATCCCTCGCTGTCGCGCCCGTGCCACTATCCGCCCCCGCCACGCCTGTCTATCAGCCTCATGGCAGGAGCGACCTCCAGCGTCTCTTTCGCGAGCGCTTCCCTACCTTTGAGACATGCTACGAGGAGAGGTATGCCGACGATTTCGGAAAGTTCCGCCTCCCGCTGACTTCAGCTTCCGCCAAGGCCTTCGATGTCTGCGGCGTGTCGCCAGTAGGCGACTGGGAGAATGGCATTGCCCGCATTCGTTGCTCGGATTGCGGTTATGACTACTTCCGGCCTTTCTCGTGCAAGTCGTTCTTCCTCTGCCCTTCCTGCGGTCAGGATCAGCTTCGCTGATCTCGACGAACGCAGGCGTTCGTCGTCATTTCCTGACCTCGGGGAATATCTGGCCGACGACCTCCTCCTCCGGCTCCCGCATCGGCAGTTCGGCGCGAACGAAGTTCGCGATGGACAATACCGAAGGCCTTGAGGGGATTCCTCAGAAGAGATCGCTCACTGTTCGCCGCGGTCGGGAAACTGATTTTCGCCCTCATCGCCGAACGAAGTATAGCTGGCGTTAGTATTACGCGGAGGCCGCAGGCAGGCTCTTGGTCACCGGAATGGTTTTGAGCCATCGCGACCCCTAGTGTACCGCCTCAGAAATAACGTGACAGCATTCAAAGCTTAGTGTATACTTTCATCATGG
>JBAXTA010000403.1:0-3456 GCA_037130415.1 Spirochaetota bacterium
GTTTCCCCACCCTGGCTGGAACATCCACTACAAAAACGCAGTCAATCGCAGTCACCGTGCCCAACAGCTACGATGTCTCCGTGGTGCCCACCGGCGGCTCCTTTTCGACAACGACCACGAGCCAGCCCCTCGACTTCGGCACCTTGACGAGCGGAACAAGCCTCGGGGCAGACATCCTCGTCCGCTCCAATGTGAGTTATAGCCTTGCGCTGACTTCTCCGAACAAAGGTGTCATGAGCAATGGGGTCGATACGGTGCCATATATCCTTGAGCTGGGAACGGTCACCAAGAGCCTGGCAACAGGGAGCGCTACCCTCGCAACCAAAGCAGCCAAGAACAACACAGCGGTCCCCCCCCAAACCAAGTATGCCATCACCGCAACGATCGGGACCCTGGCAGCCAATCTTTCTTCGGGAACCTACACCGATACCCTGACCATTTCACTTACAGCACCCTAACCTGGAAGCTGCTCCAGAGCGTTCCCCTGGCTCTGGAGCCATGATGCCTCGAGCATTGCGCGGCTCCATGAAGCAGCTCGTCTCCACCCCCCGGGGTCGATCCTCCCTAAAGGACTCGCGCGAAAGGCCTTGCCATCACATAATGGGACTGGAGGTCAGATGGGCGGGTCAGATTCACGGCCGACAGGCATGGTCACCTTTCTCTTTACCGACATCGAGGGCAGCACGAGGCTCTGGGAGTCCAGTCCCCAGGCCATGCGCGGTGCCTTGCAGCGCCACGACGCCATCCTCCGCGAAGTGATCGAGCTGAACGCAGGCTATATCTTCAAGACCGTAGGCGACGCCTTCTGCGCCAGCTTCGCCCGCCCGGCCGAGGCCATCGAGGCCTCACTCGTGATCCAGAAGGCCCTCGCCGCTGAGGACTGGGGCGAGACTCCGATCAAGGTGAGGATGGGCCTCCACACCGGCGAGGCCGAGGAGCGGGGGGGCGACTACTTCGGACCGCCGGTGAACAGGGTCGCACGGCTCATGGCTGTAGGCGCAGGGGGCCAGGTCCTCCTCTCCTCGGCCACGGCGGCAATGGCGAGGGGGACCCTCCCGCCGGGGGCCATCCTCTCCAGCCTGGGTTCCCACCGTCTCAAGGACCTCCGCGACCCCGAGGAGATCTTCCAGCTCTCGGCAAAAGGCCTCGGGAACGACTTCCCGCCACTCAAGGCCCTCGACAACTTCCGACACAACCTGCCAACCCAGCTCTCGAGCTTCATCGGCAGGGATGTGGAACTCGGCCGCCTCGTCGATCTCCTCCCCCGATCGCGGCTGCTCACGCTGACGGGGCCCGGCGGCTGCGGCAAGACGCGGCTCGCCCTGCAGGCGGCCGGCGAACTTGTCGAACGCTTTCCCGAGGGCGTCTGGTTCGTCGACCTCGCCCCGATGGCAGATCCCTTCCTCCTCCCCCTTGAGGTCGCAGCCATCCTCGGTATCCGGGAGGAGGCCTCGGAGGCCCTCCCCGGCCGCATCGCCGAGGTGATCGGCCAACGGCCTATCCTCCTCATCCTCGACAACTGCGAGCACATCGTGGCTGCCTGCGCGGCCCTTGTGGCCCGGCTCCTCAGGTCCAGCCCCGGCCTCCGCGTCGTCGCCACGAGCCGGGAGGCCCTGGGCATCGGGGGCGAGACCCTCTTTCCCGTCGAGCCCCTCCCTCCCCCCGATTCTTCGCGTCCTATAACCCTCGAATCGGCAGCAGCCAACGAGTGCGTCCGGCTTTTTGTCGAGAGGGCAAGCGCGGCGATGCCCTCCTTCAGGCTGAGTCCCGGCAACGTCGAGTCCGTCGCCCGCGTCTGCGCGCGCCTCGACGGCATACCCCTCGCCATCGAGCTCGCGGCCGCCCGGGTCCGCGTCCTTTCGGCCGACCAGATCCTCGCCCGCCTCGATGACCGCTTCAAGCTCCTCACGGGAGGACTCCGGGGCGCACAACCTCGTCAGCAGACCCTCCGGGACCTGATCGGCTGGAGCTACGACCTCCTTTCACGGGAGGAGAGAAGCCTCCTTCGGTCCCTTTCCGTCTTCGCCTCGGGCTGGGACCTCGAGTCGGCGGAAAGGGTCTGTGGCCCGGAGGCTACGACCGACATCCTCGACCTCCTCGAGGAGCTCGTGGTGAAGTCCCTCGTGGTTGCCGACGAGTCGGAAGCGGGGACGCGCTTCCGGATGCTCGAATCCATCCGGGAATACGCCAGGATCAGGCTTGTCGAGGAGGGGGAGGTCGAGGAACTCGCGGCGCGCCACGCTGCCTGGTTCCTGGATCGGGCCGAGGAGCTCTCGGGGGAGCTCTATGGTCCGGGGCAGGTCGCCGCGATCGCGAGCCTCCGTCCCGACTCCGGCAATTTCCTCGCCGCCTTTGACCACTTCGCCGCGCGCGCGGAGGGGGCCGAATCGGCCCTCCGCCTGGCTGTGGGCCTCGAGTGGTTCCATTACCGGACAGGGCGCTTCGGGGAATCGAGGAAAGCCCTGGAAAAGGCCCTGTCGCTGGAGGGGAGCCGTACAGAGGCGGCGGAGCTGGACCGCCTCCGAGCCCGAGCAATGGTATCGCTCGCCTGGATCCGCTTCGCCCAGGGCGAGCTGGAGGCAGCCCGCGAGTCCTACACTCGTGGCCTCGAGGCGAGCAGGGTCGTCGGCGATCGGGCTTCCGAGGCGCGGGCCCTGACCGGTCTCAGCGTCAGCGTGCGCTGGCTCGGGGAGAGGTCGGAGGGCCTCGCCCTCGCCGAGGAGGGCGTAGCGGTGGCGCGCAGCTCTGCGGATGCCAGAACCCTTACCTACGCCCTCATCTGGGCCTACGCGACGCTGGACGGGATCTTCGATGGAGAGCCTCCGATCGCGGCCCTCGAGGAGGGACTCGCCCTTGCCCGGCAGGCTGGAGACCACTGGGCCGAGGCCCATCTCCTCGATGGCCTCGGCGACCTCCTCAGGGTTGGGGGAAGGCTCGTGGAAGCCCGGAGCAGCTACGACGAGTCCCTGCGCCTCTTCCGAGAGGTCGGCGACCGTTTCATCGAAGCCTATGTCCTCGACGGTCTGGGGAAAAATGCCATCGCCGCGGGTGCCCCCGCCGAGAGCCTTCCCCTCTTCTGCCTGAGCATGAAATTGTTCGCTGGCTTTGGAATGAGACGGTCCGCTGCCGAATCCTTCGCCTGGCTTGCCCTCCTCGCCTCGATCCTGGGAGAGAAGACAAGGGCGGCGAGGCTTTTCGGCGCCTTCCAGGCCTGCGCCCCGGGAGTCGACGCCGAGCTTCTCCTCGCGCGACATCCCGCAGCGGCGGCAGCCCTGGGCTCTGCGAAGGAAGAAGCGGCGGCCGACTTTGAAGCCGGCCGCCGCTATTCCTTCGAGGAAGGCCTCGCCTTTGCACTGGCCGCCGGCGCCGCTTGAGGGTGCCGGCGGCTGACAATCAGCCGGCAGCCACGTAGCCGCTGGCTGATAAGCCGCTGGCTACTTGGCCGCCGGGGCGGGC
>JBAXTA010000404.1:0-3452 GCA_037130415.1 Spirochaetota bacterium
GGAGTCCCAGCATGCGCGTCATCCTTGTCACGCCGCCGTCCCCGGGCAGGAGGCCGAGGGTCACTTCGGGAAGGCCCAGCTTAATCCGCGAATCGTCGATCGCCACGCGGTGATGGGTGGCGAGGGCCACCTCCCAACCTCCCCCGAGCGCGGTTCCGTTGACAGCGGCCACAACAGGAATCCCAAGCTTCTCGAGTTTCCGCTGACGGGCTTTCATGAGCTGTACGAGGGCGAAAGTCCCTTCAGGCTTTTCCATCTTGTACAGGAAATCGAGCTCGGCGCCAGCCACGAAGGTTTTTTTCGCCGAAGCGATGATGACACCCGTGACGCCGGTATCCAGCGCGACCCGATCCACCATCTCGCCGAAGGCGTCGCCGAACTCGATGTTTATGACATTCACGCTCCGTCCGGGCATATCCATGGTAATTGTGACGATGCCCTCGGCATCCTTTTCATATCGCATCTCTTCGCTCATGTGATTTCCTCCTCGCTGCTGCGTTAGACGCGTTCGATGATCAGGGCCTGGCCCATGCCCAGGCCGACACAGAGCGTGATGAGAGCCGTGGATTTGCCTCGCCGCTCGAGCTCGTCGATGGCCTGCCCCACCAGCATCGCGCCGGTGGCCCCGAGGGGATGCCCGAGGGCGATCGCCCCGCCGTTCACATTGAGTCTGTCCATGTCGTCGATGCCCATGTCGCGCATGAAGCGAAGCGGCACGGCCGCGAAGGCCTCGTTGCATTCGATGAGGTCTATGTCAGAAAGCTTCATCCTGGCCTTGGCGAGCGCCTGCTTCGATGCCGGAGCAGGGCCATGGAGCATGAGGCTGGGCTCGACGCCGATGACAGCAGCCGAAACCACGCGGGCCCGCGCCTTCAATCCGAGTTCCTTCCCCTTTGCCGCCGAACCGACAAGAACGAGGGCCGCGCCATCCACGATGCCTGAGGAATTCCCCGGAGTGTGAAGGTAGCGGATCTTCTCGACCTCGGGCCAGTTCTGGAGGCAGACTGCTCCAAAACCGTATTCGGCCATCTGCTGGAAAGAAGGCTTCAGTTTTGCCAAGGCAGCCATGTCGACATCAGGTCGGATAGCCTCATCCCTCTCGAGAATCATCATCCCATTGCGGTCCTTGACGGGCACAACCGAGGAGAACCACCCTGAGTCGCGCGCCTTGCCCGCGAGCCGCTGGGAGCGTATCGAGAATTCGTCGAGGGTCTCGCGGCTAAAGCCTTCGATGGTGGCGAGAAGATCCGCGGCAACTCCCTGCGGCACCAGGTCGATGTCGAGGTTGGCAAGAGGCTGCCCGATATACGGGCCGCCATCGGACATCATGGGGACGCGCGACATTGATTCGACGCCACCCCCCACCACGAGGTCGGACCATCCCGACCGCACCTTTTCCGCCGCAATTGTAACAGCCTCCAGACCCGAGGCGCAAAAGCGATTGATCTGGAATCCCGGGACTGCTTGGTCCCATCCTGCATAGAGGAGGGCGCTCCGCGCGATATCCGCCCCCTGGTCTCCCACCGGCATGACACAGCCGGCTATCACGTCATCGACCTCGCCGGTCGCGAGTTCATTGCGCTCGCGCAAGGCCCTGAACAGGGTAGCCAGAAGCTCTATGGGCGGAACCTCATTGAGCGCTCCGTCCTTCCTGCCCCTTCCCCGCGGCGTCCGAACCGCATCAAATATGATCGCCTCGTTGGACATCCTTGATCCCCCTTGGAATATTCATAGCCACTACGATCAGGTCCCGCCGCGTGGGCGGGACTCTCGACCTTCCCGGAGTGGGGCGCAGCCTCAAGCCACCACGCTGGGCTTCATCTCACCGATCTTTCCCCGTTTCAGCGCCATGAGGATGAGGCCGATGACGCCAGTGATCGCGACACCGAGCCACATGAGGTTCCAGTTGTTGTTTGTCGCCTCGAATATCCACCCGAAGAGAGGCACTGCGATGATCGCGCTCATGGACGCTATGAAGAAGTAGACGCCCATTGTCGTGCCCATGTATTTCTTGTCAGGGACGGTGTCGGCGGCCATGCACACCGGGATGACATCAGAAATGCCAGTGGAAAGGCCCAGGAGGAAGAAGCCTGGAATGAGGGTGGCCAGCGCTCCGGAGAGGTACTGGATGATGCCGACCAGCGCGTAGATGAACAATGCGATGAGGAGCATGTTCTTGCGACCGACCTTGTTGGCCAGGTAGCCAGCTGGCAGGGCCGAAATCATGTAGCCCGCGAAGAATATGATCGTATAGTTGCCCGCTGCCGCCTCGCTTATCCCCAGGACATTTACGATATAGGAGGAACCGTAGGTCTGGAAGGCCATAACCCCGAAGATGAGGAGGAACTTGCTGAGGGATATGTAGAGGAAGGCTTTTTTTGCCTCGCTGCTGAAGCTATGGACCGCATCGCGTACCTGCGCTCCGATGGACTCGAGCTTCCCGTCAGCACCCCTGGTCTCAAAGTGGGTGTTTTTCGGCTCCTTGATGACGAGGGCATAGAGTACGAGGGTCACAGCATAGAACGCGGCGCCGATCCAGAAAGGCAGGCCCATGTGCACGGAGTAGAGCATGTTGCCCAGGAGAAGCGTGACAACTATGCCAAAGCCTCCCACGAAAACTCGGTAGGCGGCTGCCTTGGCCCGCTGCTCAGAGCTCAGGATGACCTGGAACAGGCTCGATTCGGTGAGTTCGGCAATGCCCCAGGCAGCGATCATCACGCTGAGGACTATGAGGGTAAAAATGAATGAGCCGCCTAGAAGATCGATCTTGCCAGAGGTCTCGGGGGTGATGCCCATGAAACCGAAGGGGATGAGCGCGTAGGCGATCGCCGCTACGGAGCCCGAGATGAGGAGAATTTTCTTCTTGCTTTTTACGCGATCAGCTACGGGCCCGAAAATAAGCTTCAGGATGGAGCCGGCCACATTGTCGAGGCTCATCACGATGCCGACGGCGAAGGCACCAAGGCCAAAACCGAGGGCTGAAGAGGCTCCTTTGATATTGTAGTTGACGCCACCGGCCTGCAGAAGGACCGGGAGGTAATTGTTATAGATACCCCAGAGTATATTCCAGGACGCGAACCACATGGAGAACACCATGATCTGGCTCCAGGGGATCCCCTTTTGTTTCCGTGCCATGTCGCTCATTCGCGCAACCTCCGCTTTACCTGGTGATTCATCCGCGAAAAGCCCTCGCGGCCATCGGTGCCCTTTACAGCGCAAAAGTCAGGCAAGACTCCGATGATGCAGGGTATTATCGCTCTCCGATGCGTGCTACTGTCCTTTGGTATGAACCGTGGGTATGGTGGCAGCCGCCCGACCCTGCGGCAATGCCTCCGGCGGGCATTCGTGGCACGAAGATCGTTGACGGAAGAACTTTCAGGGACTAGACTGCTGCGGGCGTATCCGGCATCGGCCGAGAATCCCGCGGAATGCCACAAGGGAGAGGGAGCATG
>JBAXTA010000405.1:0-3414 GCA_037130415.1 Spirochaetota bacterium
GGGTGGCATGGGTGGCATGGGGGGAATGGACTACTAGTCCCCCTAGCCGCTATATGCTGCGTGAAAGGCGCCCCGAAAGGGGTGCTTTTCATTTGCGGCCACCCATGCCGCTTGTGAAGAGCGACGAGCGAAGCTCGTTGCGCCACGCTTGCGTGGCGAGGAATGGGCGGAATGGACTACTGAGGCCCACCTTCCAGCATTGAATCCAAAGGGCACTCCGAAAGGGGTGCCCTTTTCCTAATCGCGTGCAAGTAGCGCTAAGATGATCGATACTGAATCCAAGATAGGGGGAGCCAATGCCGACCATCTCGATGTTCTATGGGATATTGATTGCCTTATTCTTCCGGGATGATGCGCAACATAACGAACTTCACATCCATGCCCGGTGCTGGCGAAGAGCCCTATAAGATTGCACCGCTTCAATGATGAGTGAAGCCATGAACACCTTGCTTGATGTCATCAGCGTCCAACCCCTTTCAGGTTTCAGACTCGCTCTCGAGTTCGAAAACGGCGAGAAACGAATATTTGATATGCTGCCTCTGATGGAAAAGCGGCCATTCGATCGGCTGGAGGATATCCAGCTTTTTCCCAGGGCATATATTGATTATGGAACCGTGGTATGGCCTGGGAATATTGATATTGCGCCGGAGACGCTGTACATGGGGTCGATTTCTCTGGCTTCAGGGTAAATATCAGAGTCCGTTCAAGCCAGGACAGGCAGAAAACAGCTCCTGTAGTTCTGGAATGAGTTTTTGCTGACGCTTCATCTCGAACCATACTGTCGGGTGCCATCCAGAGGCGAACACGGCGGCCTGGTGTGACCGTTCTGGTTCTGGACTTCGCAGGTAGTCGCGAGCGAGGGAAAGGTACTTTCGGTATGCCTTCTTTCGCCGTTCTACGAGGGCCTCGCGGCTATTGAGTCCCAGAATGTCGATGGTCAAAAGGACAGCATCATGGTCGGGATGGTCTTGCTTGGCGAGAGCGCTAAAAAGAAAGGTTTCCCGCAGATCGAGGAGGATGAATTTCATTGGATTGAAGCAAAAGGGATCGAAGAAGCGGGGATCGCCGTCTGGCATTGCATCGATGGCCTCACCAAGCTTTCGCAGGACTTCTTTCACCCCGTCTTTGGTACGGACGACATATTTGTTGCCCTTCCTCCGATTGCAGGGACCGCAGGACATCAGGAAGTTTTCAAAACAGAACCCCTCGCCTGGGTAGAGGTCCTTTGGCTTGATGTGCTCAACCTCGTCCGCTATTGAGGATTCGCAATAGGCGCACATTTCGTCCCGGTGAACGGTGGAATGAAGGTTGGTCCTGATTTTCCCGAAGACGGTTGCGCTTTTTCCCTTCCATTCCTCTTTTGCCGCTGAGACTTTGTCAGAGTATGTTGCTTTCGCGTCGATCCTTGCTTGCACCTTGAGGAGATATGCGAAATCGGCATCGAGGAGTGGAATTCTGGCGGGATATGCAATCATTTTTCCATGCCTCGGAGAGAATCGAGTTCTGAATCGGAATACGCTGACTCGGCTGCTTTTCGAAGCCTGGCACTTCCTTCGGGCGATCGTTCACGAACGATGCCGAAGGCCTCGGTGAGGCCAAGGGCTTCTTGGATGCTTCCGTTCCGCGTGGTTTCGAACTCAGTGCCCTGCAGTTGCCGAACCTGTGTGGCTCCGTCCCCTGTTTCGAGCCGCCATATGGTATCCGCGCTTTGGCAGACGAGGGGGCTATGAGTCGAGACGATAAATTGGATTCGCGGAAAAATCGACTTTAGCTTTTCGCCTATCAACGCCTGCCAGGAAGGATGCAAGTGCACATCTATCTCGTCGATCAAGACAACGCCGGTTATGGGCGTATTGCCTTCGCTATCAAGCAGGGCATCATCGTGATAGGCAAGGGAGGCTTGGCGGATGATTTCAAGGGACATGCTCAAAATCGACCTAAGCCCATCGCTCAACTCCTGAATCCGGAGCCTTTCTATTGTGGGGGTTGAAAAGAATACGCCCTCAGAATTGATAGGAGCTAAGGTATAGCCTTCGACTCCCAGGACACGGCTAATGAATGCACGGACCCTCGATACCACAGACCTTTCTTCGGGGACCCTTTGTTCGAGTTCGCGAACGTATATCTGACGAAGCCATTCCACCGTCTCGGTGAGTGCGACATCTTCCCCGTGGAGGGAAAGGTGGCGTCCTAATCTGGGATGGGAGTAGAAGAGCTTCGTCAGGCTTGTGTCCCCACCGGTAAACCGCCTGAATGGCCCAAAACCTGCGCTGAACCAGCCCTCCGTTTCCTGATCCCAGAATGGTGCATCGATAGCGCTGGGTTGGCTGTTCTCCACGCCTGATTTGTTGAGTTCGATCCATGCCGATTCAGACGAGCGAGTCTTGCCTTGCTTGTTCCAAAAATCGGTCGAAGAATCACGTAGCACTTCAAGTTCTATGCGCGCTCGTTCTGAGCCAAAACGAATCCATGCTTCAGAGTCAACGCGCAGGAGGTCAAGTGACTTCGGGCCGATAAGACCAATGGATATGGCCTTAAGTATGCCGCTCTTTCCAGAGCCATTGTCCCCAAGGAGGATGTGCCAGCCAGCTTCGTGACCAGCGGTCCATTCTATGGTTGCCGCTGAAATGCACTTCAGGTTGGTGAGGGTTGCTATTTTCAAGTACATTGCGAGCCTCCATTTGCGAGTAAGGCTGTGGGTTCGTCAGGACTTGGGGTCAGACGCCGTGGGTGCCTCACATGAAAAAAGGCTGGGGTTAGGCTCACGCTCTGCAAAGATTCCCTCTTGCCCTTGGATGGAATTGCGCCCTTGCATTGCGCGCAGGGGTCAGACCTCAAGGGCTTGTCACTCCCATATTTCATATAGTTCTTTGCCGGACTTTATTACTCGGCAATCAACACAAATTGACTGGAAATAGAAAGCTTTCCCAGCATCCCAGGCTTCATCTCTTTCTCCATTAATGCAGTATACAGTCTTTCTTCTTCGCTCTGGGAAATTACGAAAGTACTTTTCTCTTTCAATTAAAAGCCATCTCAAACTAGTCTCTTGACTGCCGAGGCTTAGGCCAATAATGACCAAATCATTATGTAGAAAGATGTCAACCCAAGATTTTGCTCCAATCCAGTTTTCCGTTCCAATGGTTCTTTTCCTGTTACTTGTTTCGTAGATCCATTCCCTGAGTCTATGTATAGCAGATGCATAATCCATAGAACCAATCACCAGGCTTCTCTTGTAGAACCAAAATCCATGGATCTGCCACAAAGCAAAATCGCTATTCGCCTGGCCCACTTTTTGTGTTGAGTAATATGAATGCCATGGGTAGAAATCCGTAAATGTGCTTCCCTCAATCCTAAGGGGGCCATACATTTCGGCTCTGGGCCTTTTGGATACCTTTCGCATTTCGCTCAAGAAAT
>JBAXTA010000406.1:0-3412 GCA_037130415.1 Spirochaetota bacterium
AGGGGATCAAGGACGGGCAGGTCGTTGCAGTCGCGACCCTCAGGATCTCGACCCAGGACTCGGATATCTTCATAGGCCGGTTTCGTTTCCAGGCAGCCGCGCTGGCAGGCCTCACGACGGTTCTCCTCACGCTCATCGTGTGGTTCCTCCTGCGCCTCGTCGTCATCACACCGCTCCGGCGCATGCGCGACCTCATCGCGGACATTGCGCACGGCGGGGGCGACCTGACCAAGCGTGTACCAATCGATTCGAAGGACGAGGTCGGGGAGGTGGCCGGCCTCGTGAATGATTTCGTCGAGCGGACCAGCGAGGTGGTGCTCAGCATACGCGGCTTCCAGACCCTGAGTTCGCGGAACGCGGCTGCGCTCGGACAGGCGGTGGGAAGGGCGAAGGACTCTGTCGCGGCGGCCCGCGACTCCATCGGGGCAACCAGGAACCAATTAGGACAGGTGAGCGACCAGAGCCAGGAGGCTTCGAGATCGGCGGCAGCCATCGTGGAGGGTTTCCGGAACCTCGCTTCGCGCATTGCGGAGCAGGCCGGATCGGTTGCCCACGCATCCGAGGCCATAGGACAGATGTCCGGGTCGATCGAGGGAGTGGCTGCGCTGACCCAGGAGAAGCTCGGGACGGCCAACGCCCTGCTCGAGGTGACCAGACGGGGCGGGGAGCGGGTAGCCGAGGTGGATGCCGAGATTTCCGACATAGAGAAAAGCGTCGGCGACATCGGCGATGCCATCGCGATGATCAATGGCATCGCCTCGCAGACAAACCTCCTGTCCATGAACGCAGCCATCGAGGCCGCCCACGCCGGCGAGGCGGGCAAGGGCTTTGCAGTCGTGGCCGGCGAGATCCGCAACCTCTCGGAGTCGAGCGCAGAGAACGCACGCATCGTCACGGCTGTATTGAATGACATAATCAACAGGATCACTCACGCGCGTGTCGCCTCGAATGGCAGCTCGGAATCGCTCGCCCGGATAGCGGAGGAGGTTACAGGACTCGTGCGCGCCTTCGACGGGATAGCGGCCAGTACCAAGTCCCTCGCCGAGGGCGGGCGCGGCGTGCGGCAGGACGCAGGCGCCCTCCTCGGCCTGACCGAGGACATACGCAAGGAGAGCTCTGAGATGAACCGCGGCGCCCAGCGCATCGGCGTAACCCAGGACGACATCGTCAAGGCCCAGGTCCTGTCAGCCTCAGCGATGGACGACGTGGCCGCAAGGGCGGCGGACATCGTCCGTGCCATAGACGAGATCTCGGCGCTCAGCGGGGAGGGGCTCGAGGTGGGTGCGAAGCTGGCAGAGGCGGTGGGGCGCTTCAGGGTACGCGACGAGTAGGTCTCATTTCAGCTTGTAGTCAGGCTCCCGTTCCGCCGCAAGGTTGCCGCCCGGGGCTGGAGCGGCTGCCTGCGGATCGGTAGCGGGGCCCGGACCAAGGGCAACCCGCCCAGCCAGTGCAGCCTTGACTCGCTCAGCCACCTTGGCCCCCAGCTTGCCCGCCGACGCGATGTCCGCGGCCGAGGCCTTCCTTATCAAATCAATTGATCCGAATACGCGGAGCAGGCGCTTGGCCCTTTCGGGACCGACGCCTTCCACCGACTCGAGGATGCCGAACTTGAGGTCACCCGCCCGCTGACGCTGGTTGCGGCCTGTGGCGAAGCGGTGGGTCTCGTCGCGGACGGCCACAAGGACACGCAGCGCGGGCGAGTCGTGGGGCAGGACTACAGGATCGCCGCGGCCGGGCAGCCAGATCTCCTCCTGGCGCTTGGCCAGACCCGCCAGGTCGCAATCCAGGCCAAGGGCATCCAGGATTTCCTTTGCTGCCGAAACCTGGCCCCTGCCCCCATCCACAAGCACAAGGTCAGGCAGCTCCGCATCCTCGTTGACCAGGCGCGTGTAGCGGCGTGCGACCGCCTCGCGGATGGCGGCGAAGTCATCCACCTTCCCCTCGAGGCTCCTGATGTTGAAGCTGCGGTAATTCTTGCGGTCGGGTATTCCGTTCTTGAAGGACACCAGCGAGGCGACCATGTGCCTGCCTTCGAGGTGGGCGATGTCGAAGCCCTCGATGCGCTCGGGAGCATGAGAAAGTCCTAGTACTGATTTCAATTCCAGGATGGCAGCAGGGTCGCCGAGTTCGCGGCGCTGTTTGGCGAGGTCCTCGCGCGCGTTCTGGGCCGCCATGGCGAGGGCAGCCGCGTGGCGTTTTTCGTGGCCGGCAGAGCTCGGCGCTGCCGGGGCTTCGACCGAGTCGTGAAGCATTGCCGGCGTAATGATGGCTGCCGCCACGCCAAGTTCCCGCTCGAACCAGGCTTCGACGAGGGGGAGATCAGAGAACGGAGGAGGGGCTCCGGACGCTTCTGCGGCTTGATCTGCTTCAACCAGCCCTGGAGCCAGCGCCGATACAAAGACCTTGGCCGGCGGCAGGCGTTCCTTTCCGTAATAACTCATGAGAAATGTGACGAGGGCCTCGTCCTCGGCGCTTGCGACACGGCTCCGGAAGAGGTCGCGGCCGGTCAAGCTCCCTCCGCGCATCTGGAAGACGGCGAAGGTCACGAGTTCTCCGTCGGCTGCCCAGGCCACATAGTCCCGTCCTTCAGGATCATTATCGACGGCGCCTGTCTTTCCCCGGAAGTCCTCGATGGCGCGGAGGGAGTCGCGGAGTCTTGCAGCCTCCTCGAATTTGAGGGATACAGCGGCGGCAGCCATGCGCTTGCGCAGCGAGGCCAGGAGGGCCTCGGTGTCTCCGGATAGCAGCTTTTCGACTTCCGCAATGTGGATGGCATACTCCTCTGCGGTAATTTTTCCGACACAGGGACCCGAGCAACGGCCGATGTGCCAGTACATGCAGACATCCTTGTGGGCCTTCATGTTCACACAGCGCCGCAGGGGGAAGAGGCGCTTGACGAGGTCGAGGTAGGTGTCGATGAGGTCGGCGCTGGGAAAGGGGCCGAAGTAGCGGCTCCCGTCGTCGATGATGCGCCGGGTCCTGAAGACACGGGGGAAGGCTTCCTTGGTGATCCGGATGCTGGGGTAGGTCTTCCCGTCTTTCAGGTTGATGTTGTAGCGGGGCGTGAGGCGTTTGATGAGGGTGCTTTCAAGGAGGAGGGCCTCGTACTCGCTGGCGGCGATGATCCACTCCATGGTCTCGATGCGCGCGACAAGGTGACGCGTCTTGATGTCCTTGTGGCCAGAGAAATACGAGGAGAGCCGATTTCGGAGGATCTTGGCCTTCCCGACATAGATGACCATTCCCTCGGCATCCTTCATCAGGTAGACGCCAGGCTCCTCCGGTGCGTCGCGCACCAGGGCGCGGAAGCGTATGTTGCGCTCCCGTGCGTTGGCAGGGCGAGTCTCGCCCCGGGTATTGTCGGAGCGCGTGCCGCGCTCCTCCAGGTTAGGGGCGAGTTCCTCGCCCCTGG
>JBAXTA010000407.1:0-3411 GCA_037130415.1 Spirochaetota bacterium
GAAGGCGAAGCTGTCGAGGTCGGGGCCGCTGCTCGAAAGAAGGCTGCGCCAGGCGTGAAGCGCTTGGCGAGGTTCGCCTCCTGGCAAAGGTCTACGAGGCGGACCCCTTCCTTTGCCCGGAGTGCGGAGGGAAGATGGCCGTGATCGCGGTTATCCAGGATCCGGCGGAGATCAGGGGAATCATTGCCTGCCTTGCAGGAAAGGGGAGGGGGCCGCCCCGATAGCCGAAGTCCAGTTCACTATCACGGCTCCCTGCCGCGGGAAAGCGCGGCTCTGGTTCAGCTCTCACTCCCAGAATGGCGTTGCTGACGGCCAGACCTTCAGGGAGTAGTCTGCCCTCGGATGGAATCTGAGGGCTCGGAGAACGGAGCAGGCGGGTGATTTCGAGCGATTTTGCGACCGCGATGGACCGCGCGGGATTGACGGATGGCGACCGAGCGGCGAATCGGGCTTCGGAGGACGGTTCGGGCGGCGCGGATGTGGCTGCAAGGCAGACGGGCGGCTATAATTTTTACTATCACTTCAAGGGACTCGGGGAGTTCCTCTCCGTCCACGGCCTCGACTCGATTGCGGACATTGTCGGTGCGGCTCGGACCGATCGATCAGCCACAAAGCCTTCCGGTCTCGCCCGCCCGACCTGAACGGATAAGCCCAATCACCACGCACAAGGGAGAATGAAATGCAGCGAACCATCCAATTGCTCAAGGAATCCGAAGCCATGCTCGAGGGACACTTCCTGCTTTCCTCGGGACGGCATTCCGACCGCTACTTCCAATGCGCCCGCCTCCTCATGCATCCGGAGAGGGCCGAAGAGGCCATGATGAAAGTGGCCGCTCGCCTTCGGGAAGAACTGGCCTCGGGAGGGCTCGACTTCGATCTCGTTGTGGGACCGGCCATGGGCGGCATCCTACCGGCCTGGGTTATCGGCAAGGCCCTCGGGCTGCCTGCCATATTCACGGAACGGGATGACGAGGGAAAGATGGCGCTCCGCCGCGGCTTTGAGCTCTATGCTGGCCAAAAGGTCCTCATAGTTGAGGATGTCGTGACTACGGGGAAATCGTCGGGCGAGTGCGCCCAGGCGATCCGCGCGGCGGGAGGAAGTGTGGTGGCCCTCGCCTGCGTCGTGGACCGCCGCGCAGAAGGAGTGCCCGTGGAGTGGCCCATCTTCGCGGCGGCGACCATTCCGGCGACCAGTTGGGATGTCGGAGAATGCCCGCTATGCGCCAAGGACCTGCCCTTTGTCAAACCGGGCTCTAGGAAGATGCCGGGCGCGTGAAGACGGTCGGTGGTTCGGGTACTTTACGCGCAACTGGGCCGACATGCGTCTCTCGTGCGTGGATTTAGTAAAGGCAAGCAGAACCGCTGATCGCGATTCTGCTTGCCTGCCGCTTCGAATGTCAGCCAACCAAGGAGATCATTCGATTTGCGCCCTGCCTCGTCATTCGCGACCAAGAGGATGCGGTTGCCTTTCCTCCATCGTGGTCTCTCGGAACCTGCAAGGCCATATGCAAAGGGCCTGACCACATTTCATGACTGGTTCTCTGCCGCTTCTGAGGCTGGATCAATACTTTGCGTATATTACGGAGGGAACATATGACTCGAATGTCGCACCATAGGCACCTGCGGCAATATCGGTCCCCTCAGTATATTTTCCATCACCGTCCACATCGTAAAAGACATGCCCGTCCATCCTCACTCCGTCTGCCGTCAGAAAGACAACCGATGGTGTGACATTTGGCGTCAACTCGAATATCTGGTCCGTCGTTGGACTCGAATAATAGCGTTTCCAGCTTTCGCTTATCACCAAGTAGCATTTGTGGGTTCCTGGGTTGATGGAAGGAGCATCGGTCCAGGTGATACTCACTATGGCGTAGTAAGGGTTTGGATCGGCGCAGGAGATCAACAGTGATGTCCCGAAAATACAGAAAGCTGCAAGAACCAGGCTATGCGCGGCACGTTGTCGGCAAGCATGCAAACTATCCATCTGATCCCCCTTGTCCTAGCTAGAATGTCAATGCAACAAATGAGCCGCCCTGATCGCGATAGCATCCATATTTAACCGTTGCGTTCGAACTATCGGTCAGCGTCACCTGAAAATGTATCTTCGAGGAAGTATTCCACCATGTGTGATCTTTCCAATCGTCAGTAATTCCTTGTGAGTACATCCGAACGGTAACAGGATTTGTGACGATGTAGGGGGTCTTGCCGCTATCTCTGTTGGCGTAGGAAGAACCAAGTTTCACGCTGATGTAGGGATCGGCTGCCTGATTCATCGCGGCCTTGATCTCAAAACTGGCTTGCTTGGCCTTCTTTACAGAATCGGAATCGACATAAAGCAATTCCCAACTGTGCCAATTCCAGCAAAATATGTTATAGTCATAGTACCCTGATAACTGCAAAGTTACATTCCCCGCCGCAGTTGTATCGAAGTATTCCTCATCAGCCAATATTGGTTCACCATGATTCAGGTCACGCGCGGTTGCGGTTGCCCGAAGTTTAGGATCATGGAACATGACATTCGAGTATACGGAACCACAAACCCTCTCAACAATTGGCTTTGTTAGCGCGATGAAATCCCTAAGAGCCATTTCATCCACAAATTCCACTCCGACATAACCCTTGGCAATGAGTCCATCCTCGCCTCGGGTTGTATTCATTACGCTTTCGACTGTGATCTTTCCCTGTTGTATGAATTTGTCGGTTATTGACTCCATGGCCAGGCTCGCGAGGCGATTTTGCTTGATCAAAGCGCTCTCGTTGGCCATCAAGGCTCTCTCGGCTGGTCCTAGTACTGTATTCAGGTCAACTCCGCCCGGCAGGGAAGTCGGAGCACACCCCATGAGCATGATCCCGAAAGACACCGACGCAATTCTCCAAAAACTTTTCCTCATTGCAAACCCCTCCTAGATGGTTTGCGCCGTTTGGCGCCGTTTGGCGCCGTTTGGCGCCGTTTGGCGCCGAATAAATATAATGTGGACGATAAGGCATGTCAAGTCTCAACCCGAACCGCAGCATGGTTCTTCGCCGGGTAGCGAGCGATACCATCTCCGGGACCCGCCGAAGAGGCGATGATGAATGTAGCTTCGCGCCTCCGCGACGAGCTCGTCTCGCGGAGGGGCTGTCCGTTCCACCAGTGTCGTGGTGGTCTAGGCCAAGCATGATCGGCCCGACCTCGCCCTTCCTCACCATGACGTTGAACTTCAGCGCGATGTCGAGGTGCCCGAGAGCGTCCTGGTAGAGGATCCGCGCCTGGGTGCCGACGACGAGCCTGTTCCTCTCCGCGTCGCGGATCCAGACCCAATTATCACGATCCTGGCCGCGGCGATCGGGATCGATGCAGTCCATCGCCGCCTGACTCGATAGCCACGACCGCTTCTTCTTCATACCGATCGGCGCCAGCGACGCTCTCCA
>JBAXTA010000408.1:0-3402 GCA_037130415.1 Spirochaetota bacterium
CTTGGCGCTGACAGGGCCCTCCTGATAGGCGCGGATTTCTCCTATCCTGACGGCAAAAGCTATGCCCGTGGAACCTATATCTATGACTATTTCGGGAAGGCCCAGGAGCGGCTCGATCCCCTGGAGTCGCGCTTCTCCGGCTTTGTGTTCAGGACACCATCGGTGCTGCGCGAAGAGGAAACTGGGGCGGATGGCCGGGCTTGGTACCGCTATGTGACCAAGCCACTCATGGCCTACCGCGAGCACCTCGAACGCTTTGCCGCCGATTCCACGATCGCAGTCAGCGCCTTCAGAGGGCGCGGGGTCGAGATCAGGATCCCGCCACGCGAGGTCGGCCACCGCGAATCTCGGCCCATCTTCGCAGCAGGGGCAGCCAACGAACCTGCTGCCGCCTTCCTGGAACGATATGCGAAACTACTGCGCGCCCTGCCAAAGGCCACAGAGCCGGCCTCGCGCCATCTGAGTTCCCTCGACCACGAGGGCCGGGACCTCTGGATGACGCTGCTTCCCTCAGCCGCTGCCTTCCAGAGGCTTGCGCGCCAGACCAGTGATGGATCCCGACGAAGGGTGCCGAGCGCCGAGCTCCTGGAAGACACACGCGCCTGGGCGCTCGCCGAAATCGCCCTCGCGCTCGACGCGCGATAGCCGAAGCATTCCGGTTCCCGGTCTACCTGAAGGACCAGGGACGGGCGGAAGCGAAACCATAGTGGCTTGCGAGCCAGGCGTCGATCTCGGTGGCGTGGCGTTCGAAGCTGTCTGCGTGCGACGCCATCCACAGGGCGATGGCCGGTTCGAGTTCTGCGTGGCGCTCGATGAGCCTCGAGGGCAGGGTCTTCGTAAAATACTCCCTGACCGATGGAGGAGGACGCTGCCAGAGGTAGGCCATGAACTCGTTGGCCATGAGGTCCTCGTCTGTGGTCTCATAGTTCATCCATCCGAAGTAGAGCGTCCAGAACCATCGCTCCTCCTTCCCAAGGGATGACCAGAGATTCCCCACGAAAGCCCTGAAGTCCGGGTCCGTGAAATAGAGCGCGTGGCTCGATTCGTGGGCCATGAAAGTTGTCCGCAGGTCGGGAGCCGACTCGCGGGAGATGGAGATGAGCGCACCCCGACCCTCTGCGAAACCCTTTCCCGCGACGCGTATGACGCCCGCGCCTGAGAGGAGTTCGCGGAGCCTGGTCTCGGATTGTCCCAATTGGAAGGACTGCGCGGCAGCCGCCGAATAGAAGGCCGCGAGGTCGGCCGCCCGGTAATCGTGGGCGTTCCAGCCGTGGAGTCCCTCGATCTCTGAATCCGGCGCAAGCCTTCCCTTGAAACCCTTCTTTTCGACAAAGTAGGCGAGGCGCTTCAGGGCCCTGTCCTGTGCCGCGTAGTCGGCAAAATCGAGCACAATGACCTCGGGACGACGGTCCCAGCGGTACGAAGCCCATGCTCCCTCTGGCTGTGGCAGTGCGAGGATTACTCCGAGGTCGAGGTTCGAAAGCGCAGGTTCGTGAACAGCGGTCGCGACAAAGGCCAGAAGTTCGAGCGAAGGGGATCCCCGAGCCTCTATGAGACCAGGGTCGGAGGGAAACAAGGCCCTGGGGAGGAGGATCGAGCCGCCTGTATCATCGAGGCTTATGGCCCGCGCCGAGCCGTCGCCCGTACGAAGCTCGAGGCTGCCGAGCCGCGTCCCGGGGGCCCAGTCTATGCGCAGGGCCTGTCCCGCAAGGCCGTCCTTCGGCGCGCCGTCTTTCGGCACGCCGTCCTTCGGCACGCCGTCCTTCGGCACGCCGTCCTTCGGCACGCCGTCCTTCGGCGAAGGTAGCCCCTTGAAGGGTGAATCGAGTCTGGCCACAAGAAAGGAACCCTGCCGGAGGAGGGCAAAGCCCGGTGAAAGTGTGGTCACACCTGGAGTCTTTTCAAAACCCCGGAAAGGCTTCACGAAGGAGAGTGCGAGGAGCGATACGGAGGCATCCTTCGTTCGGCTCGAAGCCTCGATCTCAAGGCTCAGGGAGGCTAGTGCCGCTCCTGCAGGCAAGGGAAGGATGAGCTTCATCAAAGGATCGGTGAGGGCCAGGTTCCAGTCCGCCAATCGCGTCCTTCCATCCCTGGCGCTGGCTGAGAGCAGTAAAGTCGGAGCAGGGCCTTTGGGGCGGGATAGTTCCAGGGAAAGCCAGAGCGGCTCGGGAGGGACATAGGGTCTGGCCAGATGATAGGCGTTTTTCCACTGCCCCTCGCCAAAGAATCCTTCGCTCCCTACCTTGAAGCCTCCCTCTTCGCTGAAGGCCAGATGACCTCCGTTGGCGGTTGTCCAGGAAAAAGAGCGTACCGCAGGCCTGCCGCAGGAGCCACACAGCAGGAGAACGAGGACGAGGGCCAGGAATCTCATCGAAGGGACATAAGGCTCTTGGCAATGAGGCTTGCGATCTTGAAGCGGCGTTCATCGGAAAGTCCCGAATCGAACTCGAGGAAGCTTTCCCAGCGACCCTGGAAATCGCCAGGAAGCTTCGGGAGGGACTTCAGCCTGGTATCGATGGCGCGAGGCCCTGGATCGAAGGTCCTGTTTGCTGCAAGGAGGGCCAGGGCCGCGTTGCGGACAAAGGCCGTGGCGGATTCGAGGAAAAAAAAGGCGTCGGATTTCCGGGTAGCCGCGCCGAGGTCGGCGACACAGTGCTCCACCCTCGCCTCGTGAAGCGAGCGCAGGTCCTTCCACAGCTGATCGGGGAAATCAGCGAGGCGGTCGCTGACTCCCGCGAGCCAGCCTGTGCGGTCATAGAGGTGGCGTCCGCCGGCAATTCGATGGAATTGGTAGGTTCCCTGGGCAAGCACGAGGCGGTCGCCCCCGTGCCCGAAGTCGCATGACGCGTCGATTTCCGCTACAGGCTTGTACTCGATGCGGACAGGGAGATCGTCCAGGAGAAAGCGGTCCTTGGTCTTTACCCGCCCGGTCTCGAAGGCTCCAGAGCCGGGAAAGGCCGAGCCTCGTTCCTCCTCGCTGGGGAGGGAAGCAGAGTAGAATACGTCGAAGGCGAGAACGAAATAGGGATCAAGGGTATCGCCCTCGGCATGGCCAGATATCGACACAGCCTGGACGCCAGGCCAGGAGGAGCAGACCTCGGCGATCGAATGAACTACCGGCTCCACTTTTTGCTTCACCTCGACACTCCTTGGGCTCCACGCCATGCGCCGCGCCTTGCCCAGCGACGGCCCTGATTGTAGCATGGCCTTGTGGCATTGAGAACTTCAAGAACCCTTGCGCTGGCCCTCCATCCCCCAGGTCCCCAGGAACGCGAAGCAAACCTCCTGGCTTCCCGGCTCTTTGGGCTGACAGGAGAGGCAAGCACCCTGGCCCTTCCAGGCATCATTGTCCTCTCAGTGGGAGTTGCCCCGAGGGAGGGCCTTGATCCGGCGATCCTCCAT
>JBAXTA010000409.1:0-3401 GCA_037130415.1 Spirochaetota bacterium
CATGCGGAAAGCTTCTCGAGTCTTTGCTTGGTCATCCCGGATTTGTAGCGCAGGTAGTCTCGCCGAATCGCCTCGTGCCGATTCCGCCAGTGATCGAGGACCGACTTGACCCTGTCGTTGTCCGAGTCTTTGAAATATGCCGCCAGCGCGTCGCCTACCGCCTCCAAAGAGTCAATCAGCGTTCGGAAATCGCAGCGCGTGGCCTCGCCCTCTTCGGGGTCTACCCATATCGTGTTTCCAGATCGAGCGAGAAGAATCGACGGCAGAAAAGCGCCAGGCATGCCTCGGGACAGATCGTGCCGATCCAGATAGGCGAGAAGCTCGCGTTCCTGCCAAGCCGCTTCCTCATCGGGCAAATCCACCCAGACCTCACGCGCCAGATCCAGGAGCTGTCCTGGGTGTAGCGCCATGGGCAAATTTATCGGCCATCCTTCCTCGAGCCAGAGCGCGGCCCAGGAACAAGAAAGCCATTCGAGAAAGTCGATCCAGGTCCACTCGAAGTTGGCTCTTGTCTCGCCATACCAGAAAGGCGACTCGCCAATCAAGAGCGTCGCGCGTGCCCACCCCTCGCCCAATGAAGGATCGAGGCTTTCTATGACATGAGAAAATCGCATCTCAGTTTCCATAGGTCTTGACCCATTCCTTGTACTCCCGCAGACATTTTTGTTCCGCGGCCCGCCGTTCCAATTCTTTCATCAGATCTTTTGGCAAGGAAGATCGGCCAGGTCTCGATCGCCAAGGATAGCCATGCCAAGCTTCATCACCAGACGATACGGCCTCGTATATTACGCCATCAAAGACATTGTATACTCTTTGGGCTGGTCCTTCATTGTTTAAATAAGGCAGACTTGAAGAAAGCAGCTCCTGGGCAATCTCCATCGTGATTTTCGACGAGCATTTCCCAACCATAGCTGTGCCTACTCGGTTAAACCCCGCCTCGGGTTTGCTCCAATGATGTTTTCTCCTATTTTCACCAGGATCATAACGCATCGAATAATCCCTCCCCGGAAAAGCATCGCAAGCGCAGGCAGGAATCCCATTCCCTCTCCCTCCCCCCTTCCCCACCCTCTTCTCCTGTCCCTCCTGCTCATCCTGTTATCCTGTCCTCTCCCTCTTCAGAAAGAATCAGACAGGATAACAGGAAAGACAGGATCAACAGGAAAGGAATGAGAAGGTACAACTCTTTCTTTCCCCTCTTCACCCTCCCTACCCTCCCTACCCTCCGGGATCATGGTAGTGAACAGATCGAGGGGGCCACCCGGCCGCGGTCATCTCGGCAAAGGCCAGCTCACACCAGCTGCATTGCCCATCCCTGATACTGGCGGCCGGGTCGGGCTCTTCGCTTCAAGTCCTCGGCCCTCCGCTACGCTCCGGGCCTCCGGGCTTTCCGCGCGCGAGTTCTGCTCGCGACGATCCCTGGCCCGGAAGAATATCATGGCGCAAGCATCAACCGATCACTACACTGCTTGAGATTCGAGGTATTTAGCGACTCCACCCGTTTCGTTTATCGTGGTTGAGGGAAGGATTTTATTGTTCACGAGCTGAGATTGAATCGCCAACGGAGCAACGGAGAAATGACTCGCCACATCTTCAATCGAGTCATCAGAATAATCCCCTTCTGCATACAATTTAATGGCCTCGATTGGGCAGAGGAACTCGGCTGCGAATGATCGCTGGATTTTTTGCCGTGCCATCTTTGCGTCGGTAGAAGGCAACCACGTATCGTTTGCGCCAGTAGCGAGGAATTCACAGATGAATCGAGAAAGTTCAAAGCGGCGTCCTGTCAGATGCCGCTTTCGGAAAATGTGTTTGAATTCCGAAGCGTGTCCATTTCGGATGGACAAACCAATCGGCCTTCGCTTTGAATGAACTTCAAGAGAAACCATCTTGTCTCTTTGAAGGCCCACAAGTTCGCACAGGATTTCGTCGGATAGGGGAGCTTCTTTTAGACCAAGTTCCATTCTCAGCTTTCTAGCAAGTTGCCAGCCGCACTCCCATGCAGGAATCGAGCCATCAACCTGAAAGCTCCCCGGCTTCAATACGTCGCTCACGTTCCCGGCAAGGTCTCCAGTCTCTGCAATTTCCAGAATTTCACGGATGGATGCTCCTGGATCCTCGGTTGCGCAGACCGGTGCTATCTCGCCGACTGCAGAGGCGCCCGCTTGCGGCAAAAGCCGTTTGAACAGCTCGAGAGCATCACTGGGACACTCATCTGGATCAAACCCAAGCGTTGCTTCCAGACGACGCTCAAATGCAAGACTTGGATCTCGGCGCTCTTCCTTGACTTCACCCCAAAGGGCGTGGAGATCGGTAGTCCGTTTAAAACGAGCATGCAGGCGAGCCAAAGTAGAATCGATAAATGCATCGATTTCTCTTTCGAAAGTCCGTGCATCGACCGCGATAGTGCGATCGGCAAGATAATGAACCGCTTCTTTTGATTCTGGCTTCGATTGCAAGGACGCAATTTGAATCATATCGCCATCAGAGGCGAATACTATTTGCGGCCACACGTAGCCATAGCCTGCCGCGGCCATTTCATGCGCCATACGCCATGCCAGGGGCGGGCTGGCCTCGAGAGGGAGAGGCTCCCACCGCAATCGCCACCAAGAAGACGCGAACCAGAGAGCAAGCGGATAAGCCGATAGCCGTACCTCATCCAAAACCGTATTGGACCAAGCGTCCTCATTCCTCGTAGCGAATCCATCACCCAGCACGATGCCGAGCATCGCGGATGTCTCCCTGACCTCTTCCGTTTCATGAATTGAGGACATCCATTGGGGCTTGATCGAGAACCTATCCCCCATTTCTTGATTCCCACGTTTTCTTGACTATCGTGCTGAATGGATCGACATCCAGAAGCGGATAGCCGTGGTAGGTCCCATTCGCGGGATTTTCGAGCTGCGCTTCCACCGGCATTCCGTTCGAAGCCACGGCCCATATGTTCTGGGGCCAGGTGTTGCGTTTCTGCTCGCTAACCAGCCCTCTGCGGATACCTTCTCTGATCAACCGTAGTGCCTCATCGCGTCGGAATATCTCCACATTATCGCACAGCGTCTTGCCTTGCCTCGGGTCGCTCGGTGGAGAAAGATCAAAATCCCCAGGATTTTTCTTGTGCTCGGGATTCCCACCATATCTGATTTTTCCCTCCCACCTTTCGCTATCCGCAGGACTCGGCCGATCGCGGAGAATGCGACGTTTGGGATTGAAACTCGTTCTAGGTTTCATTACAGAAAGAGAATACCCCAACGGACCCCTTCGAGCAACATGGAAGAACTGCAATATGCGACGTCCTCTCCCCTCTTCCTCTTAGAAAGGATCAGACAGGACAACAGGCAAGACAGGATTTACAGGAAAGGAGCTAGAAGTGGCGGCAGGCTCGGTCGAAACGGGGAGCTCGGGCC
>JBAXTA010000041.1:0-19979 GCA_037130415.1 Spirochaetota bacterium
CATCCGCATCAACTCAGAGCTCGCTACCCAGCCTCCCGAGTGCCTTGAATATGTGCTCGTACATGAGCTCGCCCATTTCACGGATCGCTCCCACGGATCTGGATTCAAGGCCATCTTGGATCACTGGTTGCCGGACTGGAGGGAGCGCCGGGCCCTGCTCAACAGACGTGCTGGAGGGGGATGAGGGGACATGATCGAATCGCGGAGAGAGGTCAGTCTTTCTCGAACAACCTCCATATCTTCCTTCGCCTATTTCCCGCTCGAGGCCCTGGCGCGTTCGAGCACCGACTGAAAGGGAAACTCGGAGAAGGCGCCGTAGAGTGGGTGTGAGCCGAGCCGGGCCCTGGATGTCCTGGGTGTGGAGAGTCCGCAGAGAAAGCGCGCGAGGGCCCGTGAATCTCCGAGGAGTTCGCGCTTTTCGACGCGGAGGGCTTCCACCGTCGCCCAACGGGCTTCGTCCACGATCGGCCTGGCGCGGGGAGGCAGCTGGAGTGCTTTTTTCGTGCGGCACCAGGAGCAGTGACCGCAGGGTTCAGGCAGCTGTTCGCCGAAGTGGGAGCCGAGTTTTTCGGCCAGGCAGCCCTCGTGTTGGAAGAGGCCGAGCACCTGCGTTATGCGCGACAGTTCCCGCTCCTCGCGGCGCTCGGTCCGTTGGTAAAGATCGGCGGCAAGAGCATCGAGATCGGGGGGGCTTTCCAGCACGGCAAAGCGGTTGCGCACTCCCGCGGCCTCGAGTTCGATCCAGCCCTTTTCGGCGAGGTAATCCAAGGCCCGCACGATGCGCTCGCGCGGTGAATCGAGAGCCTCTGCTGTTTCCTCGAGGTCGAGCGAATGCCAGGTCTTTGCCCTTTTCGACGCGTCCAGGATCTTCGCTACGAAGTCGCGCCTTTCACCTTCAAAGCGCGCGGGGATGCCCTCGACCGGCACCAGGGCCTTGAAACGGTACTCGGAATAAAAGGGGGTGCCCTCGCGGAGGTAGCCGTCGAGCTCGAGGTAGGTAAGGAGGGTGCGGAGAACGAGCTGGCGGATGTCATGGCGATAGGAGCAGTCGTAAAGCGAAAGTTCCAGCTCACCGCTACAAGCGAAGACCTCCCCGAGGAGGGCACGGATCGAGGCCAGGCTCGGGCCGTCGCCATAGATGAAATTCTCGAGGGTATTGAGATCATCCACGCTGACGAAGGCCTCGCAGAGCGAGGAGAGCCCATCCCTTCCTGCCCTGCCGATCTCCTGCGAGTAGTTCTCGAGGCTCTTGGGGAGGTTGTAGTGGTAGACAGCGCGGATGTCGGACTTGTCGATGCCCATGCCGAAGGCGATTGTCGCAACTACGATGGCTTTGCGCGAGGCGAAAAACCAGTCCTGGACGCTGCTTCTTTCGGCGGTCTCCATGCCGGCGTGGTAGGCGCGGGCATCGAAGCCAGAGCCGGCGAGCCTGGCCGCCACCTCCTCGGCCGTCCGCTGGAGGGTGACATAGACGATAGTCGGGCCAGAGCCGCGTTCTGCCAGACGCGACTGAAGGAGGGCATCGCGTGACTTCCCCTCCACTGCCGTCGCCAGCAGATCGAGGTTGGGTCGATAGAATCCCGTCCGGACCGCGCAGCCTGCCTCGATGCCGAAGCCCTTGCAGACATCGAGAAGGACCTGCGGCGTCGCGGTGGCGGTCAGGGCCAACACCCGTTCAACCGAATACTCCTTCGCAAGGGTGGCGAGCTTCAGGTAGTCGGGCCTGAAGTTGTGGCCCCACTCCGAGATGCAGTGTGCCTCATCCACGGCGAAGAGGGAGATCCGTGTGCGTTTGATCGCCTCGCGGAAACGCTCGTTGTTGAAGCGCTCCGGTGCCACGTAGAGGAGCTTGAGGCTGCCCTCCCGGAGGTCGCGCATGACCTGGGCCGACTGGCCCGCGTCGAGGGTCGAGTCCATGCGGGCGGCTGCTATTCCAAGCTTTTCGAGGCGATCGATCTGGTCCTTCATGAGGGCGATGAGAGGGGAGATCACGATCGTGATACCGGGAAGCATGAGGGCAGGGATCTGGTAGCAGAGGGACTTCCCGCTTCCGGTGGGAAAGACCGCAGCGGCGGAGCTTCCTGCAAGGAGGTGGCCGATGACCTGGGCCTGACCGGGACGAAAATCGTCGAACCCGAACTTCACGCGAAGGAGCTCACGCGCCTCTTGCATTGCTGCCTCCTGTGGCCCGGAGACAGGGCACCAAGCATGGTGCGGTACAAGGACTCCATCGCCTGCTATCGAGTATAGCATTGCCCTGCGCCTTGAAATATCCTGGGAGCGCAGCCAGAAGACATGCACGACATGATCGTCTGACGTTCACTGGGCGTTCACGAAGCCATCCTAGACTGGGAGACTGTCAAGCATAGGAGTTTCCATGATCGGTGATGTTTCTAGTCAAAGCGCTGCGCGGGCTGTCCTGTTCTTGGGGAATACGCTGCCTGTCCGGGCTAGTCCCCTGGCCCTGGCCCTCCTTCTTGTCCTGCCCTTCGGACTTGCGGCGAACGGGAAGGATGCTGCCATGACCACGGCAGTCGGTGCCTACAGTGCTGATCTCGAGTTCGGCGACAAGGGCGCCGTCGTGGGGGACAACAGGATACTTGTGACCCTTCACGATTCCATGGGCATGCCAGTCGCGGGCGCCAAAATCGTGATGTCCGTCGAAATGGTCCAGGATCCGTCGGCAGCCATGTCCATGGACATGGGAGAAAAGCCAAAGCCAGCTGTGTTGGCCGCCGATCCTGCCAGTCCGGGAAGCTACCTGGGCAGCTCCAGCTTCGATTCCACTGGAAACTGGAAAGCGAACCTGGAATTTGCATTCACCCCGGGAGGCCCGGTGGAAAAAGCCAGTTTCGGTTTCGAGGTCGTTGAGGCGGGCTCAAACTGGGTCATTCTCGTCGTCTTCGGAGTCCTTATGGTCGTGACCATCACGGCCGCTGCCGCACTCCGCGCAAGGCAGGGGACCATCGTGAAAGGAGCGGCAGCATGAGCGATCCAGTAATCCGGAAAAAAACTGCGGCGCGCCCGCTCCAGCCCCCGGCCTTCAACCTCCTCGATATTCCGGCCTTCAGCCGGCTCGTGAAAAGCCGTTGGTACCCAGGCATCATCGCCTGGCCGACCTTGGTCATCTTTGCCTTCATCACCTGGGAACTCGTGATGGGACCTGGCAAGGCGCATGATAACTTCGGCACAGCCCTCACCTGGGTACTGTGGTGGCCGATCCTCCCTATCATGTTCCTCCTTTTAGGACGCATCTGGTGCGCGATCTGCCCCTTCGGGACGATCAACGACCTCGTGCAGGCCTTTGTCGGCAACAACAGGCCGGTGCCACGATTCTTGAGGAAGTACGGAATCTGGATCATCGACGCGATCTTCATGCTCATCACCTGGTCGGACCACCTCTGGGGCGTCGTCGAGAATCCGCTCAATTCAGGCATTCTCCTCCTCCTCATCACCCTCGGGGTGGTCGTCTCCGGCGCCTTCTTCGAGCGGCGGACCTGGTGCCGCTACCTCTGCTTCCTCGGGGGCCTTTCGGGCAACTACACCCGGGGTGGCATCATCGGGCTTTCAGCCACTCCCGACATCTGCGCTACCTGCAAAACCCAGAATTGCTACAAGGGAGGCCAGGTCCCAGGCTGCCCCATGTTTGTCTTCCCGAAGACCATGGAATCGAACGCCGACTGCAACCTTTGTGGCAATTGCGTCAAGAACTGTCCCAACGGCTCGATCCGCATCACGACCCGGCTCCCGAGCCAGGAGCTCTGGTTCGTCCGGAACCCCCAGCTTCCGGTAGCCTTCCTCGCCAGCGTGATCATGGGGATCGTCTTCGTGCAGAACATCACAATGCTGAACATCTGGGAAAGCATCCTCGCCTGGTTCGAGTCGGCCCTCGGCATCTCCTGGTATCCTCTGGCCTTCACCATAGCCTTCCTCGTCCTCATGGCGATCCCCGTCGGCCTCCTCTTCGGCGCAGGCGCCCTGGCCCGGCGGGCCAACGGCAAGACGGTCCTGGAGAACTTTGCCCGCTTCGGCTATGCGATCATCCCCCTGGACATGGCCGGCCACATCGCGCACAACCTTTTCCACCTTCTGGCAGAGGGAAAGGCGATCTGGTTCACTGGCCTCGGGCTTTTCGGGAAGAGCATCGAAGGCTCGACCTCGCTGGTGGACGCAGGAACCATCCAGGTCCTCCAGTACGGGCTTGTGGTCCTGGGTGCCCTGGCATCGATCTATACCGCCTGGCGCCTGGCGAAAACCAGCGCTGAGCCTCCTGCAAAGAAGACTGCCACCTTTGTTCCCTTGGCTGTCCTTATGCTCCTGTTCGCCGCCGCCAATGTCTATCTCTTCTCGATTCCGATGGCGATGCGCATGTGAGTGGCTGCCCGGACGCTGGGTTCATCCCCGTCGCCCGTCTCAGTGCCGTGCGGGGGCTACCTGGCTCAGACCGGGGCTTGGCGAAGGCCACAGTGGTGAAGGGTAGGCGCCGCTGGCCACAAGTCGGGTGATCCGGGATCTCAGCGTCTTGAGGTCCCCGCGCCAGGTCATGCCCATCCACTCCTCGGAGCTGGGCAGGACCTGCACGCTGCCCCGCCCTCCCTCGATCATCGAACTGACGATCGAGGGCAGGTAGAATTCGGCTGTAGGCGATGCTGCGTTCCGGGCCAGGAAGGATGCCAGGAGGGGTCGGGCGTATTCGAGGACTGCGGGAGTAAAGCCCCAGAGGTTCATCGACACGAGGGTATCGGATGCGATTTCGGTCTCCCTTCCATCCGGCAGTACCGAGACGCAGCGCTCTCCCCTCCGCTCGATGCCCGTGTGTTCCTTGACGGCGAGGAGCCTACCCTCAGGATCGATGTCGCAGAGGCCGCGCGCTACCGAGCCGTTACCGCTCGTGGTGAGGGAGAGGCGGTAACCCGCCATGCAGTGGTCCATGCTCCCAGGCTCGGCAGCCGCAAGGAAGCCCCCCACGGCGGCGAGGGCCTCCCTTCCGTACCAGTCGTCAGCATTGATGATCGCAAAGGGAGTGCGGAGGAAGGGGGCTGCAGACAGGAGGGCGTGGCCCGTGCCCCAGGGTTTGCTCCTCGGAGGAAGGCCGTCGGCGCGGAGCTTGCCGGGAAGGAGGCCCGCGTGTTCAAGGGCGGTGGCGTCCAGGAGGTCTTCCACTTCCTGGAAGGCCAGGCTGAGGGGAAGCTCTACAGGAAGGCGGGCGAGGACCCTGGCCCGGAAGTCGGCTTCCATGCTCCTCCGTATCAGGAAGACGAGGTCGCTGAAACCGGCCTTGAGTGCGTCGTAGACGGAGTATTCAAGGAGGGTTTCTCCCCCCGGGCCGACAGGCTCGAGCTGCTTGATGCCGCCAAAGCGGGAGCCCATGCCCGCAGCAAGGACCAGAAGCGTTGATCGCACGAATACCGCCTGTCCCAGAGGAGTTAGACGGCTTATTCTACCCTTGTCGCCTGAGGGTTGTCACTCTGCAGTTGCCTATCGGAGAATGCAGAAGCCCTTCGGCTGGGTGGCCTCCGACCCAAGCCTGTGCCCGGTCTCTACCCTCGCTGCGACCTGGAAAAAAGGCTATCCTGAGAGCCTCGCCGATGGGCCGTGATGCTGCCCCATTCCGGCCGCTTCGCAACTGAGGAGTCGCTCCCATGCTCTACCAGACCCACGCCATCGTTCACCTCGGCAACATCCGGTGCAATATAGAAGGAATCAGGAGGGCAATCGGTCCAGGACGCGGCCTTCTCGTGGCAGTCAAGGCCAATGGCTACGGCCACGGCGCTGTCGAAGTCGCAAGGACCGCGCTCCGCGCGGGGGCGGACTGGCTCGGTGTAGCCACAGTACCCGAGGGCATCGAGCTTCGCGAGGCTGGCATCGAACTTCCCATCCTCAAGTTCAGCCCCCTTTTCGAAGAAGAACTCGAGGCAGCCCTCCTCCATCGCCTGACCCTCTGCGTCTGCGACGAGGCCGGGGCGCGGTCAATGCAGTCCGCGGCTGCTGCCCTCGCCGGGACTGTCTGGACAGGGCCGGCACGGGTGCATCTCAAGGTCGATACGGGGATGGGGAGGGTCGGGGTGAGCCCCGGTCTTGCCCCTGCTCTTGCCAGCCTGATCGAGCGCGAGTGCCCGGCGCTGTTCCTCGAGGGAATTTTTACCCATTTACCGGTGAGCGACCAGGCGGACCGGCTCTACACCCAGGAGCAGCTCGCCCGCTTCAAGGCTGTCGTGGAGTCGGTGAACGAGGCGATCGGGCGGAAGCTCGGCTTTGTCCACGCTGCCAACTCAGGGGCGGTGCTCGGCCACGAGGAAGCCTGGCTCGATCTGGTGCGGCCCGGCATCATGGCCTACGGCCACTATCCCGATGAGGGCACGCCGCGCTCGATTCCCCTCCTTCCCGGCATGAGCCTGAAGACGCGGATTTCCTTTATCAAGCGCGTGGCGGCGGGTACGGCCATAGGCTACGGGCGGTCCTGGACATCGCAACGCGACACCCTCATCGCCACCATGCCCGCAGGCTATGCCGATGGATTCAACCGGCTCTTTTCCAACAGGGGCCGCGTCCTTGTGGACGGGAGGAGCTGTCCGGTCGTCGGGCGCGTCTGCATGGACCAGAGCATGATCGACCTCGGCCCCGGTTCAAAGGCGCGCGTTGGCGACGAGGTGACCCTGATGGGTCGCTCGGGCGGGGAAGAGATCAATTGTGAAGAATGGGCGAGGGTCCTGGGCAGCATCACCTACGAAGTGACCTGTCAGATCAACGCCCGGGTGCCGCGCCTCTATGAGGGTGGCGACTGAAGGCGTCCGGAGTTTCGGGAAAACCCGGACGAGCTTGAAGCGGACAATGGCTTCGGCGAGCCTGGACACTGTCACGGGCTTGGGCAGGAAGCCCATGCTCGCGAAAAAGCGATGACGAACACAAGGACGAGGGGCATGATGCTCCATCGCCGCATCCGGGTGAACTGTCCAGTGGAAGTAGGATCGCGGCTTTTCCGATCCTGCGCCGCTGCCCTGCGTCGATTCATGGAATCAGCCGGTGGGCGACTCGATGGCTGCTATCTTGGCCAGGCGCTCCGAGTGGCGGCCGCCTTCGAAGGCTGTATCCAGAGCGGCTCCGAGGATATCGCCAAGGGGGCAGGGGAGCTCGGTGCGGCCGCCGAGTGCTATGAAGTTGGCGTTGTTGTGTGCCCGCGCCATCTCGGCGGTGAAGCGGTCATGGACCAGGGCACAGCGGATTCCCGGAACCTTGTTGGCGGCGATGGAGATGCCGATGCCGGTACCGCAGAGGAGGATTCCGAGGTCCCAGCCTCCCTTCAGGAACTCTGTCGTAGCTTCGAGGGCCTTGTCAGGGTAATCGACTCGTGTCTCGGTGGCGATGCCGAGGTCTCGGACCTCGTGGCCCCTGGCCCTAAGCCAGGCCAGCACTTCGCGGCTCCGCTCGACAGCTCCGTGGTCGTTGGCCATAAGTATGCGCATGGGGACACTCCTGGGCATACTGTAGTCCCCCCGCTGCACTTTGGGAAAGGCCGCCAAGGCAGAGACGCGGAATCCATAAAAAAATCGGCTCCGGACGCAAGCAGGGAGCGAAGGTCCAGGCGTACTGGATGGAGGAGGTTCCAATGCCCCATCAGTTGCTCGATACCGGTCGATTTCCCCATCGGGCTCTCGCCCTTCTTGCGCCTCTGGCCCTCTTCGCTGCCTGCCTTCCCACGCCGCTGCCGACCACGCCGCCCGCCTTTGACCTGAAGCCCCCCACCCTCGTCGAAGCCGGGCCCACGGGGCTCCGCTCCTTTGTGCTCCGCTTTGACGAGGATGTCCGTCCCGTCGAGGGCAGCTTTGAGCTTGATCCGGGCGAGAGCGGCGAAGCTCCCACAGCCAAGGCCATGGGGGCTGACCTGAAAGTCGAGCTGGGGGCGGATCAGGTGGCGGGCAAGGGCTACAAGCTCCTGGGCGAGGTCGTCGATGGAGGCGGAAACGGCTCACGCTTCCTTTTGTCCTTTGCCGGTTTCAACGCCAATCCGGCGAAGCTCCGCATATCCGAGGTCGTGCCCGCAAAGAACAGCTCCCAGAAAAATCCTCACCGCGATTTTGTGGAGTTCGAGGTTGTAGCGGCGGGCAATCTCGGAGGCCTCGAGTTCTCGGGTTCGAGTTCGACTAAAACGGTCACCTGGACCTTCCCGGGAGCGGAGGTCGCTCAAGGAGAGCTCGTCGTACTGCATTGCGCGCCAGAGGGCATCGCAGCTGAGCGGGACGAGACCGGCACGGATATGGAATCGTCCGGGGGTATCGACGCGTCGGCTGCAAGGGATTTCTGGTCAAAGGCCGGGGCCCTGCCCGACGCGACGGGGGTGCTCGTGCTCAGCGAGTCTCCGGGTGGCAAGCCGATGGATGGCCTGTTTTACGCCGACAGCGCCAAGGTGGGGCCAGTCGGGGAGGGGCGGATCGAGAGCCTTGTGCAAGGGCTCGTGGATTTCGGTCTTTGGTCTACGGTGGCTGCGCCAGCCTGGGAAGATGCCTTTCGGTGGAAGCCATCCGCCTCACGCTCGATCATCCGCTCAGGCTCGTCCAAAGAAGCAGGCGCTGAGCCAGGCCTTTCGGAGTGGGCGCTCTCGGCGACTGGGGGCCAAAGCCCCGGGTCCAGATGAGGTCGATCCCCGGGACTTAGATGAGGTCGCGGAACAGGGCTTCGATCTCGTGTTTCGGGACTGCCCCGAGCTTCTTGCGGAGGGCCTGGCCATCCTGAAAGAGGATGAGGGTCGGGATGGACACTATATCAAAGCGGGATGCCAATTCGTTTTCGGCGTCCACGTCCACGGAGGCTACCTTTACCCTTCCCTCGTAGGTCTTGGCCAGGTCAGCCACGACGGGGGCGATCATCTTGCAGGGGACGCACCATTCAGCCCAGAAATCGACGAGGACTGGAATGGATGACTGGACGACCTCCGACTCGAAGTTAGCTGCGGTAATGGCGAGGGCGGCGCTCATTGAATGCTCCTATTGCTTGAGTCATCCAATACTACGGAATCCCCGGGGCCTTGGCAAGCGACCCTTACTACCGAGTCCGTTGCATTGGCGACACGAAAACGCATTTCGCCTTGTATTGGCGAAGCGAAATGCGCTCTCGCGTAGCCTTTCTTCAAGACTCGGTAGTATTGCCCGAATCAGGGCTTCGGGCTATCCTTCGGAGCATGAAATCCGCCACCTCCGCCATACTCGCGCGACCCCACACCGATGCTGTCATCGAGCGACTCGTCAGATATGCGAGGGTCGAGACGACAAGCGACCGCCACGTCGAGACCATCCCCTCAACCAAGAGCCAGTGGAACCTCGCCCGCTTGCTTGTGGAGGAGCTCAAGGAACTCGGCCTCAGAGATGTGAGCCTCGACGAGCACTGCTACCTCATCGCCACCCTGCCCGCGAGCCGGGGCCTTGAGGGCAGCCCCTGCATCGGGCTGATGGCACACCTGGATACCGCCAGCGATGTCCCGGGGGCCGGGGTGATGCCGTCTGTCGTGAAAAACTACGATGGCAAGGTCATAACCCTTGCCAATGGCCTGTCGATCGACCCCCTCGAATTCGAGGAGCTTGCCGACTACCTTGGCGACACCCTCATAACCACCGATGGCAACACCCTCCTGGGCGCCGACGACAAGGCTGGCATCGCGGTCACCATGACGGCGGTAGCCTGGCTCCTGACCCATCCCGAGCTGCGGCACGGCCCCCTGGAGCTCATCTTCACCCCCGACGAGGAAACCGGGAACGGCATGAACCTCTTTCCAGTGAAGTCGCTTCAGTCGGTGGCCTGTTACACCCTCGACGCGGGCAGGGGCGGGGAGATCGAATTCGAATGTTTCAACGCCTATGAAGTGAAGGTCGAGATCACCGGCAAGTCCATCCACCCCGGATACGCGCGTGGCAAGTTCGCCAATGCCACTGCCATGGCTGCCTCCTTCGTGTCGATGATCCCCAGGAGCGAGACGCCAGAGGCTACGGACGGCTGGTTTGGCTACTACAATGCCCATTCGATCTCGGGCGAGGTCGAAAAGGCCCACATCGAGATCCTCGTCCGTGACTTCAGTGACGAGGGCATGAGGCGCCGCCTTGAAGTGCTGGACCTCCTCGCCCGCGCCGTCGAGGCCCAGTTCCCCGGAGGCAGGGTCGAGACGCAGCGGAAAAAGCAGTACCTCAACATGAGGAAAAAACTCGACGAGAGTCCCGAAGTCCTCGCGCGCATCCTGAAGGCCGCGAACCTCGCAGGCGCCGAGCCCTTCTCCCGGCCCATCCGGGGCGGCACTGACGGCGCTCGCCTTACCGAAATGGGCATTCCCACGCCCAATGTGTTTGCCGGCATGCACAATTTCCACAGCCGCCTCGAGTGGGCGAGCGCGAGCGAGATGGTCCTCGCCGTCGACACCCTCCTCGAGCTTGCAAGGCTCTGGGCGGAGTAGCGGACAGCCTACAGTGCCTTCCGGGTCCTCCACTCGATGATCTGCATTGTCACGAATACGCCGAGAATCGCCGCCCCCACGAGGTCTGTGGCCAGGCCGGGGATCAGGAGGAGGATGCCTCCGACAATCGCCATGATCCGCTCGTACCAGCGCGCACGCGTGATGAACCAGCCCTCGACGCCCACCGCGAGGGCAGTGATGCCGATGATGGCCGAGATGACCATCCAGACAGCTTCAGCCGGACGATCCTGGACACCGAAGAGAAGCATCTCGGGGTTGAATACAAAAATGTAAGGAATTATGAAGGCCGCGATCGCCAGTTTTGTCGCCTGGACACCGGTCTTCATGGGGTCCGACTTGGCGATGGCCGCCCCCGCGAAGGCCGCGAGGGCCACCGGTGGCGTGATGTCAGCCAGCACGCCGAAGTAAAAGACGAACATGTTGGCCGACAAGAGGATGGCTGCCGATCCGGCGGCGAAGGGGAAGCTGCCGATCTTGGCCATGTCGTTGAGGATAATGATGATGGCGGGGGCCGCGATCGTCGAGGTGATGACGTAGTTGGCCGTGGTCGGGACGCCCATGCCGAGGATCAAGGAAGTGAGCATTGCGAAGATCAGCGTTACGAAGAGCTTGATGCCGTCGATTGAGGCTGCGGCGAGTCCGATGCCCCTGGCCAGATCAGCAACCCCGCCGGCGCCGCCGACAAGGATCTCCCCGAGCTTGAGGCCCAGGCCCGTTTTTGTGACCACCCCTATGATGATGCCAGCACAGGCGCAGGCGGCGATGACGCCAAGCGCTCCCCGGGCACCTTTTTCAAGGCCTTCCACGAAGTCGCCGAAGGTGAAGGTAGCCTCTTTCTTCCGGGCGACCAGGAGGATGGACACCAGCGAGGCGATGACGATGGAGATGATGATGGCCCACATGGCAGCCTTCATCGGGGTGGCGCCCTCGGTGAGGAGCCAGATGATCGTCACAAGTGGTATGATCAGGTAGCCGCGCTTCAGAAGGAGGTCGCGCGCCCTGGGAATTTCGGAGCGCTTCATGCCCCTGAGACCGAGCTTCTTGGCCTCGAAGTGGACCTGGGTGAAGACGGCGAAGAAATACAGGAGGGCCGGGATGACCGCGGCCAGGGCAATGCGTCCATAGGGGATGTTCGTGAATTCGGCCATGAGGAAGGCAGCTGCGCCCATGATGGGCGGCATGATCTGCCCGCCGGTCGAGGCCGTCGCCTCCACGGCCGCGGCAAATTCCGGGTTGTAGCCCAGCTTTTTCATCATGGGGATGGTGAAGGAACCGGAGCCGACCACGTTGCCGACCGAGGAACCGGATACCGTCCCCTCCAGGGCGCTGGCGATGACGGCCACCTTGGCGGGTCCGCCCGAGGCCCAGCCCGCGATTGAATTGGAAATATCTATGAAGAACTGGCCGAGGCCGGTCTTTTCCAGGAAGGCGCCGAAGAGGATGAACAGGAAGATGAAGGTACTCGACACCCCGATAGGCGTGCCGAAGACTCCCTCGGTGGTAAAGTAGAGGTGCTCGACGATGCTCTTCACCGAAACGCCGCGATGGGCGAACTTGCCGGGCAGGTAGGGGCCGAGGAAGGCGTAGGCCACAAAACACAGGGCAACTATGACGATGGGCAGTCCCACGACGCGCCGTGCCGCCTCCAGGACGAGGAGGATGCCGATAAAGCCGATGATGATGTCGAGGTCTGTCCCTGAGCCCGCCCGCTGCGAGAGCACCTTTGTCCATAGGGTCGTGATATACAGGGGGGCGGCGGCTCCGAAGACTGCCAGCACCGCGTCGATGGGGTTGATCCTGTCGCGGCGCCATTTCTTGCTGGAGGGGTAGAGGAGGTAGGTGAGGGCAAAGGCGAAGGAAAGGTGGATGGTCCGCTGGATCATCGCGTCCAGCACGCCGAAAATCGCCGTATAGATCTGGAAGATCGAGAAGGCGATGGCGAGGGCCGCGACGACCTTTCCCAGGAAGCCCGTCAGGTTCCTGTGGTCCGATTCCTTGTCGAACTTCTTCATGATCTCGTCGGCGTTGACCGGCGCGTCGGCCAACACCACAGTCGTCGAATCGCTCATGCGATCACCTCCAGAAACGTGCTGCGAGGACCTTCGTCCCCGATAGGACCAGCTGCCCCTGTGGCCGCATCAGGGCCGAAAAGGGGTGGAAGGCTCCCCCGATGATGACGCCGTGGCCCGGAAGGTCGGCGACTCGGATCGGGATCCGTCCGAAGCGCCGGTCCATGGCAAGGACGTAACGCTTGTCTTCTATCCGGAAGCCCAGTTCCGTGTCCGAGGGCATTCCGACAGAATTGGTATCATAGCGGAGCTCGTAGAGCCTGAGTTGTCCGTCCACGATCCTGAAGTACTCGTCGACGGCGCTCAGGTGGATCGAATGGATGTAATGATGAATGAATTTCCCCTCGGGAAGGGCCAGGACGGCCAGTGTCGCGCCTTTCCCGTCGCTTATGCGGAGCGCGGGAATCTGGATGGTCAGGGTGGCGAAGGCAGCCACGACGGCGAGCACGGCGCCCAGGCCCACCAGGATGGAGGGCTTGCGATGCTGACTCCCCTTCCCCCGGAGGGGGACGGGCGCCAGAACCACCGGTCGCCCGTCCATGGATGGGGAGACATCCACAGGAAATCGGCTACTTGTTTTCCTTGTAGAACTTCTCGGCGCCCGGATGGAGAGGGATGGAGATGCCCAGTGCACCGGTGGAGAGCTTGATGTCGGCACCACGCTTGTGCGATGCGGTCAGTCTTTCGGTATTGGCGTACATGGCCTTGAGGAGATCATAAACCAGGGTTGGATCCATCTGGGCCGAGACGGCAAGGAGGGCCTTTACCGAGACGGAGGTGACATCGCTGGTCTGTCCCTGGTAGGTGTTGGCCGGGATCTTGATAGCCGTGTAGAAGGGGAACTTTGCCGAAAGTCCCTTGGCCAGGGCACCGTCTATCGCAATGACGGAGATTTTCTTGGAAACAGCGAGGTCCTGGATGGCGCCTGTCGGAATGCCGGCAGTGTTGAAGGCTGCATCGATATTGCCGTCCTTGAGGTTGCTTGCCGATTCTGCGAAGGACAGGTACTGGACCTTGATGTCGCTGTAGGTCAGACCTGCGGCAGAAAGGATCTGTCTGGCGTTGAGCTCGACACCGGAACCGGCTGCCCCGACGGAAACGCGCTTGCCCTTGAGACCCGCGACGGTCTTGATGCCGGAATCGGCGAGGGCCACGAGCTGGACGACCTCGTCGTAGAGGCAGGCGATGGGACGGATGTCCTTGAAGCCCTTGCCGACAAAGGGTTCGAGGTCGTTGTAGGCGTCGAAGGCATGGTCGTTCTGCACGAAGATTATATCAACCTCACCGTTCTTGAGCATGGCCACGTTCGAGGCGGAGGCCGTGGTGGCGGTCACATTGACGTTGACATTGGGAATGTTCTTGTTCCAGATCTCGGCCATGGCACCAGCGATCGGATAGTAGGTTCCCGCAGTCCCGCCGGAAGCGACGGTGATGAATTTCTGCTGCCCGAAGCCCAGGCCCGCGGCGATGAGCAGAATGGTCGCGAATGCAGATAGCTTTTTCATGAGGATCCTCCTTGGATTTTTGCCCAGGAACCTGCGGTCCCTGGTTTCACGAACTGGCAGTGTATGCCTGAATTAACCCCGGCGCAACCGCAATTGCCCCCATCCGGGGGGGGGGCGAGCCGGGGTTGGGTTTTGGCGCAAGGCCGCCATACTGGGCACGGAGGCCCTGGATCGCTACAGTGTTCCCATGTCAACCGTAGAACTCCTCGCCCCTGCCGGCAATCCCGAGGCGCTTTCCGCGGCCCTCGGCGAAGGCGCCGACGCCGTCTATCTCGGACTCAAGACCTTCAATGCAAGGATCCGCTCCTCGAACTTCGCCTTCAACCAGTTCGAGGCGGCCACCGAAGTGGTACACAAGGCCTCGAAGAAGATCTATGTCACGGTCAACACGGTCTTCACCGACCGCGAGGCCGACAGATTGTACCAGTTGCTTCAATATATCGACCGCGTGGGACCGGACGGGATGATCGTCCAGGACCTCGGTACGGTCAAGCTCGCCCGCGACAACTTCCCGAAGCTCCGGCTCCATGCCTCGACCCAGATGAATGTCGGTTCCGCCAAGGGCGCCAACTTCCTGTCGCGGCAGGGCTTCAAGCGGGTGGTCCTGCCGCGCGAGCTCTCCCTCGACGAGATCCGTTCGGTCACACAGGGCACCAACCTCGAGGTCGAGACCTTCGTGCACGGCGCCCTCTGCGTTTCCGCCTCGGGGCTCTGCCTTTTTTCAAGCTACCTCGGCGGGAAGAGTGCCAACCGCGGACTCTGCGCCCAGGCATGCAGGCGCCTGTACTCGAATGACGACGATTCCGGTTACTACTTCTCGCCTGCCGATCTCCAGCTCGTCGCGCGCATTCCCGAGCTGGTGGAAGCCGGCGTCGCCTCCCTCAAGATCGAGGGTCGCCTGAAGAGCCAGGAATACGTGGGTGCCGTCGTGGCCGCCTATCGCTACATGCTCGACAACTGGCGACTCGACCCCGCGCGGGCCCTCGCCAGGGCCGAGTCCCTCCTTAAATCCGATTTCGCCCGCTCGAAGACCAGCTTCAATATCGGGGGCAGTTTTGCGGAGGGCTTCATCAAGCCAGAGCAGGCTGGGGGTACGGGCATCAAGCTCGGGCGCGTCCGCGAGGTGCGGGCCTTCGAGGATGGGCAGTGGGCGCTCATTGCCCCCAAGGACGCCGATGACGGAAGGCCCGCAGGCGTGGGGGTGGCGGGGGTAGCCGAGGGCGATTCCATCCGTGTGCACCGTGCGGACGACTCGGGCCGTCTCACCCTCAAGGTCAAGGACGTAAAAGAGAACCCGAAGGGTCTCTATCTCCGTCTCGAGGGTGACTTCCGCGTCAACGACGAGGTCTATCTCGTGCAGACCCGCTCGATGGGCAAGCGCTGGAAGCCCGTCCTGCCCAAGGAACTCGGACGCTACCACAAGTTTCCGAGCCACGACTCCGCCAGGCTCCCCGCCTTTCCGAAGCCGCCGAGGGAGGCACTGAAGGCCCTTCCCGAGGGATTGTACGCATTGGTTGGAAGGGTCGGTGACCTCCACGTCCTTTTGTCCGAGCGGCCGACCAAGGCCATGATCTTCTTCGACCGCAAGAACGCCGAACTCATGCGCAAGCACGAGAAGGAGCTGCCCTTCAAGCGCGACTCCCTGGTGCTCTGGCTCGATCCCTATTTTCCCGAGGGCGATTCTGCCTGGCTCGAAGAAGCGCTCGCCTATTGGGTCGGACGCGGCCAGACCCTCTTCGTTGCCAACAATGTCGCGCACCTCGGCATGCTGCGCGGGAAGACCGGTCCCCGGGGTGAGGAACTTACCCTGGTCGCCGGCCCCTGGCTCTACACCTTCAATTCCTGGGCAGCGGCCTTTGTCGCCGACGAGGGCGCGCGCTTTGTCATCCCTCCCTACGAGATCGGCAAGCAGGATTTCCAGAAGGTCGCAGCGACCGTGCCAGCACAGGCCTTCATGCAGATCGTGTTCTCCTACCCGACCCTGTTCCGCATCCGGGCCGATCTCGCCAGGACCTACGATTTCAAGGAATTCAGCGACCGCGAGGGCATGGGCTACGAAATCCGCTCCGGAGGCGACTATTCCATCGTGACGCCCACCGAGGCCTTCTCCATCGTCGATCGCATCCCCTTCCTCATGAAGGAGGGCCTTGGCCGCTTTATCCTCGACTTTTCTGGCATCGAACTCCAGAAGTCCACCTACCGCCAGGTCTTCAAGGCCGCCTCAGAGGGCAGCGTCCTCCAGGGAACGAACCGTTTCAATTGGAAGGACGGCTTTTGGCGGCCCCCGGAAGAAGGGGGCAAGGAAAAGGGCGACTCGGCCTGAGGATGCTTCGAAAGCGAATCATTGCCACGCGCCATTGCCTAGAATTACTGGAAGTTATATTTTAGTTTTGAATCCCAAGGAGGAATCATGCAAATAAGCGCGGAAAACTACTCTGCTCCCTCGGTCCAGCAGTTCAGGGCTCCCCAGGGTGAGGAAGTCGGCGAAGTATCCAGCAGTCCCGCCGAAGAAGCCAGCGAAAAGGGTTCGTTCATGAAGTCAGCTGAGCAGGCCCAGGGACTGGGAACCAAGATAGACCTGATGGCCTGATCGATAGGGTAGCGGTCGGCGGGGAGCAGTTCCCGCCCTCGCAGCCCCTCCAGAAAGCTTCAGGCCTCCGAGACGGGGACAGATTCTGCCTTGTCCTGGTCGTTGCCCAAGCCGCGAAAGACATACACGGTTGAACCCTGGGGCGTGACCTCTATTTCCGCCACTCCCTTTCCTGACAGTTCGTCCAATGATTTTTGGGCCTCATCGACGCTGAGCCCCGATTCGAGAGCGAGTTCCCCCACCGTCAGTTTACCACCCGATGCAGCCGCTGTAGCCAGCACCAGGTGCTCTTTTTCGTCCTGCGAGAGGCGGGGCTTTGCCCGCCGACCGCCGAGGCCACGGATGGCCCCGATGCCGGAAGCGAGGGTGAAGGCCAGAAGCACCAAGCCCCCCCCTATGGAATTGGAGACATCCTTGCCCTGGTAGGCATCGACAAAGCAGGAAATCGAAGTTCCAAGAAAAAGCAAGGAGAGGATCAAGAGGAGCGTGGCGAGGCCGCGTTTCATGGCTTGAGTATAGCGTGCCCGGCCTGTTGGGCAAGGACGGCATTCCTGCATCGCTGCCACCCTCCCGCCGCTGCTTCCGCGGCCTATCCAGACTGCGCTATCATCGGGGCTTTGGAGGCTTGCATGAGAAAAATCCTGCCTGCTTTGCTGGCTGTCGCACTTGGCGTGATCCTTGGCCTCGTTGCCCTGATGACGCCTTCCCCTGGCTCGGCCGGAGCAACCGGTTTCTCGGCGCGGCGGGCCATGGTTGATATCGAGGCTATTGCGAAGGGCCCCCACACGGTGTGGGACCAGGCCTCGCTGCCTCCCATACGCGCATATATAAAGGCACGACTGGCCGAGCTGGGCCTCGAACCCATCGTAAAGGATTACCCCCCCATCACCGACGGTTTCGGGCGCAGCTATCCGCTACAGAACATCATGGCGCGCATTCCAGGGAAGAGCGGCGCCTCGATCCTCCTTGTGGCGCACTACGATTCTTCGCCCAAAAAGCGCAGTTTCGAAGTGGAGGGCTCCAGGGGAGCTGCCGATGACGGCTACGGCCTTTCAACCATGTTCGAGGTCGCGCGCCTCATCAAGGCCTCGGGTACGACTCCAGAAAACGGGCTTGCCTTTCTTTTCACCGATGCGGAGGAGACCGGCCTCTGGGGAGCCCGCGCAGAGATGGAAGCCGGTTTCGAAGGATGGAAGGACGTGAACTTCGTCATCAACCTCGAGGCGCGCGGAGTGAAAGGCCCTGCAGTGATGTTCGAGACAGGCCGGAACAACCTCGCTTCCATCGAACTGTACCGCGCGGCGCACTGGCCCTTTGCCTACTCCTTTGCTGTGGACGTCTATCGCCAGATGCCGAATGGCACCGACTTCACCGCCTTCCTGAAGCGGGGTTTCGCAGGACTCAACTTCGCGGTCCTTGACGACCTTTCGTATTACCACACGCCTCGCGACAATCCCTCCAACGTCTCCCTCTCATCGCTCCAGCACTATGGCGAGCAAATCATGCCAATTGTGAGGGCTTACACGGAGGATGCGCGTTATTCGAAAGCAGATGCCTTCGTCTCGAAGGAAGACATGGTGTATTTCAACTGGCTGCCGGGGGTCTTCCTCTCCTACTCCGGTGGTTTCGCGGGCCTGCTGAGCCTCGTGGTCTTCCTCTGTTTCCTTGCCTGGTTCCTGTGGTCTCTGCGGGCGAAACGCGCGCGCCTGGGGTCGAGCCTCCTGTGGTTCCTCGCCTGGCTGGGTTTCGCGGTTGCATCGCTGGCCCTTGGCCTGGGCGCGAGCATGTTGTGCGCGAAGCTCGCCGGACTCCCCTGGAAGATCAGCTACCTGCCCGGCGTACCGGGCTACCAGGTCATCCCCTGGCTCGCCCTGGCTCTGGAACTCGGACTTGCCTGGCTTGTTGCCAGAGTTGCGCAGAAGCGGGCCTCGAGCCGAGATTCTGCCCTGGCCGGCGCCATGGCACTCAACCTCCTCCTCCTTGCCGTCTTCCATCGATTTCTTCCAGGAGGCAGCTTCCTCTTTGCCATTCCTGTGGCTGTTTCACTGCTCGCTGTCCTTGTCGCGCGGCTGGCTGCCACTCCCTGGCTTGCCTTGGCTGGGCCCTTGTTCGCCATATCGCTTTTTATACCAGTGCTTCACCTCTTCGATCTTGCGCTGACGCTGGGAGCCCTCGGTCTTGTCCTCTTCCTGGCAGCCCTCCCGATAGCGCTTGCCGCTCCGATCCTGGCAGATTTGCCGGCTTCCACGGCACAAGGAGACAGAGCAGTCTGAGCCTTGCTTGACGCGCGATCTATCAGGGTGTAGTTTCAGCAGACAAAGCGCTGTTTCATTTATTCGGCAGCGCCAGGAGCTTCGATGAGCGAATCGGCCGGCAAGGCACTCGACCTGCTATTCTATCTCTCCAGGACGGAAGGTGAGATCAGCCTTGCGAGATTATCTCGCGACACTGGCATGAACAAGGCCACGGCCCTGCGTTACCTTGCTGTCCTTGAATCGCGGGGCGTTGCCGAACGCAGGTCAGGAGGCTGGTCCCTGGGCCTGGCCCTCTACGAGCTTGGAACCAGGGTTCCTGTGCGTTCCCTCGTTGTCGAGCGCGTTCGGCCCTTCATCGAGCGCCTTGCCCGCGAGACCGGAGAAAGTGTCAACCTGGCCTGCCTGGCTGGAGGCACTGCGGTGTATCTCGACCGCGCCGAGTCTGATCGCAGTCTCATGATGCGTTCGGCACCAGGCGACAGGCTTCCACTTCACTGCACGGGCGTCGGCAAGGCTATCCTGACCCTCCTGCCCGACGACCGCATCCGCGCCATCCTCGGGCCAGGCCCCCTCCACCGCATCAACGACCGCACGCTGACTGATCCCGAGGACGTGATCCACGAGATCGAACGGACCCGTGAAGCGGGCTATGCCCTGGATAGAGAGGAATACGAGCTAGGACTCACCTGCATGGCCCTCCCACTGGGAATCGCCGACGCAGATTTCTATGGAGCCATGAGCGTGTCGGGACCGACAGCCCGTATGCGCGACACAATCCAGCGCGATGGCATGCTCGACTCGCTGAAACGGGCTACCGCTGGAGCCCAGGAAGCCCTCAACCAGCGCCTGACCAAGGCCTGAGTCCCGCAGAGTCAGGGCAGCCAGGGCAGCGGTGGAAAGGCCCGGCTCTCCCCACCGCCACGCTTCGCCTTGGTTTTTGCTCAGAACACCGCTTCGGCTTCGCGTTGTCGCTCAACCGGCGCTGCCGCCTCGGCTGCCTCGTCCCGGAGCACCGGCTTGAACTCCACATGCTCCGCTACGATCTTTACCTTGGACTTCGACTTGCCCTCGGGATCGGTCCACCTGTCCTGCTTGAGTCGACCC
>JBAXTA010000410.1:0-3384 GCA_037130415.1 Spirochaetota bacterium
ACCTTTAAGACCAAATTAAACAAAACCTGTAAAAACGCTAAAGGAGCAAAGTATTTCCAGCATAAATTAATCATCTGATCCAGGCGCAGCCGAGCAAATGAGGCTCGGGGTGCTCGCTTTCCATCAGGGACGGTTTCAGTAATCGATACTTTTGTTCGAGAAGGCCCTTGCCTGGGATCCGAACTCAACGATTGTACAGGTCTGGCGGGGGAGGGCTTATTACCGGGCAGGATTCGAGGCAACAGCCCTCGGGGCCTGGGAGACCATCGCAGCCAAGGCAGATGTGCCTCCGAGCCTTGCCGCCTTCATGGAAGCCCTGCGCGCGAGACGGACGCTTCCCCGCTCCAGTGGCGGCATGACCTTCGTCGAAGCCAGCAGGATCGAGGGGGGGAAGGGGAAGTCGCCTTATTTCCTTCGACCCACCACGATCCTGCCGGAATCCGACGGCACGTTTTTTCTCGTCAGCCATGGTTCAGACCAGATCCTGCGCCTGAACTCGGGCGGTGTGGTCAAGGAACGGCTGAGCGGCGGCCTGGCTGGCTTCGATCATCCCTTCGGCATTGTCAGAGGCGGGGACGGGGCGCTTTACATTTCGGAATTCCAGGGAAATCGCATAACGAGCCTGGGCCCTCGGGGCTCGATCACCTTTGGGGCCAGGGGACGGAAGGAAGGCCAGCTTCTGGGTCCCCAGTACCTCGCCGCTGATGACAGGGGATATATCTATGTCTCCGATTTCGGCAACGCCCGCGTTACAAAATTTGATTCCGAGGGCAATTTCATCCTCGCCTTCGGAGGTCCGGCAAGCGGCTTTCCCGGACTTGCGAGTCCCTCCGGAATCGCCTGCGCGTCGGGCTTGGTATACGTCGCGGATTCAACAGGAAAATGCATCTTTCGCTTCGATGAGTCGGGCAACTTTCTCGGGACGCTCGCGGGGGGGGAGCTGCACTTCCCCGAGGGTCTTGCAGTCGGAGGGGAAGGGCGCCGCCTTCTGGTGGCGGATACAGACCGCATCGTAACCATTGACCTGGAAAATGAGCGTGTCGACGAGGTCTATCGCTCCCCGGACAAGGATCCGCGCATTACAAGCGCTGTGTATTGGGATGCCGGGTCGATCCTCGCCAGCGACTTCGACAGGTCCACAGTCGCCATTCTTGGTGAACCGGTATCCCTGGCGAGGGGGTATCGAGTCGAAATCGACCGGATCGATGCATCGAAGTTTCCGAAAGTCGAGCTCTTTGTCTCGGTGTGTGAGCAGGATGGCTCGCCAGTTGTTGGCCTCGATGCCGCCAATTTCCATCTTTCCGAGACTGTCCACGCCAAGACCTCGTCGACGGTTGGCGAGCGCATCGAGACAAAGACTGTGGAAAGCATCATCCCGGTGCGCAAGCCGCAGTTTGAAGGTTCTGGAAATGGAGGTCTGGGGTTTGCGACCGTGCTCCTCATCGAGAGATCCTCTGCCATGGCTCGATACGGAGCCACGGCGCGGAGTCTCGTCTCCCAGATTGCAGGCGGACTAGCGGCTGAGGGCAAGCTGGGGCTTGTGCTCGCGGGCAAGGCAGCAAGCCTTGTTTCGAGACCCTCCAACCCGCCTGAGCTGGCTATGATATCCAGGGCGGTCCTTTCCTCCTCCGATATTGAAGGTCGCTTTGATACAGGCCTCCGGCTGGCAGCCAATACGCTGATGCCCTCGGGGATCCGCGATTCCATCATTTATTTAAGCACTGGGTCGATAGGCGAGCCGGCAGCGGATGGCTCGGCGGTGTCCGAACTCGGCGCCCTGCTCGAGAACAACGACATACGGTTCAACGTAGTCCTTGTCGGTGAGGGAAGGCTGGATCCTGCCCTGCAATACCTGGTGACGCGGAGTGGCGGGCGCATTGTCAATGCCTCCGGTCCCAATGGCCTCGGAGACCTGGCCCTGGCCCTTGGCAGGACCAAGAGCGCAAAATACAAGTTCTCCTTCGACTCTGCGGATGATGCTGCCTTCGGTTCGAGGCAGATGACTGTCTCTATCGAAGCTTACCTGAACCAGAAGAGCGGGAGGGATGAGCTTGGCTATTATGCTCCCCTCGAGTAGCCTGCTCCGCGCTTGACTTTTCCCCGGAGTTCCTGATAGGGTACGCGCGTTGTTGCTGCCATCTTAGCTCAGTCGGTAGAGCGCGTGACTTGTAATCTCGAGGTCCTCGGTTCGATTCCGGGAGATGGCTCGGGCGGGAATGAGCAGGACGATCTGGGGGAGATTCCCGAGCGGTCAAAGGGGGCAGACTGTAAATCTGTTGGCTACGCCTTCGAAGGTTCGAATCCTTCTCTCCCCAGGCTGGCCCCCTCGTAAGAGGGGGCTGTTTTTTAAGGGGGGCACGGTTTGGAAGAACCGTTCTACGCCAGTGGGCTCCGTTTTTCCTGCGCGCGGTGTTCATCGTGCTGCACCGGTGAACCAGGGCATGTATTTCTTTCCAGCTCTGACCTCAGACGGCTTTCAGCTGTCTTCGGACTCCCGGAGCAGGCATTCTTCGAGCGATATTGCCGTCTGATCGACCTTGGCGATTGCCATGCGGTAAGCCTGACTGAAAGATCCGACAATGCCTGCGAGTTTTGGGGCGATGAAGGCTGTACTGTATACGAAGCCAGGCCAGTACAGTGCTCTACCTATCCATTTTGGTCGACCATTCTCGCGTCAAAAGAATCCTGGAATGATGAAGCGGGGAACTGCCCCGGGATGCGGGAAGGTCAATTGCACTCAGGGCATGCAATCGAGGAAGCCTTGTATGCGAGGCGCGCTGTGGGGATCATCCGAATCGGGAGGCCTGACACGAAGCTTTCCCGAAAGCTTGATATCAATCGCTATCTTGGACAATGAGACGACGCAAAAGAGGGATGCTGCGATGAATGCGGCCGGAGAGGGGCAGCCCGGAAAGGGTTTGCCTGATTATGATGGATCCATTGCATCCAGGGATCCTTTCATGCTCTCGCTTCCCCTTGCAGAAGCAATTCTGCTGTATCGGCGAATCGGCGACGAGAATCCCTCCTTGCAGCCCCTCCGTCGTCGCCTCCGGGACTATCTCTATGCACAGCTCACCATTGAGGAGTTGGAAGATTCCTTCGGTTGCCACTGATGCAGGTTCCGACTCCCCCCCTGAAGCGAGGTGCCCTTTGAAGCTTGGAAGGATCTGGCCAGCACTTGCAATCATGGCGCTTGTCCTCGTGGGAGTCGTGTTCATAGGTGCAGCCCTCGGCCCTGCGTCCATTCCCCCCGAGGGAAAGCTTTTTGAAATAAGCAAAGGCGCATCCGCGCTTGCAATCTCCACAGACCTTGAGCTTGCCGGCATTGTGAAATCAGGGTTCGCCTTCAGGATACTCATGAAGTTCGACGGCGCGGCAAGCCAT
>JBAXTA010000411.1:0-3383 GCA_037130415.1 Spirochaetota bacterium
GATTGGCCGTTTTCCTGCCGACACCCGGCAGTTCGAGGAGCGCTTCCATCGTTTCGGGCACCTTCCCCCCATGGCGCTCCAGGAGAAGCTTCGACAGTTCTACAAGATGGAGGGCCTTGGTCCGGTAGAAACCTGATGAGTGGATAACCAGGCCGACAGCCTCCGTGGTGGCTCCAGCCATGGCTGCTGCGTCGGGCCAGGCAGCAAAGAGGGTGGGGGTGACGCGGTTTACCTGGGCGTCCGTGCATTGGGCGGAGAGCACAACGGCGCACAGGAGTTCAAAGCAGCTACGGTGGTCGAGGAGGGGAACAGCCCGGGGCCAGAGGGGTCCGAGGACTTCCAGGATGGCGGAAAGGCGTTCCGGGAGGGGAAGTGTGCTTTTCATGGGGTCATGATAGCTTCCTCCTGCGACTTTTGCGATAAACTCCCTTTGCAACCTGCCAACATCCTAATATACTCGTCGTGTCAGGGAGGAAAGCATGAAACGCAAGGTTATCGCCCTACTCGTGGTGGGACTGCTCGCGTTCTCGGCATTTGCCGAGAGCTCCGTCTTCTATCCGGTCAGGCTTGATGTGCTTAAGGTCTTTTCCCATTCCGAAGGGTACAGGGTCATGTACAGGCAGGGATCAGTCGGCGTCGCCGAGTTCCTTGTCCCGGTGGGGTGGTTCCAGAAGGGAGGCAAGGCCGAGATCGTCCTCGGACATGGCAGCGCCTATCCCTACGCGATGGTGTACTTCAAGGATGGCAAGTTCGACCACCTCAAACTTTTCCTGGTCAACAACCCGAATGATGCGACCTGGGGCCAGCTCAGTTCCGCTGCTGGGCATGGCATCTTCGACAGCGTCACCGACATCGTCCTCAAACTTTGACCGCTGTTCCGTCATGTCGACATGGCCGGCTCCCTTTGGAGCCGGTTTTTTATACCAGGCTTCCAACTCCGGGGCCGGGAGAGATAGAAAGGAAACAAGAATGCTGGACATTGGGAAAATCCGCGCGGCTGTGAAGGCCTGTGGCGTCGATTTCTGGCTCTTCTGCAATTTCCATCACCGGGATCTCCTGGCTGACCGCATTCTGGGACTGCCTCTCGATTCCACAAACAGCCGCTACTGGTTCTACCTCGTGCCGGCTGAGGGCGATCCCTACCGGATCGTCCATGGCGTGGAAAGCGGCGCCCTCGATAGTCTGCCGGGGGTCATGCAGCACTACTCGTCGCGTGAGACGCTCGAAGAACGCCTGGCCGCCTTCAAGGGACGCCGCGTGGCTGTGCACTGGTCGGAAACAGTCTCTGCTATCTCCTACCTCGACCTTGGGACTGCGGACCTGCTCCGGAAATCGGGCCTCACCCTTGTGCCGGGGGACAGGCTCATCCAGCGCCTCCAGGGCATCCTCGGTCCCGCCGACATCGAATGCCACGAGGCCGCCGGCCGCAATCTCCACGAGATCGTCCGCCGCGTCTGGGCACGCGTCGACGAGCGCTACCGGTCCAAGGCCAGGGTGACCGAGGTCGAAGTCCAGTCCTGGATACTCGCTCTCATACGCGAGCTGGGCATGGAAACCGACCACCTACCCATTGTCGCTGCAGGAATCCATACCAACGACCCGCACTTCGCCCCCAACCCTGCCACCGATCTGGCCTTTGCCGAGGGCGATGTCATCCAGTTCGACCTCTGGGCCCGGCTCGAGGGGCCCGGAACCATTTTCGCCGACATCTCCTGGCTGGGCATCTTCGGCAGCGTCGTGCCCGAACAGGTGAAAACACCCTGCGCCGACCTTTTCGCCGCCCGTGACCAGGCCGTCTCCTTCATAGCCGGGAAGGCTGGCAAGACGACGGGATCGGAGGTCGACGCCATTGTCCGCGACTGCCTCATCGGCGCGGGCCACGAGGCCGCCCTCCGTCACCGGACCGGCCACAGCATCGATGTAGAGGTGCACGGTTCGGGGGTCAACCTCGACTCGCTGGAGTTTCCCGACCGCCGGAACCTCGTCGACGGCTCCTGTTTTTCTGTAGAACCCGGTCTCTACTTCGCCGACTTCGGCCTTCGTACCGAGATCGATGTCTACCTTGCCGAGGGCAAGCCGGTCATTTCCGGGGGAAAGCCCCAGACGGCCCTCCTCCTCTGCGGGGTCTCATGAAGGCCGCCAGGACAGGCGCAGGTGGCTCCGGATCCCGGGAGGGCTTCCCATGCTGAAGGCGGTACCCCGATCCCTTCTTGACTACATTGACGACCACGGCAGCTTCCACGTCATTGGCCACAAGGAGCCGGATGGCGACTGTGTTGGCTCGCAGCTTGCCCTAGGCTCCTGGCTCAGGCGCCAGGGCAAGCGGGTCAACCTCTGCTCGGCAGGTCCCTTCACGCGCACGGAGATCATGCCCTTCGAACACCGCTTTTCTTCGGTGGTTCCCCAGGAGTTCGGTTCGGAGCGCGTCGGCGCCATCATCCTCGACTGCTCGAGCCTCCACCGTATCGGCTCCCTTGCGGACAGCCTCCCCAAGATGCCCCTGGCCTTCATCGACCATCACGCCTCGGGCGAGGCCAAGGGAGACGTGCTGTACATCGATGACAGCGCTCCTTCGGTGACCCTCCTCGTGCTCGCCCTCATCGAGGCGCGGGGGGACAAGCCGACACGGGAAGAGGCTGAACTCCTCTTTTTTGGCCTCTCCACAGACACAGGATTTTTCCGCCACCTCGCCGATGGCTCCACCGAGACCTGGGAAGCTGCGGGCCGCCTCGTCAAGGCCGGAGCCTCCCCCAAGAAGATCTTTGCGATGATGAACGGTGATAAGTCCCTTCTGTCCCGCAAGTTGATGGGCGAGATCCTCTCGAGGGTTGAGCCACACTTCGACGGCCGTCTTCTGGTTTCCTACGTGACCCTGGACGACCAGCGCCGCTTCGGGCTGGCCAGCCGCGACTCAGACATGCTCTACCAGCTCCTCTTGACTGTCTCGGGCTGCGAGTCCGCCATGATCATCAGACAGGAGAACGAGACCGAGTGCACGGTGGGCCTCCGCTCGCTCGAGCGGGTCGATGTCGGCTCCATTGCCGGGCGCTTTGGCGGGGGCGGGCACCGTCTGGCGGCGGGACTCCTTATCCGGGGCAGCATGGAGGAGGTGCGGGCACTTCTCGTCGGGGCCTTCGAGCCTGCTTTCAAGGATGTCGGATTCATGTAAGGCTATGTAAGGGTGCTCGCCCTTCCCGCTTTCGAGGTCACGGCACCCCACCCGGGGTGCCGTGCATATTTTATTGTGCATATATGAGATGTTTTTTAAGATAATTTCAGCTGGGCAATTGGTGCGCTACCTGCTTTGACCAAGGCTGGAGGCATCTATGAAAGAACTTGGTTTCGAGGGGAAGTGGAAGGAGTGGAAGGAAAGTCCGGGTGGG
>JBAXTA010000412.1:0-3353 GCA_037130415.1 Spirochaetota bacterium
CGATCTTGGCGCCATTCGGGAATTGTTTGATAAAGGCCTGTCCAGCCTGCTCGCCAGCCATCGTGTCGTTGACGCCGGCAAAGAAATCGCGGTACTTCTGGTTCTCGGGAGCCAGGTCCGAGGAGAACATGCCGACGACGAGTCCAGCTGCCTTCGCCTTCATGATGCTGGGGACAATGGCGCTGATGTCGTTCGGGTTGAGGAAGATGACCTTGAACTTCTGCGCAATGCAGTTGGTCACGATCTGGGACTCGGCCTGGGTGTCACCCTTGGCATCGTAGGTGTACATGTCAAAGCCGTACTGTGCGCCGAACTTAAGGAACTGCTTGGCCGAAAAGGCCTGTGACTCGTTGGCCGCGTTCGAGATGATGAACGCTGCCTTGGTCGTCTTGGCTTGTGCAACCGTCCCAAAGGTCGCTGCAAACAGCAGCACCATGCCAATGACCACAACCCTCTTGAATCTTGCCATCCTGCACCTCCATGTTTTTGGTTTACTAATGAAACATTGTTATGTTTCATTAGTAACCTGATATGATTATGCATCCATGGATGCATACGTCAAATATATTCGAATGAAAGCGAACGGCCACTCCGCCCCCCCCCTCATTCCCCTTCGTCGACTCGTCAAGTCTAGGCTATTCCTCCCTATTGTCCAGCTGTCAGCAAGAGTCTAGCAAAGTTTCATTCGGACTATTTTATTGAAAAAGAATGCAATCGCGGGTATTCTCCCAGGCTCATCATCAGATGGACAGGTGATGGATTGGTCGGAGCCATAGCAGCCTTTTCCGGACGGAAGCGGGGGGAATATATGGACATTTGCATGGGACTGTCCGAAGGTGGATCCCTTTTGCCTGGCCCCACGCGCGCTGGGGCTTGGTCAGCTCCATGAGCCCTCCTGAGGAAGGTCAAGGTCCCAGGGGGCGGGGCAAACTCGGCAACCGGGACATCACCGACGCAGTGCGTGAGGCTATCCTGAAATCGGGGAGCTGCCGTGTATCGGAGCTCGCCGAAGGACTTCGCGTTTCCGAAGTCTCTGTCAGGAAGAGCCTCAACGAACTCGAGCGCCAGGGCATCGTCCGTCGCTACCACGGAGAAGCACGGGTCTATGACGGGGACGACATACCCTTCAGGATGGCCCTGCGCTATGCCGAAAAACAGGCGATCGCGGCCAGGGCTGCAGAACTGGTCGAGCCGGGGGATACGATCCTCCTCGAGGCCGGATCGGCGATCGCGATGTTCGCGCAGCGCATACGGGACATCAAGTCCTTGACGGTCGTTACGACCAACCTCTTCATTGCGAGGTCCTTCCGTGGTTCCAGGACCCGCGTGGTTGTGCTCGGGGGACTCTATCAGGAAGAAAGCGAGAGCCTCGTAGGGCCCGCTGTCTGCGAGTCGATCCGCGGCGTCGGCTTCTCCAGAAGTTTCCTGGGGATTTCCGGATTCACCATGGCCAGCGGTTTCATGTTGAATGATGTGGCACGGGCCGATGTGACGCGAGCAATACTCGAACGCGGTGCGGCCTGCGGCGCTGCAGCCTGGATCCTCAGCGATTCCACGAAGTTCGGCAAATCACACGCAGCGGTGGTCTGCTCCGACCCTTCCCTCATCGCGGGAGTGGTAACCGACCCTGGCATCCCCGACGAGTGCAGGCTCCACCTCGAGGCGCGGGGAGTGCGGATCCTGACCACCGCGCAGGGAAAGCCTACCTGAGTTCGTGCTCGGTGCGTGCAATTATGTCATCCTGCTGGTCGGCGTTGAGGTCATTGAAGTAGGCCGAGTAGCCGGCCACCCGGACGACGAGGTCCCTGTGCTTCTCGGGGTGTTTCTTGGCGTCCAGGAGTGCGTCCCGGGACACAAGGTTGTACTGGATGTGCCAGCCCTTGTAATCGTCGAAAAAGGTCCGCAGCATGGCTTCGAGCCGCTGGCGGTCGGCCTCGGTCCTGAGCGATCCGGGAGAGAGTTTCTGGTTGAGAAGCACGCCACCGAAGATCTCCCCGGCGGGCAGCTTGCCCACCGAAGCCAGGACGGCTGTCGGCCCCAGGATATCCGTACCTGAGGAGGGTGAGGAACCCTCGGCCAGGGGAGTTCCGGCCTTCCGGCCGTCGGGGGTAGCCTTGACGACCGAGCCGGAGGGAACGTTGGCTGAAATGCTCGAAGTACCGGGATAATACCCACCGCCGATGGGGCCGCGACCGAAGCGGGTGTTGTGGTACTTCGCGATCTCGTCGATGTAGGGCCGATAAGCCTCGATCACGATGGAGTCCGCATAGTCGTCGTCATTGCCGAACTTGGGTGCTTTGTTGAGGAGGGTGAGCCGGAGTTTCTCGCCTGCCGGTCCCTCGAAATCGCTGGCAAGGGCTGCCATGAGTTCTTCCTTCGATACGGTCCCATCCTCATACACGAGCTTCTTGATGGCAGCAAAGGCGTTGCCCATGTTCGCGATGCCGACCTGGAGGCCCGAGATCCAGTCATAGACCGCCCCGCCCTCCTTGAGATGCTTGCCGCGGGCAATGCAATCGTCGGTGAAGGTCGAGCAGAGGATGTCGGGCACGTAGTGCTCGAGAGCGGTGTCGATGGCTGTGTCGATCTCGACGCTGGCCCGTGTATAAAACGCGACCTGCTTTTTCCACGCAAGCATCAGATCTTCGTAGGTCCTGAAATCGGCCAGGGTTCCCGTTCCCGCAAGGAAGGCCTTTCCCGCTGTCGGCTCAAAACCGTCGTTCAAGGCCGCCAGGAGAATGCGCATCATGTTGAGGAAGCTCATGCCCGTCGTGCGGAAGCCCCACTTGCCGGGCACTGCCACCTCGATGCAGCCGATGGCGGAGTATTCGCGGGCGTCCTCGAGGCTGACGCCGCGCTCGAGCATTCCCGGGATGACTACCGCGTCGTTGTTGAAGGCGGGCATGCCGAAACCCCTGTCTATGACCTTCGCACAGGCGTCGAGGAATTCCCGGCTCATGCCCTCGTGGTAGCGCACCGAGAGGTTGGGCTGGGTAAGCCTGAGCTCGCCCACCGTCTCGAGGATGAGATAGGACAGGCGATTGACCGCGTCCCGTCCCTGCCGGTCAGTACCACCAATTGTGACATTCTGGTAGAGGGGACCGCCGGCGGAGTAGCGGGTGTGGGACCAGGAACGCACCTTCTTCACGGACAGGAGCTTGAGCCAGGTGGCTTCCAGGAGCTCGGCAGCCTGTTCTCGCGTGATGGCTCCCGAGTCGAGGTCCCGGTCGTAGAAGGGACCGAGGAACTGGTCCATTCGGCCGAAGGAAAGCGAGTGGCCGTTCGACTCGATCTGGAGCACGATCTGTACGAAGAAGGAAAGCTGGAGGGCCTCACGGAAGGACCGGGGCACT
>JBAXTA010000413.1:0-3344 GCA_037130415.1 Spirochaetota bacterium
GAACATACCCAATCTCTCCAAGGTGAGGAAGGGCGATGTCGACAAGGGTTTCGCCGAGTCACAGTGGATCGTCGAGCGGGAGTACACCAACCCCTCGGTGCAGCACGTACCGATGGAGACCCATGTGGCCATCGTGCAGTGGAAGGCTGGCGACGAGATCGACATCTGGACGAGCGCACAGTCGCCCTTTACCGTGCGCAACCTGTTTTGCTACACCTTCAAGCTCCCCCTCAACAAGGTGCGTGTAGTTGTTCCCTTTGTCGGAGGGGGCTTCGGGGGAAAGGCCGGCATTCACCTCGAGCCACTTGTGGCCTGTCTCTCGCGGAAGGCCGGTGGTCGTCCCGTCAAGCTTCAGGCTACCCGTGAGGAGGAATTCAGCCTCCTGCCCTGCAGGAGTGCGCTGACCTACCGCATCAAGACGGGGGTGGGAAGTGACGGCAAGATCCTGGCCCAGGAACTCACCATGTTCTGGGACGCCGGCGCCTACGCCGACTATGCGGTCAACGTCACGCGCGCCTCCAGCTACTCGGGGGCGGGGCCCTACGAGATTCCCAACGTCAAGCTCGACTCCTACACGATCTACACCAACAAGCCCTGGGGCACAGCCTACCGTGGCTTCGGGCATGTGGAATTCTTCTGGGGTCTCGAGCGGCACATGGAACTTGTCGCCTCCGCCATTGGCATGGACCCCCTGAAGTTCAGGGTCCTGAACCTCCTGAAGCCCGGTTCGCTGACCATCACTGGCGAGCGGATCACCGAGCACTCGGGAGATCCGACCAAATGCCTCGAGGCGGCTGCCAAAGCCATCAATTATGGCAGTTTGACCGAAGGGGAAAAAGCCCGTGAGAAGCGTACTGGCAGGAAGATCGGCAAGGGAATCGCGACCCTCCACAAGGCCCCCGCCATGCCCTCCTTCACCGCTACTGCCGCCGTCATCAAGATGAACACCGATGGCAGCGTAATAGTGAACATAGGTCTGACCGAAATAGGGCAGGGCTCGGCTACCGCGGTTGCACAGATAGTTGCCGAGCGCCTCCGCTTTCCCATGTCCCGGGTCAAGGTGACTGTCGAAAAGGATACCGACAAGGAACCCTATGACTGGCAGACTGTGGCTTCCAAGGGCATCATACTTTCGGGCAACGCGGCCGCGCTCGCTGCTGACGACCTTCTCGCGCAGGCCTATGGTGTCGCCGCCCAGGTGCTCCGCGCCCAGACCGTCGACCTCGACCACGATGCGGAAAAGATCTTCATAAAGCACAGGACCGACAGGTTCGTGACCTTTGCGCAGATATCAGTAGGCTATGCATTTCCCGACGGCAACGCGATAGGAGGTCCCCTCATCGGGGTGGGACGCTACGTAGCCCAGGGGCTCTCCAACCTCGACAAGGAGACGGGGCAGGGCCTTCCCGCCCTCGACTGGACCTTTGGTGCCCATGGCATCATCGCCGAGGTCGATGCGGAAACGGGAGAGTACACGATCATCAAGATCGCCTCCGTCTTCGATGTCGGCAAGGTCATCAACCCTGACATCGTGCGCGGGCAGGCTATCGGTGGCATGATCCAGGGACTCGGCACGGCCATCTGCGAGGGCTACATCTACGACCAGCAAGGCCACCTCCTCAATCCCTCCTTCACCGACAACAAGATACCGACGGCAAGGGACCTTCCCGAAGAAATCGTCAGCATTGCCATAGAAACCGCACAATTGGACGGACCCTTCGGAGCGCGCGGGGTAGGGGAGCACCCCATGATATCGGTGGCCCCTGCCCTGGGCAATGCCATCCAGGCGGCGACAGGCGCCGAGCTCACCCACATGCCGATCCGCTTCGAGGATGTCTGGAGGGCACTCAGGAACAAGGAGCCGATCGACAACTGGATCACCAAGACCCCTGCAGGCTCGTGCAAGTCCGACCCTCTGATACGCGCTTGAACAGCGACCGATGAAGCAGTGAGGCCCGGGGCGGGAAGGAGAAGTCCCTGTTTGAATGCATAGTACTTGCGGCAGGCTCTTCCACGAGGATGGGGAAGCCCAAGCTGCACCTTCCTTTTGGAGATTCGACCCTGCTTGGGACGACGGTGGCTGCAGCCCGGGCAGGCGGCTGCAGCCCGGTGATCGTCGTTGGCCGCTGCGACGACGAAAGCCTGGGCGATCTGGCCGGTGATGAAATCATCATAGTACGGAATAAAGATCCTTCGCGAGGGATGCTTTCCTCACTTCGCGAGGGCCTGGTCCAGGTGCGGGGCGAGGGCTTCTTTTTCATTCCGGGAGACATGCCCCTGGTAGCTGCGACTACCTATGGGGCCCTGCTCGGCCACTTCGGTAGTGGGCCGGTGATTCCGACCTTCAGAGGCAGACGGGGGCATCCAGTCCTCATGCCCGCATCACTCATTGCCGCAATGATGGAATTGCCCCTGGACCTGCCGCTCAAGCGATTCATCGAGGCGAGCGGACCCCTGTTTATTGAGGTGGATGACCCAGGGGTCCTTCGGGACATCGATGATGCGGGATCCTACAAGGCTGCCATCCTGGACCGGCCTGAAACCCCGCCTCGAGGCTAGCTGCCTTTCTTGTATTCCTCCCGCTGGGGCGTGAAGGAATGGAGGAGGATGCCCCTCGCGAGGCAGGTGGCACCGTGGGGAACGCCGGGTCCTGAGTAGAAGGAATCGCCCGGACCGAGGCGGCCCTTCACACCAGCGACCTCGGTTTCGAAGGCCCCCGTCAGGCAGCAGGTGAGCTGCTCTTCCTCGTGGGAGTGCACGGAACTCATCGAGCCCACCTCGAACTCCATCTCGGCGAGGAGGAGACCTCCCCCGTATGCGATCAGCCGGCGTGATGGCTTTCCCTCCCCTCCGGGGACCAGGGGAAATTCACCATTCCTGAAATACATGCCTTCCATCGAAGCTCCCTCCCCGCCCCCTCCCTCACTGGCTGAAAGGCACGGGATTTCCGCTAAAAGAAGTCTTTCTGCTACTGTCCTCGACAGTGGGTCGTCCTGTCCAGTTCTCGGGAGCCAGCGGCGGAAATCAGGAAGAACGACACGATGCAAGACAGAAAGACAGGCGCCCTCCTTGTCGTCGATGTCCTGAACGATTGCTGCCCCGGGGGAGCGCTTGGCATCGCCGAGGGGAATATGATCCGGGGACCAATCGACTGGGCCATGCCGTTCTTTGATTGCATCGTCCTGACCCAGGACTGGCACTCTCGCAACCATGTTTCCTTTGCCTCGAGCCATCCCGGGCAAGAGTCCATCCCCAACAATGGAGGTTCCGGCGGCATGCAGCTGCTTTGGCCCGATCACTGCGAGGAAGGCAGTTAAGGTGCCGACGATCGCCCGCAAAGGAAA
>JBAXTA010000414.1:0-3321 GCA_037130415.1 Spirochaetota bacterium
TAAATGGCGGAAGGTTGGATTGCCGGAGGGTGGAAAAATCATCGGGCGGGGAACACTTTGTTTCATGAAAGCATCCTCCTCATCGCTACTGCAGTATCGCTTCTGCTTCGCAATATCGCCAGCGGGGAGGGTGCGGACTTGTTTACAGCATTGTCAGCAACATTGGAACGCGGGAAGTTTCCAGTTACGACGCTTTGGTTATTTCCCGGAGGCTACGCGAGGCACTCCTTATGAGTGGCAAGCCTTCAACCCGGGGTTCGGGCGCTGCCTGTTTGAACATTCCCCTTACTGGGTCCGCATGGGACTTTCACCCGCACGCAGCTGCGCCCAGCTGGGCCCACAAAAAAAGGGACCGCCCCGAAGGACGGCCCCAGCAACCAGAAGCAAGCAGAGTCTCGGCACCTCAGTTAGTACAGAATCTTCTTCCCTGTTCCCTGCACAAGGTTGTCTTTTATGCCAAAGGAGTAAAGCTTCCCGCCCGATCCGTCGGAGGGGTTGCTCGAAACAGCCACAACCCCGGTGGGAGTGCTGACTCCGGTGATGGCCAGTGAGAATACCTTGGGCGTCCCCTCTGGGAAATCCTTTGTAGAGTCTGCCCAAATTGGGGCCCATCTGAGGCCCGGGTTGCCTGTTGTCGAGAGGGAGAGGGACATCAGGCCATACTTCCCCGAGTGGTCGCCGATCACGAAAAAGGAACCATCGGGGGAGACTTCGATGCAATTAGCCCACTGGGGGTCCACGGGATAGTTAGGGGTGCAGGCCCAGCTAAGGTTGCTGGCATTCCATGTACTTCCAGAATCGGTAGAATTTTGCGCTAAGTATGTCGAGGCTGTGAGAACGATGGTGAGGCCGTCCCGACTTATCGCCATGTTGTTCCACCAGTAGTCGATGCCAATTTTCACGGCGCTGGTAAAGACACTATCTGGCGTGACCATGGTGGTCCAGGTCACACCGTAATCGTTGGAGCGGCTAAGGCCCTGTACCTTGTATCCGGTGCCGTCGATGCGTCGGACCAGGAGGATCTTGCCATCGCCGGATCCCTTGATCCTATTCCAACGCGTGCTGTTGGCGTCCACATCCTGTACCTTGTGATCGGCGGGCCAGGTCGCGCCGAAGTCCAGGGAGACCATGCGCAGACCCGCCTCGACTAGTGCGATGAGGGGCTTACCCGAAGCCGTTTGCTTCTCTGGGGAGACGAACATGTCCTTGAAGGTCGCGGGTACGGTAGGCCACGGATCGGCCAGCGTCCAGGTAGCTCCAAAGTTCTCGGAAATCCAGACATAGGCCTTGTCCTGGAGATTGCCTTCACTATTCTTCTCGTTGCTGATTTCCAGCGCGGCCTGGTACTGGCCGGTTTTGTCCATGCCGACCGCAACACAACTATTACCCCTTCCTTGAATCTTGATGGTGGTTCCAGAGTCATTCGAGGAGTAGAAAGTTCCAGTAGAGGAGCCGGAATTACGCGCGCCAAGGATATATGTGCCGTCGTCGCTCGCTGCGACATCGGTCCAAAGGCGATTGCTCACCCTGAGGGCTGTAATGTCAAAGTTCTTGGTGCCAGTATGCGTGCCATCGGTCACCGTTGCGGTGAGTCGGACCGGAATGTCCGCGGCAACATCAGGCTGGACCCAGGTCACTGTCCGGGACGTACCCGTCTCAGTCCCGAATTTGTAGGTGCCCGTGGGCATGGGCTTGGTTGCATCAGTTGAGGTGATGGTCCAGGTGACTGTGTTCCCTTTCGAGGTCGTGGTCGCGGGGGAAACGTAGAAATCACCGTAGATCTTCTCGGAGATTATGTTGTAGCCACCGTAGTAGACCGAGTTCACGTCGGTGTTGAAGGCGGTCTCATTGAAGGTCGGCACCGTGGCCGAGCTCGAGGTCGCCGCGGTCGAGCTGCCATAGCCGTTCTTCGCCACGATCTTGTAGGTGTAGGCAGTTCCGGCCACGGCACTCGTGTCCTTGTAGGTCGTGGTTCCCGCAGCGATGGCGGTGGCTCCAGCAAGATCCGAATACGCAGCACCACCTGAACTCTGCGTGATCGCGTAGGTCTCGGCCACTGCTACATTCGTCCAGAGGAGGGTGATGCCATCGCTCGAAGCAGTCGCGGTGAAGCTCGTCGGCGCAACAGGAGCTGACGCAAAATCAGTGACTGCCAGCGTGACGGTCTTCGCCGTCGCCATTCCCTGGTAGACAAAGAGCCGCTCCGTCCAATGCATCAGCGCTATGCTGCCCTTCTTCAGTGTTATGAGGAGTCGCGGATTGCCGATAACCACTGAGCTTGCCGAGTACACCACTGTGTCTGTAGTCGCGTCCTTGGCGGCGACAGTCAGCGTGAGGGCCGTTCCCTCGAGGCTTCCGATCACGCTGTCGATACCTGCCGAGTGCGGGAACTCGAGGGTGATGGCCGCCGAACCGGGCTTGCCGACATCGGCAAGGAGGTAGGCCAGGCTGACGCTCGCGCTGTTGGTACCACTGGCGGCAATGGTGGTAGTCGTCGTGCCGCTCGCGACCTTGGCGTCCGCGCTCGTAAGTCCTTCCACGGTTACCGTCCAGCTCCCGGCTTCGAGGCCGGTCACCGAGCAGGGCGAAGTCGTGAAGGTCTGGGCCAGCGTGCTGTAGCCTGTGCGGCTCATGACTACGCGGTACTTCGCTACGGCAGGAAAGTCGACCGTCGCCGGAGCGATGGTCCGGGATGCCGTGTCAGTCATAATTGTGAGATTCAGGCTGCCTGTGGCAGCCGACTGCACCGAGGGGCCAAATCCTGAAAAGCCGCAGCCTGCGGCCATCAATACGAGGACTAGTCCGATTGAGCTTCGGAACAGCGCGGCGGCTATGCTCTTCTTCATGGCGCGGTATCTCCTTGTGGCGAATGTGGTAGTTGAGTTGACGGAAAGCGCTGTCTCGGCGCAGTCGGGGGTCATCTGGCTTCTCATTGCGCCCCCCCCACATCGAAGGGCAGACTTCCAGAGTAGTAGGCTGTCCCGACCTTGGCCTCGAGATGCAGGCTGTGTCGGCCGTAGCCCAGGCTAGTCGCATTTACCAGGCAGGTCGCCGTCGTGGAAATTGCCGTGGAAAGATTATCGTCCAGGTACCAGGCCAGGCTATCGGCCGTAAAACTGGTCTTCACGGTCACTGGAGTGGTCTTTCCAATTATGATCGTCGCGATCGTCGTACCGGCGGAATTCTGGAAGGTCAGCGTCGAGCTGCCAGCCGTCGGTGCGGTGACAGTGACTGTCAGGCCAGGGCTCGGCAGGGGCACGACATCAATGCCGATCGTTCCGGAGAATATGCCATCGGAGGTCGTCGCCTCGAAAAGCAAGA
>JBAXTA010000415.1:0-3316 GCA_037130415.1 Spirochaetota bacterium
AACTATCCGCTTGCAGGGACGCCAAGCTTCAGTAAGGCAGCAGGCACCTACACCAGCGACCAGAGCATCGCCCTCAGCACAACGACGCCGAGTGCGACGATCTACTACACGACCAACAATACGACGCCGACAAGCTCGTCGACGGTGTACAGCACGCCGATTTCCGTAGCGGGGCATGGGACGAGCATGGTCATACAGGCTAAGGCCATTTCGGCTACGACCTCCCTGTCAAGCGCGGCGAACGGAACCTTCACCATCAGCTACCCTCCTGCCGCAACCCCGACCTTCAACCCACCAGGTGGCTTCTACACAAGCACCCAGTCAGTCACCATCAGCAGCACAAGCAGCGGGGCCACCATCTGGTACACAACAGACGGCAGCGACCCGACCAGTTCCGCCACGAGGCATTCCGGATCAAGCCCCGTGGCATCCATTTCGGCGCCTCTGGGGACAACCCTGCGGGCTGAGGCGACAGGCACTGGCTTTTTGACATCAGCAGAGGGGACAGCAAGCTACCAGGAAGCTCTCCTTACGATGCTACCCGTAACCGGTGGCAGCTTCAACAACGGTACAAGCACAGTAACAGTTTCCTCCTTCGCCATGTCCAAGTACGAGATAACCCAGGCACAATACCTGACAGTGACGGGCAGCAGCCCAAGCTATTTCTCGACCGTGACGGGAGGCCCAGTTGAATGCGTGACCTGGTACGACGCAGTGGAGTTCTGCAACAAGCTTTCAACGCGCGAGAGCCGGACGCCAGTGTATACGGTCAGCGGACGCACACCGGCGGCAGGCTATCCGATCACCAGCGCGACGGTGACGGCAACCTGGACGAACAATGGCTATCGGCTACCGACAGAGGCGGAGTGGGAATACGCGGCGCGGGGTGGCTTGAGTACGCATGGCTCTACCTATGCAGGCTCAAGCACGATAGACGGGGTGGCCTGGTACGATACGAACTCTGGAAACACAACGCACGCTGTTGGTGGAAAAACAGCCAATGAGCTCGGGCTTTACGACATGAGCGGCAACGTGTGGGAATGGTGCTGGGACTGGTATGGGACCTACCCGAGCGGGGCACAAACAGATCCGAAGGGCGCTACTACAGGGTCGGACCGTGTTATACGGGGTGGCGGCTGGGACAATAGTACCAGTACCTGCACAGTCTCCTACCGGAGCAACCCCTACCCGTACAGCAGGATCTACACTTTCGGTTTCCGTGTTGTCGCCCCCCCAAGTCCGTAAAAAAAGGCCACGACAGGGGCTGACTGAGCCCCGAGAAAGCCCGAGGAACGAGCGAAGCGAAGCGAACGAAGTGAGCGTTAGCTTCACGAGGCGAGGGCTTGAAAGGGGCGAAGGGAGCGTTAAAGAGGGAGGGTACACCGACGCAAAGGGGCGAAGGGGCCTCCCCGGAGGGGCGGAAATATTTTCCGGACAGGGGGCATAGTGAATAGTGAATATATTGTTTTCAATATAAGCCTCGAGGAGCCAGTTCCAGACTTAGGCGAGTTGAACCTCTTCATTCGGAAAAACCGCATTGTACAGGTCGATAAGCGGCTGACCCGTATCGCCCGAGGAAGCGCCTGGACCTTTATGATCGAGTACATTCCGCGTGGCAAAGCTGGGCTGCCGGAAGCCGGTCAGAAGCCTGGAATCGATTATCGCGATGTATTGTCTGAGCCCGACTTCGCTCTCTTCCTGAAAATGAAGGAAGTCCGGACTACGCTTGCAGAAGCTGCGGGCCTACCTGTCTATGCGGTGTTCACCAACGAGCAGCTTTCGCGGATTGCCCAAGGCAAACCCGGCAGCCTGGCCGCATTGCGTGAGATCAAGGGCATCGGCGAAGCCAAGGCAGCCAGCTACGGGCAACAAATCCTCGCTTGCCTTTCCGTGCAGGCATTTTGAGGTGCAACCTGCGGGGCATCTGATCGAATCGATCGTCGACCTCGACAATCTCAAGCTTGCCTACGTCAAGTCCTGCCGCGCCAAGCCCCTAACCCTCGACCGTCTCAACTTCCTCCGCGATGTCGAAGCCAATCTCCTTTCGATTGCCGAGTCTTTTAATTCAGGCACCTATGCGCCTGGTCCCTATCGCTTTTTCACGATTACCGACCCGAAAGAACGTCGCATCTCTGCCGCTCCCTTCCGTGACCGCGTTGCCCAGCACGCGGTCATGAACATCCTCGATCCCTTGTTCGAGCGGGCGCAAATCCATCATAGTTATGCCTGTCGAAGGAACAAGGGAACTACGCGGGCGGTTTTATCCGCTTTTCATCACGCCAAGTCGCAGGCCTGGTTTCTCAAACTGGATGTCCGTAAGTATTTCGACTCGATCGACCACATCACCCTCAAGTGCCAGCTCCTGAGGCTCATCGCAGATCAGCGCGTCCTGGCCGTCCTTTTCGCAATCATCGACAGCTACGAGACTTCACCCGGGCGGGGACTCCCCATCGGAAACCTTACCAGCCAGTATTTTGCCAACCACTATCTTTCCGGCTACGACCATTTCGCCCTTGAAACGCTACACATGGGTCGCTATGTCAGGTATATGGACGATATGGCGCTTTGGGCTTGTGAAAAAGAAATCCTGGTCGCTGCTGAGCGCACCTTGCGCGCCTTTGCTGATACCCAGTTAGGGCTTGAACTCAAAGTGCCTATCCTTAATCGTACTGCGGCGGGAGTGCCGTTTTGCGGTTTTCTCGTCAAGCCCCGTGGCATCTTTCTTATGGAAAAGACACGGCGGCGCTACCGCCGCACGCAGTGCGCGCTTATGTCGGGTATTGCTCGCGGCGTGCTCGATCAGCAGGCATACGCCGATAGGGCCCTCGCATCCGCTTCGCACCTGGGTATTGCACGCTCCCGTCGCTTTCGTTACGCTGTGTTTCGGCAAAGCTTCAAAGAGGTCGAACCGTGTTAAACGGGGTGGCAGCTGGAACAATAGTACCAGTAACTGCACTGTCTCCAACCGGAACAACAACAACCCGAACAACAGGAACAACAATATCGGTTTCCGTGTTGTCGCCCCCCCAAGCCCGATGTCTTTTCCATGCAGGAACGAAGTTCCACGAAGCCATGGGGTCAGTGCCAAAGCGCGCGACTGACAACGGACCGAAGCCGCGCCAGTTCCCCATTCGCCAAGCACGCCGTTATCGGATTTGCTCGCTGGCGGGATAGACAAGGGGACGAAGCCCAAGTGCCCTCCACCTGCCAGTAGCCTGTGCTCGGCGCATGGCCGAAAACCGGTGGAGGGCTTTTCTTGCCGAGCCCGCAGGATCTGACCCTCACCACCGCAAACCCTGAAAAGGGAACCCGCCCG
>JBAXTA010000416.1:0-3278 GCA_037130415.1 Spirochaetota bacterium
TCGACCTCAGCCAGCCTCGTCAATACCTTGCCCTTGTCTTCACCTATGAACAATGTCCTGCGTTGGAGAATTGAAAGATCTCTATTGATCGTCCTCTTGGCGACTTTCATTGAATCCTTGATATATTCGTAGGTTGAAAAGACCTCATCGACGACGGCCTGATTCATTGAAGCCTCTCCAACAGGGGTTCAATTATTTCTTTGCTAAACTTGGCGACCTTCCGGTATGAGCTATCATCATACCAATACCAGCCTTCGGAATCGACTGTCTTGAAGTACGCCTTGGTGCTTTTTTTGATTGCTTTATCTCCGGTCTTGATCTCGGTTTCGGGGACAGGCCCCCCGGGAAGAAAATAAACGATCTTTTCATACCCCGAAGGTCCATGAATATCTATGCGGCCCTTGGCGCCGATGATCCAAATTCCATATGGCTTGATTTGAATTTGCAATGACTTGTCTATTTTTATCGTGTATTCCTTGACATCGTATTCGCCGCTTATCTCTTCCTCCCTCGTTGCCGTGTTTTCTGTTGTTTCAGTTTCGTGTCCAAGCTCGCGCAGCCAGGATATGAGCTGATCCTTGATAGCAACATTCTCTTTATTGAACCATTCGATCTCAGCAGCGTTTTTTCCTTCAATAATGGGCATCTTCCCCTCCGCTCATCGGATATGTATCGCCTTGGAGGCGAATGACACACTCGGGGGGTCTGACCCTCTGAATTCTGCCATCGCTATGCAGGCGGCCAGCACAATCCTCCGCCCCTCTATTTCCTTTCCTGTTGATCCTGCCAATCCTGTTATCCTGTCTGATTCCAATTTGAACCGGATTCCCACTTCTCTGTTGGTTCAAAGGCCGGCTCGAGAATCGAGCAAATCCTGTGATTGGCTATCTGCCTGGAAATGACGTGTTCCGAAACCTGGAACTCGTCTGCCAGTTCACTTATTTCGTTTTCCGATATGGCATCGGAGCTGATCCGTTGCTTGACCAACGATGCGGGCGCGAGCAACTCGGCGGCAAAGGCCCTGCTTGCTTGCTGCCGCTCGGTGATCGCACAGGTGATGACCGATGGCTGGCCCGCGTCGAGCGTCAAGAAATCGAACAACGCCCGTGCTTGAACGAAGCGCTGACCAGTCTTGTTGCGTTTGGGTGTAAAGCAACAAGGAGCCGAGTGCTTGCTCATCCCGAAAAGCGCGTCAATGCCCCGAATCAGGGGCTTTTCGTCGGAAAGCACTCGGAATTCCGCGCCTGCCGCCTTCTCGAGATCGATGGGGATAGAGTCGCCAAATCCAGCCTTTCCACGTATCTCCCTGGCCACTCGATACCCTTCGAGCCACGGGAATTGACCAACCTCGCCCCTCCCTATCAAGCTACGTATGCGCTTCCAAGTACCATCTGAGGCGTCATCCCGTTCTATCTTCCCGAGTCCCGAACATACCCAATCCGCAGCCCTTCCCAAGTTGGAAAATTCGGAGGCCGAGAATACATCCTTCCTCACCATTACAGGCAAGGCTTCCCATATCTCGATCAAAGACTGCGCCGAATCTCCATCCAGATCGTAGGGATCGAGCCCCAGCCTTGCCGCCGCCTCACAGAATTCGGCTTCCTCTTCCGGAATTTCGCGTATGGCCTTCCATTCGTCAAGAAGGCCCTCATCTCCCACATCACGTGCTTCCAGTCGTGACAATACCGACTCGATCAAATCGGAGACGCCTTCGCTGACAAGCGATCGCTTGATATGGGCGCTGCCTTCCGAGACATAGTCGATGTTCTGAAACGCGGTTGAGGTTTGATTCCACTCGAGCCGCGCGAAGGAACCTTCTGGATGGATCGCGAAGGCAGGGAAAGCGAAACCATCTCCAACGGATCGCATCGAATGCCTGCTGAAATATCCGGGATTGAAGATGTTGCGGTATGGCGACTCAGGCTCGAAAAAGAGAGCCCACCAGTTCGACACCAGCCATCGAGCGAGAGGAAACAATGGCACAAGAACTCGTGACCGGACGGTTTTCCCACGTTTATCCAAGATGGCCAAGGTAGACCGATCGTTTACGATAATCTCGAGGTAAGCGAATGTGGAATCGAGAACGGGTTCCGACCCGGAAGTCATCTCGACCCACTCATGGTCAAGGGCAAAGCTGGTCATTTCAGGCCCCGAACGACTTCGTCGCTTTCCAGGGGATATCCCTTGTAGGTCCCCGTAGCAGGATCCATGAGCTGACCCTCGAAGACGATGCCCTCTTCTTTGTACCAGACATACTTCGGGAAGCCCTTTATCCAATAGTCGCTGAAGTTGCCAGCAGTGATTCCCTCTCGAAGCCAGCGCTGGACGTCTCCTTGTCGATAGGCGAGATTGCGTGGACAAAGGCTCGCATCCGGCCGGGGTCTCGGCATATTCCCCGCGAAACTCGGAGTATCCTTATGATAGGGGCTTCCCCCATAAAAGGCATGGCTTGCTACAGTATCGATATCAATTCCGACAGGAGCCTGGCCCACAGAGAGACGACCGGGATTCTTCCTCTGCCTTGTCGGTTTTCTCATACCCAGCCTCGCTCCCCCTGTCCAGGTTCTGCAGATAGGACAAAAACGGCAAAATGCCCGTTCCCCCCGCTATCAAGACCGCATCCTGCCCAGGCAGCAATGCCGAATCGGTAGTTCCCCTATCGAGCTAGTGGATGACCGCGCGTGGTTTGAGCCCATGTCGAGACTCGATGTACTTGACTCCGCCGACGAAGTCCCGAGCCCTTGGGCACCGCGCACAGAAGGGTGATCTCAAGTCCACCACCCATTGCCTGCAGCACGGCTTCGAGGGGAGCTCCATCAGGCAAGCTGGCCCCCACCCCAATCAGCACGAGGGCAGCGTGCGGCAGCGCAAAGGGACTCGCGAGGTTCCGATAGTCTCGGAGGTTGCCGGTATCGCGTATTGTCTCGGTCACACCCAGATCGATCGAATGGACGCGGATCGCGCAATCCTCCGAAGCCGCCCCGCTCGATGCTCTTGGTTAGTTCGCACTGCCGAGCCTGTGCACGCTCCTCGTCCCGAAGCACGGCGCTCGTGGCGGCATTGATCTGCGAATAAGACAGGCGCGGGGAACCGAGGAATCGCTGCTTCCACGCATCCGTATCACCTGGAACTCGCCAGTAGCCAGCCATAAAATAGGCATCAGTTATGACAGTGGTATACGATGCGCTGGGCGCTTTCTGATGCCCCTGACTGGCCTGCCATACGTGCCAGGTAGCTGGCCTCATCGAGCGAACCCAGGCTCGCGACGAGGAAATCAA